>NZ_CP053841.1:1576398-1891678 GCF_013201895.1 Campylobacter blaseri | reverse complement strand
TAAAATCCTTTACAATAATTACATCTAATATTTTACCCTAAATATGATAAAATATTAGTTAATTTATAAGTTAATTTAATATTTATGTGAATAGAACTTGAATAATAGTGAAAGAGTATGAATGAGAATTTTAGGAATAGACCCAGGAACTCATAACTGTGGTTATGCAATCATAGAAAAAGATAATGTGAATGTAAAATTAATTGAAGCTGGATTAATTAAGATAAAACCTAACACTTTAAACTATCAAATAACAGAACTTTGTGAAGGGCTTGATATAATTTTTAAAAATAATCAAATAGATGAAGTTGTAATAGAAGATATATTTTTTGCTTTTAATCCAAAAACAGTTTTAAAGCTTGCACAATTTCGTGGAGCTTTAAGTCTTAAAATACTTCAAATTCATGGTGAATTTTATGAGTATACTCCACTTCAAATTAAAAAAAGTGTAACAGGAAAAGCAAAAGCTACAAAAGAGCAAGTTGCTTATATGGTTAAAAGAATTTTAGGGCTTAAAAAAGATATTAAACCCCTTGATATAACCGATGCTATAGCAATAGCACTAACACATGCAAATCAGGTTAAATTTTTAAAAAATAATCCAAAGATTTAATTATCTTAAATTTAAATAATAACAGGCCTGTTTATCACCTAATTTACATGATTTTGAAAAAAGTTTTGTTGCTTTGGTTATGTTTTTTTCAACATATTCGCCATACTCATACATCATAGCTAAATTTAAACAGCTATATGAGCTATTATTATCACATGCCCTTTGAAATACATCAAATGCCTCTTTTGGTTTTTGGCTTTTATTAAAAAATGCTTTTAATTCACATCCAATTGAAAACTTAATCTTACAACCTTTATCAAAATATATTAAGGCTTCTTCTAAATTATCATGCTTATAGTTTGTCATTCCAACTTCAGCACAAGCCCAAGAATCACCATGTTCACACTTTTCTACATATTTTTGATATTTGTTTTGTGCAAAAAGAGATGATGAACAAAATATTAAGATCATTAAAAAAGCATATATTTTTTTCAAATTTTATCCTTTATAATTATAGTTAAATTCATTTTATCTAAAATTTGATAAAAATATAGTTAGTGATAAAACAGACATATTTTTTAATAAAATATATCTACAATAATAAATTTAACTTTGTATACACTCTTCAAATATAAATTTATGTTCTTGTGGAATTTGCTCATAAATAGCATGGGCTAAGTTTTTTATCTCCCAAAGAGCTGATTTTGAACTTCTTAGATGTAAAAAATTTTGCAAAGACCTTGCATTTATACTCCAAGTAAGTTCTGTTTTATAGCTTTCTGGTAAGCAGTATTTTGCTATATCTATTGTTTTTACTTCTTGCAGTACTAAACGCATGTTTTCTAATGCTTTAATGCTGTAATTATCAACTATTTCATTACCTGTTAAAACTAAATATCTACTTGCATTAGTGAAATCATTTTCTTTAAATTCACTCTCATTTTTAAGCTCTTTTAATGTATATCTTGTTGATTTTACACTTAAACTTGCCATTCTATGGCGGGCAAGTTCCTGAAGTAGGGCTCTACTAATACCTTTTATATAAAAATTATAATGAAGGTGTTCTAGGGTTGATGCATGTTTGTATTTATTACCAACTCTATCAATTAATTCTTTATCTTTCTCTCCGCCATTATCACTTTTATCAAAGCTTTGCCAGCAAGTTCTGATTGCATTTGAGCATATCCATAAAGGTGTGTAATTTAATAAATTTACTTCCATAATTTTCCTTATAATATATATGCTGAAAAAATTGTTCCAAAAATAATTAATGGAATATTATAAAATATAAATGTTGGAATACAAGTATCATAAATATGGTTATGTTGTCCATCAAAATTTAGACCACTTGTTGGTCCAAGTGTGCTATCACTTGCAGGACTTCCTGCATCTCCAATGGCAGCTGCAACACCTATTAAAAAAATAGTAGCTTCAACGCTAAATCCAAGTTCTAATGCTAAAGGGCAATAAATCGCAGCTATTATAGGAATAGTTCCAAAGCTACTTCCAATTCCAATAGTTATTAACAGACCAATTAAAAGCATTAAAAATGCTCCAGTTATTTTACCACCAGCCAAGGTTGCTGCTGCATTTACAAGCTCGCCTATACCGCCTGTTTCTCTTAAAATTGCTCCATAACCAGCAGCTACAAGCATAACAAAAGCGATAAAACCCATTAGATGAATTCCACTATTAAAAGTTTCATCCATTTTTTTATATTTTATACTTGTAGTTAAGATCATTGTGATAATTCCAAGTAATGCACCAAGTGGAAGAGAACCATACATAAGTTGAATGATAAAAGCAACTATAATACCAGCTAAAGCTCCCCACTCTTCTAAATGCATTTTTAAGTTATCTAAATTTTGCTCTAAATTTTGTTCTATTGTCTGATATTCTCTTGGTTTTCTATAAACTATCAAAGCAGTAGCTAAACCAATTATCATAGGAATGGCAGCTAACCACATAATTGATGAAACATTGCTTAAAGTTACTTCAATACTATTATTTATCATCTCTTTTTTAATTAAGTTATGAAATATAAGTCCAAAACCTAAAGGAATTGCAACATACGGGGTTTGAAGACCAAAAGTTAAAGCACACGCGACAGCTCTACGGTCAATTTTCATTTTGTTCATAACTTTTAAAAGTGGTGGAATTAAAATAGGTATAAAAGCTATATGAACAGGGATTAAGTTTTGAGAAAAACAAGAAATTATAGCTAATGAAACTAAAAAATACATTTTTTTAGAGGTTATAAAATTTGAAATTTTATTTATGAAAATTGTTGTTAAATTTGTATGAGAAATTGCAGCTGCCAATACTCCAAGAAGTATATAAGAAAGTGCAGTTTCTAAATTTCCACTCATGCCATTTATAAAAGTTGAGATTGTATATTCAAGCGTTTGAGAAAAGCTAGGATCAATTACATCTTTTGGAGCTATACCACCTAATAAACCAGCAGTTATAGCTGAAATTAAAATAGCAAGCATAACATTGCATCTAAATATACATAAAACCAGCATTAAAACAATGCTTATAAAAACTGGATTTGAAAGCACGGATATCCTTTATGAAATTTATAATTCATTATATAATATCCGTGCTTTATAAAGTTTTAAAAATAAAAATTAACTTAAGCTAAATATCCAAATAAACCTGCCAATATATATCCAACAACACAAGAGCTAGATACACCTATTAAACCTGGAAGTATAAAACTATGGTTAATAACATATTTTCCTATATGCGTTGTTCCACTTCTATCAAACTGAAT
Organism: Campylobacter blaseri; assembly: GCF_013201895.1. Taxonomy (NCBI): domain Bacteria; kingdom Pseudomonadati; phylum Campylobacterota; class Epsilonproteobacteria; order Campylobacterales; family Campylobacteraceae; genus Campylobacter; species Campylobacter blaseri. Next base: position 1,888,349 of record NZ_CP053841.1, on the reverse strand, counting down.
AGCTGCCAAATCACTTGGATATGTTGGAAGGATATAGTAACCATAGCAAGCTGGAGCAAAAGCTACAATTACACCTGGATGAACACCAATTCCTAAAGCTAATGGAACAAATGCTGTTAAAGCTGCTGCTTGAGAGTTAACAAATTTTGATATTAAAAGAAGCATTACAGCATATGTCCATGGGTAGTCATTTACAACACTTCCAAGAACCTCTTTAATCATTGGAATATGAACACCAAACATAGTTTCTGCCATCCATGAAATTCCAAAAACAGCAACTAAAGCTATCATACCTGAACGGAAAATCTCATTTTTAGAAATCTCATTTGCATTTGTTTTAGTAAATATAATTATTAAAGCACCCGCTAAAAGCATAAAAAGTTGGATTGTTTCTGTCATTTTTAAAGCTTTATATTTTGTTATGGAGCTTAAGACTACAATTTTAGCATCATTATAAATTTTATCACCAACTATGACATCATTTCCATCTTTTGTTATAGTAATTGTTTTTTCTGAATTATCTTTTTCTACTTTTGTTATTACAACTTTTGAATAATCAAGATTGGTCTTTGTTTTTCCATTATTTATAATTTCTTTATATTCTGAGCTTAAATTTGCTGTTAAACTTCCATTTTTTACATCAATTTTTTCTAAAATTGTATCGTCTTTAACTATTTGAACTATTTTTGCATCAGATTTTGATGGAAAACTAGGACGAAGTTCATTAAAATACCCAAGTAGAGCAACAACAGCTATAACTCCTAAGAATATCCACATAGCAAGCCATTTTTTAGACTCTAATTTTACTCCAAGTAAAGATACATTTCCCTCATCACCATAAACATATTTTTTAAACTCAGGATTTTTAATTTTTTCTTGAAAAACAGGGTCTTTATCTAAATCTTTTCCTCTAAACCAACTAAAAATTCCAATTGCCAAAACACCAAATAAAGTTGATGGTATAGTAATTTTTAAAAGATCTAAATAGCCATCAAAATTTGTTAATTGTGTTTTTGAAACTAATAAAAATGCAGTTAAAGTAACAACTGCCACTGATACAGGGCTTGCTATAATTCCCATTTGTGCACCAACAGAACTTGCAGCCATAGGTCTTTCTGGGCGAATTCCATTTTTTATAGCAACATCATATATAATTGGTAAAACAGTATAGCAAACATGACCTGTTCCACAAAGAATTGTTAATATACAAGTAACAAAAGGTGCTAAAATACTAACATATTTTGGATTTTTTCTTAAGATTTTTTCTGCAATTTGAAGCATACAATCCAAACCGCCACTAGCTTGAAGTGTGGCACTAGCAACAACAACAGCTAGAATTGTAAGCATAACGCTAATTGCTGGTTTTCCTGGTTGGATATTAAATCCAAAAACCATAATTAAAAGCCCTATACCTCCTAAAAGTCCTAAGGCTATACCACCTTTTTTTGCCCCGTAAAAAAGACAAACTAAAACTATTGCAAGTTGAATTGCAAACTGTGTACCTTCACTTAGATTAATTAAAAAATCCATATAAAACCCTTTTTAAAAATTTTCTGAATTTTATTGTATTGTTTTTTTTCTAAATTTCATTTAAAATTCTAATTAAATTTAAAAAATAAAATTAACAATTTTTAGATAAAATATTTATTATGTAATATAAAAGGAAAATTATGAGAAGTGATATAGTAAAAAAGGGTTATACAAAAGCACCACATCGTTCTCTTTTAAGAGCAACAGGGCTTAAAGATGAAGATTTTAACAAGCCTTTTATAGGTGTGGCAAATAGTTTTATAGAAGTAATTCCAGGACATTTTTTCTTAGATAAATATTCTAAAATTATAAAAGATGAGATTAGAAAAAATGGCTGTGTTCCATTTGAGTTTAATACAATTGGTGTTGATGATGGTATTGCGATGGGCCATAGTGGTATGCTTTACTCACTTCCTAGCCGTGAAATAATAGCAAATTCAATAGAAACAGTTATGAATGCTCATGCACTTGATGCATTAGTTTGCATACCAAACTGCGATAAGATAGTTCCTGGTATGCTTATGGGGGCTTTAAGGGTTAATGTTCCAACCATTTTTGTAAGTGGCGGACCTATGAAAGCAGGGGTTGGAGAGAGTGGCGAAGCACTTGATTTAAACTCTGTTTTTGAAGGAGTTGGAGCTTATGAAACTGGTAAAATAAATGAAGAACAACTTAAATTTATAGAGTGTGCTGCCTGTCCAGGTGGTGGAAGTTGTTCTGGAATGTTTACAGCAAATTCAATGAATACACTTTGCGAGGCTATGGGCATAGCACTGCCTGGAAATGGAACTATACTAGCTTTAACGCCTGAAAGAGAAAAGCTTTTAAGACTTGCTGCTAAAAGAATTTGTGAAATTGCCCTTAATAAAAAATACAAGATTAGAAATATCATAAATGAAAAATCAATAAAAAATGCTATGGTTATAGATATGGCAATGGGTGGAAGTTCAAATACAATTTTGCATATGCTTGCAATTAGTCGTGAGGCAGAGGCTCCACTTGATATTGCAAAACTAAATGATATCAGTAAAGTTGTGCCACATATAGCAAAAATAGCACCAAGTTTACCAACTGTACATATGGAAGATGTCGGTAGAGCGGGAGGTATGAGTGCTGTTATGGCTGAGATTGCAAGATATGATGAAAATCTTTTAAATTTAGATAATCTTTGTGTTGAAGGTATTATGTTAAAAGATAGATTAAAAAATGCAATTATTAAAGATGAAAACATTATCCATACTGTTGAAAATGCCTATTCAAAGGTTGGCGGGCTTGCGATTTTATTTGGAAATTTAGCTGAGCAAGGTTGTGTTATAAAAGCAGCTGGTATCATAGGAAGTAGAAAATTTAGTGGAAAAGCAGTATGTTTTAACTCTCAAGATGAAGCAATAGTTGGTATTTCTAGTGGTAAAGTTAAAAAAGGCGATGTTGTAGTTTTAAGATATGAAGGTCCAAAAGGTGGTCCTGGAATGCAAGAAATGCTTAGTCCAACAAGCCTTATAGTAGGTCGTGGTTTGGGTGCTGATGTAGCTTTGATAACTGATGGTAGATTTAGTGGAGCAACTAGAGGGCTTAGCATAGGGCATGTCAGTCCTGAAGCAGCTGAGGGTGGAATGATAGGGCTTTTAAAAGATGGAGATATTATAGATATTAATGTTGATGAGTATTCTATAAATGTGCGTTTAAGCGATGAGGAGGTAGCAAAAAGAAAAGCTGAGTTTAAATATCTTGGCAAAGAAGTTAAAAGCAGATGGCTTAGACAGTATCAAAAACTTGTTACAAATGCAAGTAATGGAGCAATTTTGGAAGCGTAAGTGATTTAAATAATAAATGAAAATTAGCTAATAATAAAAGTGCAATATAATTAATTTTATAAATAAAATTTAATATTTTTATTTTGTTTATTCGTGTTTTTAAATTTAAACTAGGTTGTTGCATATTTAAGGATAAAAAGGCATGTTCGAAGGAAGTTATAATCAATGGGATTTAGATAAAATAGATGAAGAGATTAATCTTTTATTTAGTAGCCAATTTTGACAGATTAAAGCTAAAAATACTTCCTTTATCTAAAGAGGATTGTAAATCAATTTTTATATTATATTCTTGGCATATTGAAGAGATGATGTCTAAGCCTATGCCAAAACCGCCTTCTTTGCTAACGCCTCTTTGATATCTTTTAAAAATCTCTTTTTGCATACTTTTATCAATGCCTATACCTTCATCTTGAACAATAAATTTATTTTCTTTAAGCGTTATATGAATGTTTTTATCTTTGTTTGTGTATTTTATAGCATTTGCTAAAACATTGCTTATAATCATCGTAGCACAGTATTTATCCATACAAATATTTGTATTTTCAAGCTTTGTGTGCAAAGTTATATTTTTGGATTTTGCAAGTTCGTTAAAAAATATAATACTTTCATCAATCAAGATTTTAAAATCAAATTTTTCATTATATCTTTCTGAGTTTTTTCCATTGGCATTAAAGAGTAGTTTATCAGAAGATAATTTTATATTTTTTACACTTAGTATTATTTGATTTAATGTTTTGTTGTCTATAGTTTTTTGTTTTTTTAGCTTTGAAACTATCATTACAAGGGCTGTTAATGGAGTGTTTAGTTCATGAGAACTATTTTTTACAAAATCATTTAATTGTTCAAAACTTTCTTTAATAGGCTTTACTAAAATTCTACTTAAAATATATCCAAAACACAGTATCATTATGAAATTTAATACGATAAAAGCTGCAATTTTATATCTAAGTTTTTGTATATCTGATAAAATATTTGTATCTTCAACTATTATGTATTTTATTGGAATTTCATTTTCATTTAAGTTTAAAATATATACAATTTTTGCACTAAAAATATGAGTTTTATTTTGTATATTAAAGTCAATTGGATATCTTAAATTTGAAAAATATACAGAAGTATCGTCCTTTAAAAGAGCATAATTTATAGTTTTATCTTCTATGTTAAGAACTAATTTCTCATTTTTCATATATTTATTTAGTATTTCGCTTTTAATTTTCCAAGCTATTTGACTTGTTTTCATACTGTAGTGACTTTCTATATTTTTCCATTCTTTGTCATAATACATAAAAGCTATAATTACAACAAATATAAAAGATGATCCGACATAGTATTGCAAAAATTTCAAAAAAGCAAATTTCTCTTTTTTATTCATATATGTAGCCTAAACCTCGCAAAGTTTTTATTTTATCCTTACCTACAATATTTCTCAAATTTTTTATATATACTCTTATTGTAATTTGGCTAGGGTATTCGTCACAATACCATATATTCTGAAATAATTCATCAAAACTTACAACTCTTTTGCTGTTATTATATAAATAATACAAAATTTCAGCCTCTTTTTTTGAAATTTCATAGGTATTTTTATCTTTTTCAATAGTATGGTTTATTAAATCAAGAGTGTGTGTTTTCATATCTATTATATGATTTTTATCAATTCCAAATCTTTTTGATAAATTTATAACTCTTTGGCTTAACTCTTCTAAGTCAAAAGGCTTTTTTATATAGTCATCACAACCGTAACAAAAGCCTTTTTTGAGATTCCCAGTATCTTGATAAGCCGTTATTATAATAGTTGGTATAGTTATATCATAATCTCTTATATTTTTTAGCAAATCTAAGCCAGAAATTTTTGGAACATTTATATCAAATATAAACATATCATATTTTTTATTTTCTATACTTTCTAATGCTTTTTCCCCATCATCAAATGTATCAACCTCATAATTTTGCTCTATTAGATGAGTTGAAATTAAATCAGATAATAACGCATCGTCCTCAAGAAGCAGTATTTTCATAAAATTTTCTTTTGATTATATGATCTAAGCTTATTTTTCCTGCTCCAAAACCCATCAAAATAATCAAAAATGATATGTAGTATAGTGGTATTTCAAATCCATTGTTTCCAACACTAAAACCATTTGCAAAATGAACTGTCATTATAGCAACGGTTAAAACCATAATTAATAAAAATGAAATATATCTAGTAAATAGTCCTAAAACTAATAAGATTACCCCAAAAATTTCAGTATATGTTGCTGCATATGCATTAAGTAGTGGAAAAGGAATTCCAAGACTTGCAAACCATGTAGATATTCCTTGAATATCAGAAAATTTATTTATTGCTGGCTCATAAAATCCATAAGCTAACAACATTCTAGCAAAAAATAATCCCACGCTTTGCAGATTATTTAAGCAATTATTGACTTTATTTAATATTTGTGTCACTATTTATCCTTTTTATTAAAACACCTAAATTTACAAGTTCTTTTAGGGCTTTTTTTAGTATTTTTTTACTCTCTTTTTTTTCTAAATCATATTTTTTGCATATGATTTTACTACTTTTTTTGAAAGAGTTATGCTTCATCAACTTTATAAACTCATACATAGATAAGGACAATTCCCTATAGATAACTATTTTACTTTGAGTATCATAATAGGCTAATAATGCACATTTCTCCTTGTTTTCTAAATCTTTTAAATGAACTTTATATTTTAACTTTTTTATTTTAGCATTTTTATTTAAAATATAATTAGATTTTAAAGAAAATTTTGATTTTTCAAAATCATCATAGTTTTTCATAAATAATTCTATTTCTATCCACTCAAACCATAATAAGTCTTTTGTATAAGGCAAGTTTTTGTATTTCTTGCTAGAAGTCAGATATTTTCCAAATTCTTTTGGCATTTTCCAAACATACTCATTCCTTGCACCAAATTCTAAAAAATCTTGAACCATTTTTTTAAATTTGTCATCAGGTATAATACTAGCAAATATAGGATAAGCATTTGATAAAATTTCATAATATCTTTGAAAAACCAAATTTTGATATAAAGTTATAGCTTTATCTTCGCTTGGTTTTCTTCTGCTTATTTTGTAAAAAAAATCTTTTTGTAAATCTTTCATTTTACACTTTCATATATTTGTTTCATTTTCTCAAATTCTTTACCTAGTTCATCTAAGCTTGGAATATTGTTATCTCTTTCTATCATACACGGAACTTTTTTCTGTTCTAATGTATAAGCTAGGAGTTCCCAAACTTTTTTTGTCACATTTTTCCCATGAGTATCAACCAAAAATCCAGATTCTCTGTCATTAAAATGACCTGCTATATGAATGTAAGCAATGGTTGACTTGTCCAAATCATCTATAAATTTTTGTGCATCAAAATTATGGTTAACTGAGTTTACATATACATTATTTACATCTAGTAAAATTCCAACACCGCTTTTTTCTACAAGCTTATTTATAAACTCAACTTCACTCATTTTTTCTTGCACTTTATAATAATATGTAGCATTTTCAAGTATAAGCTTTCTACCTAATTCATCTTGGACATAGTTAACTCTGTCGTTTAATAAATTTAGCGACTTTTTATTTAAACAAATAGGTAATAGTTCATAACTTTGTGAAAAATCAACATGCGAAAAACTTATATGCTCTGAATACTCTTTGATATTATATTTATCTAAAAACTCTCTAAGGTCTTTTAAAAACTTTTTAGATGGTTTTTTATTTGAGCCAATAGATAAAGACACTCCATGAGCTACTATTTTGTTTTGAGAGACTATTTTTTCAAAGTTTTCTCTGTGATGATAGGGCATTTGTATCCAATTTTCGGGAGTTATCTCCCAAAAATCAGGTTTAAAGTCGCTACTTAGAGCCTCAACCAAAAATTCTCTTCTAAGTCCTAAACCACAACCTTGTAATTTTTCCATTTATTAGCTACCGCACTTTCCTGCGCCACATTTAGCATCCATTTTTTTAGTAGTAGCTTTTTCTTCTACATCACCACCACATTTACCTGCGCCACATTTAGCATCCATTTTTTTAGTAACATTTTCTTCCATATGTGCGCCACATTTAGCATCCATTTTTTTAGCATCTTTTTTGCTTCCACATTTACCTGCACCACATTTAGCGTCCATACTTTTAGATGATTTACTTTCCATATTGTTAGAACCACATTTACTTGCGCCACATTTAGCTTGACCTGCACTTAAAACTGTTGCACTAACTAAAGCTGCACCTAATAATAGACCTTTTGTTTTTGTTTTTAAAGATTTCTTACTCATCTTTTCTCCTTCTGTTTGTTAAGATAGTTTAATTGTATATATTTAGTGTTGAATTTTTGTTGGATAACAAAATTTTAAATTAATCTAAAATATTTTTGTTACAAAATTTTAAAATTAATTTTTTATATATCTAATAATATAATTTTATTAACAAAACTAGAAAGGAGTGCTCATGCAAAAGTTATCTAGGCGAAATTTTTTAAAAATTGCATTAGCTACTGGCACCTTAATGAACAGTGCAAGTGCTTTTGTTTTTGATAAAAATTTTTCAAAAAATATAAATTACACTCATCTATTTTATGATGAAAGCTCTATTATAAGTAAATATTTTGCTAAAAAAATTTCAACTAACAATTCTAATCTTTATGGCTTAAATGGAGATATTTCACATATCTATACAAAACTATTAAAAGATATTTCTTCTAACTCAATACTTTGCGGATTTACAAGTTATGAGAGTTTTTTTGTTATTTCTCAAGCTGTAAAAAGTCTAAATTTAAGACCATTACATCTAAATATCTATGCTATAAATGATAATTTTAATGATTTGAAAGGATTAAAATCTGTTAGAAATTATATAAAAGATGATTATTTTATCAATAAACTAGCTTTTGATTTAACAAATTTTAATTTTAATGAAAAAGATATTGCAAAAAGTTTTACAAAAATAGCTCAAAAAGATAGCTACAAAACTACTTTGTATTCGTGGGTAATAACATCAAATAAAAGGAGAGACATATGATACTTCCAATAGGAGTTAGCGAAGCTAATTTTAAAACTGCTATAGAAAAATTTAAAAAAGCCATAGGAGAAAAATGGGTATTTGATAAAGAAGAAGATATCAAACTCTATAGAGATGCGTATTCTCCAGAATGGGACGAACCAACTGAACCAATACCTTCACTTGCTGTTGCACCAAAAGATACTGCTGAGGTTCAAGCTATTGTAAAGATTGCAAATGAGTATAAAATTCCACTCTTTCCAATCTCAACAGGTAAGAATTTAGGATATGGTTCATCTGCTCCAAATCGCCGTGGAGATGTGGTTGTTGATCTAAAAAGAATGAACAAAATTATAGAAGTTGATGATAAAAGAAATTTCTGTATTTTGGAGCCAGGAGTTAGTTATTTTGACTTTTATGAATATTGTGAGAAAAATAACCTAAATGTAATGATGGATATTCCAGATCCAGGTTGGGGGAGTCCTGTCGGAAATGCACTAGATCACGGCTGGGGCTATACATATGGAATGTATAGAGATCACTTTGGTGCACATTGTGGTATGGAAGTTGTGCTTGCAAATGGTGAAGTTATGAGAACAGGTATGGGAGCATTGCCAAATGCTAAAACATTTGCCGAAAATAAATATGGATATGGTGCTTATGTGGACGGCCTTTTTGCTCAATCAAATTTTGGAATAGTTACAAAAATGGGATTTTGGCTTATGCCAAAGCCTGAATTTTATGCACTTTATAGCCTTACAACTCCACGCCGTGAAGATATAATTCCAATGGTTGAAATTTTAAACTATTTGGAAGACTCTTTTATTATAGGTTGGCCACTTTATAGAAGCCCTTTAAACCCACCTCACGGCAAAGAGATGAATCCTGAGTTAAAATCTTATCTTACTTCAAATGGTGGAAAACCTGATCTTGAAAAGATTCAAAACTATGCTTTAAAGAATAAAATTCCATATTGGCAAATTGACATTCCAATTTATGGAAACAAAGACTCTGTTAAAGCAAATGCAGAGTATATCAAAAAGCGTTTTAGTGTAATAGATGGTTCAAAACTTGAGTTAGTTCAGGAATTTTCACTTCCTTTAAGTAAAGATGATATTGAAAAACTTAAACATAAAGTTTCTCTTGGAATTCCAAGTATGGAAATTTTTTGGCTTAGCACAAGGGGTGAAAAACTTGACCCTCAAGATGGACATGTTTGGTTCTCTCCTATAATTCCACGAGATGGAAAAGAGCTTTTAAAATGTCAAGATGTTTATATAGATGTGTTTCACGAGCTTGGTATGCCTTCGCCAATTACTCCTTTTGCTCATCCTAGAAGTTGGATGTATAGGGCATTTTGTTTTATGCTAGGTTTTGGAAACTCAAGAACAGATATAGAGCATAACAAAAAAATGAGAATAGCATATCGTAAAATGATAGAAGTAGCTGCAGATAATGGTTGGGGCGATTATAGAGCTGCACCTACATTCCAAGATGATGTTTATGATGTATATTCTTATAATGATCATATTTTAAAGAAATTTATAGAAAAATTAAAAGACGCAATAGATCCAAATGGTATTATGGCTCCTGGTCGTGGAGGAATTTGGCCAAAATCTCTAAGAGAAGCCAAAAACGGAGGTGCAAAATGAAAATAGTTAAAATTTTAGCCAAATTTGGACTTTTAATGGCAATTTTAAGTAGCTTTGCAATAGCTGAAAATAGCATAAAAATGTCCGATATTCCACAAGATGAAACTTTACAAAGAGGTAAAAAGGTTTATGATTATTGGTGTTTGCCGTGTCATGGTGCAAATATGCCAGGAACAAATGCACTTGTTGTGCTTTATAAAGATAGTGGCATTCCAACTGAACTTACAAAAAGAACAGATTTAGTTCCTGAATTAGTTGAGTTTTTTGTAAGAGAGGGCAAGCATAGTATGCCATTTTTTAGAAAAACCGAGATAAATGATGAAGATATGAAAGCTCTTAGCGAGTATCTCTCAAACCCTAAAAATTAACTATAATAGCGGGTGAAAACCCGTTATTATCTATACAAAATTTAGTTTATGCTAGAATACAGATAAATTTTATTAATATTAAAATCATACAAAGGAAATGTTTTGTATCTACTTACTATAAGACAAGATAATTATAGCACCATTATAGGAGTGTTTGAAACTCTTGAGAGTGGGCGAGAATTTGCTAAAAAACTGCCAGGATATAAGTACTTGATAGAAGATGGTTTTGAATACGAAACGCTAGATTATAAAGCTTTTAGTGATTATGTAGAAGTTCATTATAAAACAAATATTTTGCCATTTACTAAATTTATGTTTAGAAGCGAAAATGAAATTTATATAGATTGGAGCAAAGTTGTAAATTTAGACGAGACACAAAACAAAATAGTAGGAACTCACACACTTGTAGATGCATATTTTGTTAATAATGATGAGGTTAAAAGCTATATTGAAAAAAGAGAAAATCTTTATAAAAAAGTCAAAAAAGTCTTAGAAAATTTGGGTTATGAAGTAGATAGAAGCTATAAAGGTTCAGAAGATGGAGAAGCTATTTTGTATAAAAAGAGTGGTTCTAAGGATTGGCATTTTTTGACCCATTTAGATCCTATGTTTGTTGAAGAATGCCCTAGTAAAAATGAAGAGATTTCAAAATATGTGCAGGATTTACTTATATAAAGCTTTGTAGAATAAATATCAAAGATAAAAATGGTAAAATTAAATTATATTAGGAAAATAAAATGAAAAAATTTATTTTAATAGGATTATTTATCTTAACTAGTTGTTTTGGAAATACAGCTGATGAATTAAAGGCAAGATGTGAAATTGCAGATGGTAACTCGTGCCATACCTTAGGATTATGGCACAACTATGGAAGCAAAGAAGATGTAGAATATAATAAAACAAAATCAGAGTTTTTTATTAAAAAAGCTTGCAATTTGGGGCTAGGAAAAGCTTGCTATGATTTGATTGTAGTGTTAGGTGGAAATGGAAGAACAGAAGAAGAAAAAATGGATATTTATAAAAAAGGGTGTGATTTAGATGATGAATTCTCTTGTGAGATACTAGGAGATTTGCACTATCCATATAATAATAGCAAACAAGATTTTAATAAGTCAAAATATTATTATGAAAAAGCTTGCAAGATAAATCCTGTAAATTCATCTTGCGAAAAAATGGCATTTTATTCTATACAAAATCCAGAATTTAGCAAATTAAATCTAAATAAAGCATTATCTATCTTAAAAGAAAATTGTAATTTTTATAAAAAGAGAGGAAATTGTAGCTATTTCAATTATGCTTGTAATTTACAATCTTTAAGAGATAAATTACAAGAAGAGTGTAATTTAAACAAAGGTTATGCATGTGGAAATTTAGGATTAATTTATTATATGGAAGAAAAAGAAAATAAAGATTATAAAGCTATATTAAATTTATACCAAAAAGGCTGTGATTTAAAAGATGGAGATTCTTGTTCCTACTTGGCTGATTATTATTTTAATAATAAACAAAGCGACAAAGCAACTAAAATACTCCAAAATAGTTGCGAAAGAGGAGATTTAAAACAATGTGGCTTTTTGGGAAATATATATTTTATTGGCAAACTTACACAAACAGATTATATAAAAGCAGAGAAGTATTATATTAAAAATTGTGAATTAAAAACCAAAAACTATTGCAAAACATTAATTTCGTTGTATGAGGAAAGTGAAAAAGATCCAAACAATATAAAAGAGCTATTTGAACAGAAATGTTCCTTAGGAAATGGTAATTTTTGTGGGTTATTAGGTGAAATGTATGAGACTGGTTACTTCTTAGATGAAAATTTTAGTAAAGCTCTTGAGTTTTACAATAAAGCCAATTCCCTAGGACATACCGAGTATTATTTTAACCTTGACTGGTTGCAAACAATAAACAAAAATATAAATTTTGAAAAAATTTTAAACATATGTGATAAAAAATTATGTTATGAATTTGCAAAAGAGTATGAAAGTTCTTATAATATTGGTGATGAAAAAGCTCTTGAAAATATGAAACAACTTTACGAGAAAGGTTGTGATTTGGGTGATGGAAACTCGTGTGTAGAGCTAGGATATATAAATTATAATGATATAACTAAAGTAAAAGAATTATATAAAAAAAGTTGTGATTTAAATAATTCCAAAGGTTGTTTTATTCTAGGGTATTTATATGAAAATGGTGCAGGTATTACCAAAGATATGAACATTGCTAAAAAAATGTATGAAAAAGCTTGCAACTTAGGAAATAAAATATCTTGTGCTAAAATAGATAAATTAAAATAAATATCAAAGGTGAAAATGATAAATTTAATTATTAGGAATATAAAATGAGAGAAATAATTTTAATAGGATTTTTTATCTTAACTAGTTGTTTTGGAATGAGTGAATTAGAGCAAAAGTGCGAATTTGGTGATGGAAATGCCTGTAAGTCTTTGGCGCTTCAAAACAGACATAAAATAAAAACTAATGAAACACTAGAGTTGTCAAAAAACTATTTTATAAAAGCAGTTGAAATTTATAAAGAAAAATGTGAAATAGGGGATTATAGTTATTGTTCGCAATTGGCCGATGCTTATAAATACGGAGAAGGTGTCGAGATGGACACGGCAAAAGCAGATGAACTATATAGCAAAGTAGAGGCGCATTATAAAGAAAAATGTAATGAAGGCGATACTAAAAATTGCAACATAATTATAAATTTATATAAATATGGAATTATTGAGAATGGATCTTCAAATTTAGATGGTCTATATAAACAATTAGTTCAAATACACACAAAAAAATGTGAAATGGGCGATGGAGATTCATGCGAAGAGTTAATTAAACTTTATAATAGTAATGGCGAAGAAAAAAAATATATAAATGATGCAGATAAGCTTTATAAGAAGGCTTTTGAAGGTTATATGAAAAATTGTAATCTAGAAGACGCTAACTCTTGCTATAAATTATCTAATATATATGGTATGGGAAATCCTGCGGTAGAGCATAATTTAACTAAATCTAATTTATACTTTGATAAATCAGTTCAAATTTATAAAAAACAGTGTGAGGCTAATAATGGAGATTCTTGTAATAAAATAGTAGGCTTATATGCAAATAATCCAACACCAGATATGAAACGCGTAGATGAATTTTCTAAAAAAACTATAAAGGCACATGAAAATGCTTGTGAAACAGGAGATAGTTTTGCTTGTAGTAAGTTAGCATATATTTACGGATATGGACAAATTGTAAATTTAAGTAAATCAGTAGAATTTGCTAAAAAAGCCTGCAAGTTAGGCGATGAATTAAAGTCACCTTTTTTTTGTAAAAGATTAAATAAATAAGCTATATGCACTCTTTTAAAGTACATAATTAGAAAATTAAATTAATTATATTTTTGTGTTACAGTTTTTTAAATTTCCGCTTTTAAAGCCCTTATAAAACCACTCTTTTCTCTGTTTTGAAGTTCCATGTGTAAAAGAATCAGGCACAACATAGCCCCTAGCCTTTCTTTGCAAAGCGTCATCTCCTATCATATTAGCAGCATTTAAAGCCTCATCTATGTCGCCATCTTCAAGAAGATTTTTTTCAAAATGAACATAATGTGCCCAAATTCCAGCATAGCAATCAGCTTGAAGTTCTACTTTTACTTGAATAGCATTTTTACGAGCTTTGTCTGATGTCTGTTTTTTTAGCTCCTCTGCCTTTTTTAAAGTACCTGTTAAATACTGCACATGATGCCCAACTTCATGGGCTAAAACATAAGCATTAGCAAAATCTCCAGGAGCATTATATCTTTTTGCTAACTCATTAAAAAAGTTTAGGTCAATGTATATTTTTTGATCATTTGGACAATAAAATGGTCCAACTTGTGAGCTTGCAAAGCCACAACCACTATTTACAACACCACGAAACAGAACTAAATTTGGCTCAACATATTTTGAACTATTTTTTGCAAAAATATTATTCCAAACATCTTCAGTTTCTGCTAGAATAGTTGCTATAAATTTAGCTTGTTCCTCATCGTTTTTAGTAATGGCTTGATTTGAGGTTGCAGGGGCAGATAAATTTAACATTGAAAGAGGGTTAAAGCCCAAGAAATACGCTATAACACCGATTATTAATACAATTTTGCCTATTTTTGTTTGTAGTAGAAATCTTGCAATTGGTATAATTGCTTGCAAGTTCATTCCAGCTCTTACTTGCTCACCTCTTCTATCTTCTACATTATTACTTTGCCTTCTATCACGCCATTTCATAGTTTGCCTTTTAAAAATATTAGATTATTATAACAGATTATAGAGTTATTTAGATAAAGATTAGTAAGAAAAAGTAGGCAAGCGCCTACTTAAATTATAAAGAACAACCACCCGTAGAACAACCACCATTTTCTTTAATAATTTTTTGGATAGTTTCGTAGTTTGGCTCATTTGTAACCTCGCTTACTATCTCTTTATGGATAATTTTTCCATCTTTATTAACAATAAAAATAGCTCTTGCACTAAGTCCAGCAAGTGCCCCATCTTTTATTAAAACACCATAAGCATTTGCAAAATCTTTATTTCTAAAATCACTTCCAACTTGGATGTTTTCTATACCTTCGGTTGAGCAAAATCTACCCATTGCAAATGGTAAATCCATAGATATGACAGTTAGTTTAACATTGTCTTTGCCTGCTACACTTTGGTTAAATTTTCTTGTTTCTGTCGCACAAACTTCTGTATCTAAAGATGGAACTACTGCTAGAATTTGAATTTTATCACTAACACCACCAACTTTTATAGATGAGAGATCTTTTGCTGCAAGTTCTACAACTGGCGCTAAATCACCTACATTTACTTCATTTCCTACTAAATTTGCTACATTTCCGCCTACTGTTATATTTGCCATACATTCTCCTTAAAATTATTGATTTCATTATATCTAAAATAGGATAAACAAAAATTCAAGACTACTAATTATTTTGAAATAATTAAAAGCATTTTATTTTATATTTATCATCTACACCTCATATGGATTATGTATAGATATCATTATGCTGTCACCTTTGTTTAATATAAAATTTTGCCCTCTACATTTTTATTTTAGCACTTTAGTTAAAAACTCTTTTTCCATCAAATGCAAATAGTATCATTTTAAGCTTTATATGCATTTACTAAAGTCTTGTTTGCTACTTTGTCTGTTTGATACTATATCTTCTTTTAACTTTAAAAGTTTTTATTAATATATTTTCTCCTTTAATTTTATCATTGCTACTTTATAACCACTATCTAAATAAGCTTCTTTTTTAATATCTTGTTGTAAAAACAAAGATTAAAAGGCTGAATTTGAATATTTTTTCTCTATCTTATCTTTAAATTTGACTAAAACCACCTTTAAAAAGCAAATAAATTCTATTTATAGCTTGTTTTTTTATAACTTAACTCCTGATTTTCATCAAAAGAGTAAATAGATAGTTTAAAGTTTTTATCATAATTAGAACTTGGCTTACCACTTGTTTTTTGAATTTTGATTGATTTTTAAACTATAAATTGCGCTTTTCTTTATCTTATCTATTTTAAAATTTGATAATAAAAAAATATAAGTTTAGTAAGTTTATGCCAAATTAGGATAAAAATTATCTTTATGTGGATCAAGTAAATTCTATTCTGGGTCATCACTAAACTCATTATCTTTAAATACTATGAAAAACTCATACATATAAACCGCAAAAACAAGTGCGAGTAAAATTGAAGGCAAATATAGATAAAACAAATTTCCATAGATATACAAAAAGCTTCTTGAGATTGTTGCTAATAATATTAAAACAATTCCGATTTTACTTGAAATAAAAAAGTTTAAAATGACAAATCCACTATGTCTCATACCTGCTACATTAAAAACAAAATATATAAAGCCAATTAACCCAGAAATGGTAAGAATATGCAAAGAGGCTGGCTCATAAGGCAGATTAAATATATAAGATAGCCCAAGCCCTAAAAATCCTATAGCCATAAAAAGTTCTAAAATATAGTAAAATAAAATATAGTGATTTTTGATTAAAATAATATAGTGAAGCTCTTTTAGTTTAGCTAAAATTGCACTAGAACTAGCTAAAAGCACAAAGCCAAGAACTATTTTGCTCTGTATAAAAAAACTTCCAATTATAAACAAAAATATACTAAAAACTGCTATATTTTTATAAACGCCATTTGGTATAAAAACATTTTCATTCTCTTTTTGAAGTTTTAAAGCCTCTCTTCCTATAGCTAAACTAACTCTAAAAGATACTAGCATTATTAAAGCACAATTTAAAAAAACCTGAGAATTTAGGTATATTGATTCATCAGTAAAAGCATATAAAAATGACAAAACTACAAAACATAAAAGTGAAAAAAGAATGCTAAATTGGTTATCATTTCTATCTAACCAAACTATATATGTAGAAAATATCAACATATAAAACCATATAAAAGATACGGTAAAATTTACTATAGTTAAATTTATAAAAGAGAATAAAAATGCAACTATCAAAAGAGCAAAACAAGCAATTACATGTTGTTTTAAGTTATCGTGATACTGTGTCCAATCAGGAATAGCAGTGAATAAAAACCCCAAATATGCGCTAGGAACCATAAGTTGCAAGAAAAATACCTTATGCAATGTAACAAAGTCAAAATTTGTAAAAAATATTAAACTAGCAGGTATAACAAAAATAGATGAGAGCAGAAAAAAGATTCTCATTGGATGAGTAAAAAAATCATTAATCATAATAAATAACCCCTTTAAAATTAATATCTACAGCTTTTTGTATAAAAGCAATATCTCTTTTTGATGGCAGGGTATCAAAAGTTACTTTATTTTTAACCACAGCTTGTTTTTTGCTTAAAAACAGCACTTCATCAGACATCATAACTGCCTCAAATCTATCATGAGTTACCAAGATGCAAGCTATACTTTTTTCTTCAAGTTTTTTTGCTAGTAAATTTACTAGTATATTTCTTAAATCCATATCAAGACCAACAAATGGTTCATCTAAAAGAATTAGATCAGCACCACTTAAATAAGCTCTCATAAATGAGACTCTTTTTGCCATTCCTCCACTTAATTCATATGGATATTTATATGCATCTTTTTTTTCTAAACCTACTAAATTGAAGTGCTCTAATACTAAATTTTCATCAGGCTTATTCATACACAAAAGCACATTATCAAGTGCTGTTAAATTATCTAAGAGCCTATTTTCTTGAAATAGATATGATATTTTTTTAAATTTATTGACAACTATTCCTTTTTTTGGTATTTCTAATTTGCTTATAATTCTTAAAATAGTTGTTTTTCCGCATCCAGATGGTCCAAATAAAGTTTTAGTTTCTCCATAATTTAAAACTAAAGAGAAGTCTTTTACAATTTTTTCTTTCAAAATTTCAAATTCTACATTTTTAAGTTCTAACACTATCTTCTCCAAGGCATAAGTAAAATTTCAAGCGGTTTTATAACTAGGTATTCAAAAAGTGAGATGAAAACTATGATTAAAAGTGTGTATCCTAAAACTATATCCATCTCAAGCATACTTCTTGCATCAGCTATTTTAGAGCCTACACCACTTGTTGAGCTTAGCAACTCTACCATAATGACAATCTTTACCCCCATACCAAAAGCTATACTAATGGAGCTTATGATATATGGAATGATATGTGGTATGTATAGATGCTTTATCTTTTTAAATATGCTTAAATTATATATATCAAAAACCTCTTTTAAGCTCTCATCAACAGTTGCCATAGCTATCATTGAAGAGGCAAAAGTTAGTGGAATTACCGTTACAATTATCGTAAAAATAGTACTTGCATTTCCAAATCCAAACCAAAATAGAGCTAAAACTACCCAAATAATTGGGGGCATAGCAAGTAAAAAAGTGGATATTGGCTTTAAAAGCAAACTCATAGTTTTAAAATAACCAGCAATTAGTCCTGCCATTATGCCACCAATGCAAGCAATTCCAATCCCAATTATAGTTCTTTGAAGAGTTATATTAATCTCACTATTGCTATAGTTTTTTAAAATTTCAAAAGCCTTTTTTGCAGACTCAATAGGCGATGGCAGTATGAAACTTCCAAAATATTCATGTCCTATTTGCCAAATAGCTACCATTAAAAAAATAACACTTAGGGTGGCAAAACCACCCCAAAGATAGTCAAATATTTTTATAACAATATTACGATGTCTTGGTACTCCATCAGTTATTATCATAGAAAAAATCCTTTATCTGGCATTTTCCCACCCAAAATTTTAGGATTAAACTCAAACATAATTTCAAAAAATTCCATTATCTCATCTCTAATATCGCTAGCTTTTTTTACACATAAATTTGCATGTTCAAAAGAGTTAGCAATTATGATTTTATTTGCAGGTAGATATGCACTTGCAATCTCTGCTGCGCTTTGTTTGTTGCCATTTAACCAAATTAGAGCATTTTTTAAGTCTTCGTGAAATACTTCAAATTCTTTAATATGATTATTATAATAATCCACATCAACTATCATACCAGCTTGAGGTATTGAATTTGCTGTATTAAAGCTCTTTCCCCACTCTTTATGTATAGCAATGCTTCTATGAATTGAAACACCTAATTTTTTACCTTTAAAAATAGCAGCAGTTCCCATAGGTTCAGGTAAAATTGATGCCACATAATCTTTTGATTGTAAAAGCATAAGCATACTTTCTGGTGGCGTAGTTGTGTAGGTTATATCTATTTTTGAGACATCAACTCCTTGTTTTTTGCAAAGTGCGTGAAATATAAGATCTGGCATATCATTTTTAAAGGGCATTATCATCTTTTTACCTTCTAAATCGCCAAGTTCTTTTATATTTTTATCTTTTGTTATTATATTTTGAATACTTTCAGTTAATATATTTAGCATTGCGACATTTTGATTTTGGTTTTTCAAATTTACACCAACATTTGATGGACTCATCATAACTTTAAAAGTTTTGCTTGCCACTCCTGCTCTAAGTTGATCAGGTGTTTTCCAAATTTTAAGCTCTGTATTCATACTCTTTGAAAGTTTGCCTTGCAACGACGCTATTGCTATTATCGCACTAGGAACTGCTGGTGCACCGTATATTGTAAAGTTCTCTTTTGCAAATAAATTTGGTGCAAATGCACTTATACCAAAAGCACTTCCTAAACTTAAAAATTCTCTTCTTTTCATTTTTTTCTCCTTGTTAAAATTTCTTATGAAAACTTAAATAAAATGTTCTTCCTGGTGCATTAACTAAATTTGGTGATAGGGCTTGAACATGATTGCCACTGATAAACTCAGCATATTTTTTATCAAAAATATTATTTACACCAACTCTAATTCCAAAATCATCTTTTAAATTTATACCACCATAAATATCAAGTGTTGTAAATGATTTTGCAGCTTCTTCCAAATCAATCCCCAATCCTTTTGTTTTATCAAAATCACCTCTATTTTGTTTAGCAACATATCTTAGAGCTGCTCCAAGGTTGTAGCTTCCAAAGGTTGCATAATCTTTATAGTCTAAGTTTAAATTTGCCTCAAATGGTCTTATTTGATATAAAGCTCTATTATCTGTATCATTTTCTCCATAGTTGTATTGAAGGTCAATTTTTGCACCAAAATTTTTTAAAAAATTTATATTCAAATATGAATTAATAGAGTAAATTTTAACATCTACATTTCTTGTTATTAGTGAATTATCACTAACCATAATGCCTTTTTGTCCTCTTGCTCTATCATATATGATTAAATCCTCTACATCACTAAGTTTAATACTTCCTCCAAAATTTAACCCCAAACCAGTAAATGAGTTTAAATAGCCTTTATAATTTTCATTTTTTATATCAAAGCTAAATTTTATAAAATTATGTTTTTCTGCTTTTAAATTTGGGTTTGATACAACACCACCCACAAGCGATGAAAATCTTTCAGGATTTATAGGAAGTCTTGCTACTCTTGCAATCTCTATACTATATTTTTGCAAATCATTTGGAGTGTATTCATACTGAAGTTTTGCATTAAACAAATTTGTTTTTTTACTTCCGTCAAAATTTATATCATAATATTTTTTCCAAAGCATTTTAGCGTTAGGAAAATATGACATCATCATAGGATTTGGAATTCTTTCATTGAATTTTTTAACTTTAGCATTATTATAAATATATTCTAATCCTAAAGAAATTTTATTAAGTTCATTAAAGTTGTAACTTAGAGTATTAAATAGACTATAAGTATCTTGGTCAACATTTGCAAACCTGTAAGCATTAAAAATATCTTTTAAAGGTGTTTTTTTATATCTTTTGCCTTCGTGTTTATCTTTCTCATAACTTAAATTAAAAGAGTTATGAAAATTTTTAAAATCTATGTCATATGAAGCGGAAATATTATATAAATTTCTCTTTAAATCTAAAAATACCATCTTGTTTGGATTATAATTTCTTATTTCAAAATTATTTGCAGTTCTATCTAAATTTATATATTTAAAGTTTAAATTCAAAGTATTACTCAAATCCTCTTTTCCAATTCTAGTGTCAACTTTTACAACAATTCTATCAGTATTAACTGGATCCATTTTATGTTCTGGCTGTTTATCATCATCTATATCATCGTGTAAAACTGTAAGTCTTGCCTCTAAATTTTCATTTGGAACAAAACCTAAAATCAAAGATTGATTAAACCTTTCATATCCAAAATTTACCTTATTACCATTGCCATCTTTATACTTATTTGCTTTTGTGTGATTTAAATTTAGTATTGTGTAGTAATTACTATCTCTATATTTAAACAAAACAGAGTTATAAAAACTTTTTCCATAAATACCAGATGTTATATGAAATTTATCCATACTATTATCAATATTATCTGTGACAAAATAGTAATTTTGTCTATTAGCTAAATCAAACTGATTTTCAAAAAAATAACTCTGTGCGATATTTGGAGTTATAAGATTTGGCGGATTAAAACTTTTAAGCGGTTCAATTTGCGAGCTTATAGCTAAATTTTGTGCTAAAAGAATATTTGCAAAGATGCAAATAACTAAATATTGTTTATGCATAAAGACTCCTATTATTGTAATGATTTTTGATATCATTACAATAATATCAAAAAACCTGTTAGGAGCTATTGATATATGTCAAGTAATTAATTATCTTAAGATATTTTTTTACTAACTGGAGCAGAGTCTGTAAGCAAATCATGTAAATTTAATCTATCTTTTCTAAAAAAACATAAACATATCCCTATAACAGAAGTTGCAGATATTAAAAATAAAAGATATCTAATAAAGGCTTTTATAAAATTTATTTTTTTACCTGTTTTTAAATCAATAATATAAAGTTCATAAGCCCTATATCCTGGTGTTTGTGCTGATTTGGTATGAAAGATAGATGTTATAATGCCATAAATAAGCCATATTATCATAATTGCAAATTGGTTATTTTGAAAATCCTCTTTGCCATCTAATACTAAATATGCTGTGATGTATAACATTGGCATAGCTATTAAAAATATATCTAGTAAAAATGCTTTAACTCTTGAAGAAATGGTTGAAATTTTAGCTTTTTGTTTTGCCATGATTCAAAATTAGGTAGTTTTTTGCTACCTAATTTATTAAACTTTTAGAAGCTCAACTTCTTTTTGTTTTAATGCTTCTTCAACTTTTTCAATGTAATCATCTGTTATCTTTTGAACTTCGTCTCTAGCTCTTTTGATATCATCTTCTGAATACTCTTTTTCAAGTTTTTTCACATCATCATTAGCATCTTTTCTTATATTTCTTATACTAACTTTTGCTTTCTCGCCCATTGCTTTTGATTTTTTAACATTGTCTTCTCTTTGTTCAATGGTCATTGGTGGAAAAAACAACTTCACAGTTTCGCCATCATTATTTGGATTAACACCAATATTTGCAGCAGATATTGCACTCTCTACAGTCTTTAGCATACTTTTTTCCCAAGGTGTAACTGTTATAGTAGTAGCATCAGTTACTAAAACTGTGGCAACTTGGTTTAATGGTGTTTGATTTCCATAGTAATTTACAAAGATATTGTCAAGTATTCTAACATTTACTTTACCAGTTCTTAGAGTTGTAAAATCTCTTCTTAAAGCTTCTAGTGCTTTTTCGGAATTTTCTTTTTGAGTCTTGTATATTTCGTTTAACATGTTTTTACCTTTTATCTATTTTGTATTTGGTACACTCGGAATGCTTGGTATATTGCTTGCTGGAATTTCTATATTTTTAGTATCTACACTATCAAGAACAGATTTAGATGAACTTTTTTGATAGCTATATCCAAGAGCTAGAGTATTAAGAATAAACACAATTCCAATAACTGCTGTAAATTTAGCCAAAAATCCAGAAGCACCTTTTGCGCCAAATAGGCTTTCGTTACTTCCACTATACGCGCCAAGACCTATTGAAGAGCTTTTTTGTAAAAGTACTGCTATTACTAAAATTACAGTTAAAACAAATTGTAAAGTCAAAAAAATTGTAGTCAAATTTATATCCTTTTTATTTTCCTATCATTAAGTGGTCAATTATACATAAATTAAGATAAATTTTAGTTAAATTTGTTTTTCAACATCGTATAGTTCATATCTAGCATCTTTAAAAATCTCTGAAATTTTTGCATCAGATAGTTTAAAACACTCTTCTAGAACTCTTGCACTTTCTTGAGCTCTTTTTAAATTTGCTGTTATAATTGAGTCTAAATTTTCTCTTTTTAGCTCTATTTCTAAAGTAGGTTTTAAAACATCGTGATTTGAATCTCTAAATTTAATAGCCTCTTTTTGAATCTCTAAATTCCCAAGATGTCTTAATTTTTTTAGTCTTAAAGAGAGCTCTTTGTTGTCAAAAACATATCTTTGTATGTCCTCAACAACCCTTAAGCCCTCTTTATATCTATTTAAATTCGCGTCAATTACGCGGTAAATTCTAGTCTCTATTTAAAAAACCTAAAATATTTAAAAGTGAAATAAATAGGTTTAGTATATTTAAATACATTCCAACAGCTGCCATTATAGGTGAGTCATATCTACCTCTAATTATATTTTGAGTGTCAAATAAAATATAAGCTGAGAATAAAATAGCAGTTATTCCTGAGATAACTAGTGACCCCATAGGGCTTTTAAATAAAAAAACATTTAAAAGACTAACTATAATTACACCAATTAATGCGTAAAATAGCGGTTTTGCCCACGATGAAAAGTCGGTTTTAGTGTTCATCGCATAAAGTGTTAAACCACCAAAAGCAACGGCTGTGGTTACGAATGCCTGAGTTACAACATGTGCTGCACCCATACCTATATACATATTTAAAATAGGTCCTAAAGTAAGTCCTGTTATAAATGTAAATGCAAAAAGAAGGGTTAAAGCAACACTATTTTTGCCCTTTCTAACTGCAAATTGCATACCAAATAAAAGACCAAGTTCTACAATTAAAAATAGAATTGGGCTATAAAATGTTAAAAATTGCATACCTGTATAAGCACCTGCAACAGCTGCTATAAGAGATGCTGTGATTAATTTGTAAGTATCTTTTATAAAAGTACTTAGTGCACCTTGTGTTATTCCTTGTTCTAATTCGTATGAATTCTCTTTTGAGGCATACTCTCTGTCGTATAAGCTCATATAAAACTCCTTATTTTTTATGGAATTTTAGCTAAAAAATAGTAAATGAAGTATTAAAATAAGCTTAGTTAGTAATAAATAAAAAATTATTTAATCAGTTGCATTTAGTCGCTGTTTTATTTTATTTTGATATAATTCCTTATATAATAATAGGTTATATTTAAATTTGAAGGATTTTTTTGAACAATGCTATAGAGGGTGCTTTAAAATTTATGGAAGAAGATTTTAAAGCAAACAAAAAACTCTTTGAAGAGCTTGCGGATAGACAATCTCCACATACTCTTTTTATAGGGTGTTCAGACTCAAGAGTTGTGCCTAGTCTTATAACAAATACAGATCCAGGGGAACTTTTTGTTATAAGAAATATAGCAAATATTGTCCCAAGCTATAGAATTAGTAGTGAGGTTATAGCAACAACTTCAGCAATTGAGTATGCTTTAAGCTCTTTAAATATAAAAAATATTATTATATGCGGACATAGCAATTGTGGTGGTTGTGCTGCTTTATATTATGATAATAGTAAATTTGAAAATATGCCAAATGTTAAATTATGGCTTGATTTAATAAAGCCTATTAAAGACAAGGTAGAAACTCTAGGTATTAAGGAATTTTCTAAAAAGGCTTGGCTCACAGAAAGGCTTAATATTTTGAATTCGATTAAAAATATTGAGACATATCCAGGGGTTAAAAGCGCTATAGAAAAAGGTGATATCAGAGTTCACGGATGGCATTATATTATAGAAACAGGTTTGCTTTTTAGTTATGATAAAACTAATGGGCATTTTAAATTACTTGATAAAGAGGTAGATTATGAAAAAATATATAACGAAATTTTTACTGATTATTAGCATTATTACTTTTGCTAATGCAGAAGATAATGTTAGTAAAAAAGTAGATTTAAATAAAACATCAAAAGAGGTTGTTTTAGACTCTAATGCAACAAATTTAGATTCCAATGAAACAAAAGTTGATGAAAATAAGACAAAAAGTATACTCAGCTTAGACAACATCATAAAAAGCAAAGAAGAAAAAACAGTTGCAGATGAAAATAAAAGTGCTAAAAAAGAGGAAATTTTAGAAATTTTATCTAAAGACACTGACATTAATATCTCAGATACAAACAATGAACTAGTTAGTGTTATTTTAAAAAAAGTTACCGAAGATAAACCAAGCGGTACTGTTAATGGCAAAACTTTAAGTCAGGTTGTTGAAGAGATAAAAATAGTAAATTTAAAACTAAAAGCCCTAAAAAGCACTGTTGATTCAAACTCCTCAAAAGATATAACAGAAAACAACTCTTTAAAAAAAGAAAAAGAAACTTTACTAGAGAGCATACCAACAGCAGTATCTCAACAAACTTTAGATAAAGATAATTTGTTAGAGTATTTAAAACATAGAAAAGAGCTTAGAAAAACACTTGACAGACTTAAAAATAGAACAGGGACTTTTGAGTATGCACAGGCAAATTTACAAAATATCAATGTTGAGATAACTAATATTTTTTATACAACCATGCTAATACTAGAAAAGAAATTCAATGATGGTGAAAGAGAATCTAACATTAAAAAGCTACTTGAAGACGCTTTGATTGAAATTCAACTTAAAAAAATATCTAATCTTAAAGAGGATATAGAGAAATTTAATAACAAACAAAAAGATGCTTTAGAAGAAGACTATAAAGTGTTGGTAAATAACCAAGAGGTATATGAAGATATAATATCTTTTTTGATAAAAAATACTAATTTAATATCTGGAAATAAACTTTTTACTAGCTTAAATTTAAGGGATATAATCAATTATATAAACGATGTCTCACCTTTTAAATCCTCAGCTATAAATCTTGGAAAGATTATACCCATTACATTAATAATGATTTTATTATTCTCTGTTAGGAGATTTTTAGCAAATATAATAGTTTTTATAGTTTCAATATTTTATAAGAATGAAGAAAATCACGAAGAGATAAAAAGCCATGTCGTAGGAGCTATAAAAAGGCCTTTAGGCGTGCTTTTAATAGCTTTTGGAATCGACATATGTTCTAGTATATTTTACTACCCATCACCTGTTCCACTTAACTTCGTCAAGACTATAGGTATAATTTATGTGGTTTTATATGCGTGGTTAATTTTGAGTATTATAGATGGTTATGGCGCTATTATAATAGGTAAAATTGCTAAAAAAAGTGAAAGAAAAGAGGTCTTAAACCTGCTAGTAAAGATAATTTATATAATAATTATCTTAATAGCTATCTTGCTTATTTTGTCTAAACTTGGAGTGGATGTTTCTGCTATTGTCGCTTCACTTGGGATAGGAGGTTTGGCAGTTGCTTTTGCTACTAAAGATATTATCGCTAACTTCTTTGCTTCAATATTGCTTTTGTTTGATAATTCATTATCACAAGGTGATTGGGTTGTTGTTGGTGATGTTGAAGGGACTGTGGTTGAAACAGGACTTAGAAAGACAACCATTAGGACATTTGATAATGCCTTGGTTTCTGTTCCAAACTCAAAAATTATAGATAGTAGTATTAAAAACTGGAACAGAAGAAGGATTGGTAGACGAATAAGAATGACCTTAACTGTTGAGTATAGTGCAACCCCTAGGCAGTTAAAAAAATGTATAGATGATATTAGAGAGATGCTTTTAAATCATCCTGGAATCGCAAATCCATCTGGGCTTGGTAGAAAAAAAGATCAAAGACTTGCCTATAGGCAAAATATGGTTTCAATTGACGATCTAGCCGGATATAAAAATACTCTATTTGTTGTTCTTGATGAGTTTTCAAGTTCTTCTATAGATATAATGATTTATTGTTTTACTAAAAGTATAGTCTGGGGAGAATATCTAGATGTAAAACAAGATGTTATGCTTAAAATCATGGATATCATGAAAGATAATAATGTAGGTTTTGCATTCCCATCTAGAAAATTATATGTAGAAAAAAAAGATTCCGAAGAAGAAGCCATTAAAGACTTAGTAGAATAAAAGTAAAATAAAAATGCAAATTATAAATAATACAAAAAGTATCTTATTTATAATTTGCTTACTCTAATGATATATAATTATTATAAATTTTATTACAAAGGATTTTAAATGTTTAAATTAAGAGATTTGCCATTTGACGCTAAAAATAATGCAATAGTTAGCGAAAAAACCTGTGATTATCATCACGGAAAACACCATAATGCATATGTTGCAAATTTAAATAATTTAGTAGCAGGAACTGAGTTTGAAAAATCTGGACTATATGATATTATAATGAACGCAAAAGGTGGTATTTTTAACAATGCTGCACAAGTTTACAACCATGATTTTTACTGGGACTCAATAGCTAAAAAAAGTGAAGCAAGTAAAGAGTTAAAAGAGGCTTTAGAAAAAGAATTTACTAATTTTAAAGATGAGTTTATTAAAGCATCTGCTACACTATTTGGTTCTGGCTGGTGTTGGTTAACCTATGACCCTGAAACAAAAAAACTTGAAATTATTCAAACTAGTAATGCAGACACTCCTGTAACTCAAAACAAAGTTCCACTTTTAGTTGTTGATGTTTGGGAACATGCTTACTATCTAGACAGTCAAAATGCAAGACCAGCTTATTTAGAAAAATTTTATGAAAATATAAATTGGGAATTTGTTTCTGAAGCTTATGAGTGGGCAAAAAAAGAGGGAATGAACTCAGTTAAGTTTTATATTGATGAAGTTCATCCTGAAGTTAAAAAAGGTAGTTGCGGTTGTGGTTGCTAAAATTTTGAAGCACTTTTGTGCTTCAAAATTCACACAATACTCCTTTAAAATCTCTACTAACTAACCTTTTTATTTTAAATTTTTTTATATTTTCTAACTTAAAAATTAAATTTAACATCATATTAACAACTATTAGTATTACCATCACAAAATAACAATATTTTTTGAAACAACACAAGAGAAATACTTTTTTAATTAATTAAAAAGAGAAAATATTTATATAGTAATAATTAAGATATTAATCTGCTTTTAATGCACATATTATTATAATAACCATTATTATTTTTAAAGGAAAAAAATGAAAAAAATAATTTTAACCCTGTGTTTCTTGTTGAGCTTTGTGTTTTCTGCGACACTCAGTGAAATCCAAACTAGTGGTGTATTAAAAGTTGGCGTAAGGGACGGCAAACCACCTTTTACAAATATTAGTGATGGTAAATATGAAGGTTTTGAAATAGAGCTTGCAAATGCTATAGCAAAAGCTATATTTAATGAAAAAAGAAGCGGGGGGGGGGACGTTAAATTCGTAACCTTACAAACAAGCAATCGTATAGAAGCTCTTGAAAAAGGCGATGTTGATATAGTTATTACAACTTTAACAATAACAGATGAAAGAGCAAAAAGGATAGATTTCTCTATGCCATACTTCTCGGTAAATTTGGGAGTTTTAACTAGAAAAAATGATAATATACAAAGACTATCAGATTTTAACACAGGAAAGAAACTTTTAGTTGAAGATGGTTCTGTGGGGCAAAAATATTTTACTCAAAAAGGTTTTAACACTGTTTTGTGTAGAAGTTCAAATGAGTGTTATAAAATGCTTAAAAACAATGAAGGCGACGGTTTTGCTACAGATAATTTAATAGTTTTAAGCTATCCAATATTAGACAGAAGTGTAGAAGTAAATATAAAAAATGTTGGAGATACTGATTTTTTAGGAATAGGTGTTCAAAAGGGAAATAAAGAGCTTTTAGACATAATAAATCAAACATTGATTGACTTAAGCAAACATCAATTTTTCAAAGATGCTTTTGATAATGAAATAAATCCATTTTATAAAGGAACAGCTGAAAAAAAATATTTCTTACTTGATGATATTTATAGAATTTTTGGATAAAATTCAAGATAGGCATAAACTAGTAAAAAGTAATCAATTTTTATAGTTAAGGACTATCTTTTAATAGTATTTTTTATGGTGATAAAAACAGAAGTTTTATAAGTGATTTATCTAGTATTTGAAAATGTAATAAAACGTGTAGCAATTATTAGTCTAGGCTTTTTAATTGCTATTTTTTGATAGCCTTTTTAATATGCTTTTCATTTCTTTTTATTAAAAGATTATATTCATATATTCCTTTGTTTTCCAAAAGTTCGATAAATTTAGTAAAATCATCTTTATCAAATAAAACTTCATTTATATGAGTTCCAAATCTATATTTTTTATATATTAAAATAGTATAATCACCCGCAAAAGATCTAAAAAAGTCATACTTTTTCAAATAACTATAGTAAATTTTTTTAGAAAAAAGTATTCTTTGTATTATAAAATATTTTTCATAGCACTGAATCAGTCTTATATCAAACATACCAAAATACCAATAAAAAATAGAAATTATAAGAAAAACTCCAATAATATTTTTTAAAATAGTATCAGCCATAATAAACCATGATGGTATAAAAATTAAAGTAGCAAATATCCAGAATATAAAAGATATATGGTATATAAAATTAAAAAGTGATTTTTTCCTTTTTAAGGTTAGTATTGGCTCATTTTCATCTTTTTTCATCTTAAAATAACACTTTAATTTTCTATAAATAAATATGTTAAAGGTTGTAAATTTTTTTAATATTATCTAGTTTTGAACTTAAATTTAGTATTAGCATATCAGCAACTACTAGTCTTGCCATTGCAGTTGCAACAACACTTCCTCTAACAGCAACGCAAGGATCATGCCTTCCTTTTAATTCGCAAATTTTTTCATTTCCAAAAATATCAATAGTTTTTTCTTTTAAAAATATAGAAGGAGTTGGTTTAAAATGAGTTTTTATAATCACATCTTGACCGCTTGTTAAACCACCTAATACTCCACCAGAATTATTAGATAAAAAACCATTTTTATTTATAAAATCATTATTTTGACTTCCTTTTTTTTCACTTGCAAAAACTCCACTTCCAATTTCAACAGCCTTTACAGCATTTATACCCATCATAGCTTCACTAATCTTTGCATCAAATTTTTCATAAAGAACTTCCCCAAGCCCAATTGGAAGATTTTTTATGATAGTTCCAACACTTCCACCAATGCTATCGTGGGATTTTTTTGCTTTTAAAATTTCATTTTTAAACTCATTTTCTAAATTTGGATAAAGTGAAAAAATTTCAGAATTTTCTACAAATTTAAAATCTAATTTATTAAAATCATCTTCTAAATTTGTATTATGATTAACTTTACCAACACTATAAATACCACTACAAATTTCAATGCTTAACTCGTTTAAAAGTAGTTGTGCTATCGCTCCACCAGCCACTCTTATAGCACTTTCTCTTGCACTACTTCTTCCACCACCTCTATAATCTCTAATTCCAAATTTATGAAAATAGGTAAAATCAGCATGCCCTGGACGAAAAATATTTTTAACATTTTCATAATCTTTTGATTTTTGATTTTCATTATATATTATTAGACCAATTGGCATTCCTGTGCTAAGACCTTCAAAAACGCCACTTAAAATTTCAATCTTATCACTCTCTTTTCTTGATGTTGCAAATTTACCACCAGGTTTTCTTTTATTTAGCTCTTTTTGTATAAAGTCTAAATCTATTTTTAGTCCAGCAGGCACTCCATCAAGTACACCGCCTATGGCATTTCCATGGCTTTCTCCAAATGTTGTTAGTCTAAATTTAGTTCCAAATGTATTCATATATTTTCTTTTTCAATTTTTTCAATGGCTTTTTTTGCTGCTTTTTGTTCAGCATCTTTTTTACTTTTTCCTAATGATTCTCCATATTTTTTATCATTTAAAAACACACCCATAACAAATTTTTTCTCATGGTCAGGACCCTGAGAGCTTATAAGTTTATACATAGGCGTTGCACCAAATTTGGCTTGAGTTATTTCTTGAAGTGTTGTTTTATAGTCTTTTAATAGTGATTTTGAATCAATCTCATCATAGTTTTTTTCAAGTAATCTAATAGCTATATTTTTGCAAATTTCAAGTCCTCCCTCAATGTAGATAGCACCCATAATAGCCTCAAAAGCATCTGATAAAATTGAGTTTTTATGTCTTCCGTTGTTTTGCTCTTCAGCATTTGATAAAAAGATAAAATTACCTAAATTTAGATTTTTTGCAAGGTTTGAAAAGCTTGTTTCATTAACAAGTGCGGCTCTTAGTTTTGAAAGTTCGCCCTCATTTGTATCTTTAAATTTTTGACAAAGATACTCAGCCACTATCAAATCCATAACAGCATCTCCTAAAAACTCAAGTCTTTCATTGTTTTTAGGTGTTTTGGAGCTTTTATGAGTTAATGCTAATTTTAGTAAATTTTTATCTTTAAATTTATAACCTAAGTTTTTTTCTAAAATATTTAAATTCATCTAGTTAAAACCTTTTGCAAATTTATTGCCTCATTTCTTGCCATTTTATCGCACTCTTCATTTTGCGGATGTCCCGCATGTCCTTTTATCCATATAGCTTTTATCTTGTGTTTTTTTGATGTAACTATATACTCTTTCCAAAGCGGAATATTTTTAACATTTTTAAAATCTTTTTTAATCCAGTTAGTAAGCCATAAATTTATAGCATTAGCAACATAGCTACTATCAGTGTATATTGTTACTTCACATGGTTCTTTTAAGGCTTTTAAACCATTAATTACAGCTAATAATTCCATTTGATTGTTCGTAGTATTTTCTTGTGCACCACTTTGTTTTTTTTCTTTACCTTTGTAGTCTAAAATATATGCCCAACCACCAATTCCCGGATTTCCCAAACAAGAGCCATCACTAAAAAGGCATATTGATTTCATCATCTTTCCTTATTAGTTTTGGTACTATTTTAGCACTTTGTAAAGAGTAGCAAATAGGACACCTATAAAAAAATGACGGTAGATTATTCCTACATTCACTACAAATATATTTAAAATTTAAATTAGCATCAAAAAAACCACTTTTTCTCATAGCCGAAATTGCTTCTATCTCAAAAAAACTACTTTTTTCGTACTCATTTATTAAATTTTTAGCAAAAAATAGTGCTTTATACTCTTTATCTTTTGCATTTACGCACTCATCTAAATGCCATATTATATCTATACACTCTTTTAAAGGAGGAAATTTTTTTAGTTTGGATAGTGGCTCGTTGTTTTTAATAAAAAGTTCTATAATAAATCTTGATACAAAGTTAAAATGACTTGAGAATTTCATAATCTCTTTAATTTTTTTATCAAAACTAAGTGAGTTGTCATTTGCAATCATTTGTGCTTTGACAAATGCAGTGCTTTCATCTGTATTTAGCCCTTGCTCTTTTAGTGCATCTAAAACCTCAAGCTCTTTATCATACAACTTTAATTTTTCATAAATTACATTTAGAAATTTTAAAGCATCAATATTTCTAGCTCCTAAACTTAAAGCTTGTAAAAATATATCTTCTGATTTTTGCAAGAATCCAGCTTTAAAAAAAACCTTTCCTAGCTCAGTTAAAAAATACTCTTTTTCTTTTTTATCATTTGTTTTATTTAAAGCTATTGTATAGATATTTATAGCCTTTTCAAAATCCCCACTATTTTTAAATGTTGTTGCTAGTATTCCAAGTGTTTTTGGTTCTATATCTATACTTTCTAATAGTTCAATATGTTCTTTTGAAAGACCATTTATGGTATTAAATTTTTTAATAAATTTTTCTATGGTTTCATTTTTATCTTTTAGGCTAAAAACGCCCCAAATATAGCTAAATATAGCTACAATTAAAGCCGCACTTATTAGAATTATTAGCCCAAATATAGGATCTCTATAGTCTATAAAAAAATTTTCCAAATTTTACCTTGTTTTAATTTAGCTCGATTATAACAAAGTTTTTGTATAATTTTGCTTATGATAAGCCAAGATAGTATTAATAAACTTTTAGAACAAGTTGATATAGTTGATGTTGTTAGTAACTACATACCACTAAAACGAAGCGGTAGTAATTTTGTAGGAGTTTGTCCTTTTCATGATGACAGAAACCCAAGTATGAGCGTAAGCTCAAAGCTTGGAATTTTTCACTGTTTTTCATGCAAAGCAGGGGGAAATGCTATTAAATTCATAATGGATTATGAAAATTTAAATTACCCAGAAGCTATTGAAAAACTTGCAAATATCTCAAATTTCACTTTAGAATATACATCTTCAAAAAGAGATTTTAAAGAGGATAAAAAGGTTTTGGAGAAAGTGGGAGCTTTTTATAAAAGTTTATTGTATAAAAATCAAAATGCTTTAAACTACCTTTATAGTCGTGGTTTTGATGATGAACTTATAAAATGTTTTGATATAGGCTATGCTCCTATATCTCAAAATACAATTAATCTTTTAGAAAATGAAAAAATTGAGCCAAATGAAGCACTTGATGTTGGTATTATAAAGCAGGGCGAGAATGGATTTTATGCCAGTTTTATAGAAAGAATCACATTTGCTATAAAAAATCACACAGGAAAGCTTGTAGGTTTTGGCGGAAGAACTATCACAAATCACCCCGCAAAGTATGTAAATAGCCCAGAGTCAAGAGTTTTTAATAAGTCAAAAATTTTATACGCATATGACATTGCAAAAAGTAGCATTTATAATAAAAAAGAGATTATTATAACAGAGGGTTATATGGATACTATAATGCTACATAAAGCGGGCTACACAAATGCTGTTGCAGTTTTAGGAACAGCACTTACAGAACAACATTTACCGCTTTTAAGAAGAAGTGACGCAAAGATAGTTTTATGCTTTGATGGAGATAGTGCAGGAATTAGTGCTGCTATAAAAAGTTCAAAGCTTTTAAGCATAAATGAACTTGATGCAAGTGTTGTAATAATCCCAGAGGGTGCTGATCCAGCTGATTTGGTTCAAAGTGGAAATTTAAAAAGGTTAGAAAATATAATTGAAAATAGAATTGAAGCAGGGGAGTTTTTGATTAGAGATATAGCTTCTAAATATGATCTCTCTCGCCCTATTCAAAAACAAAAAGCACTTGAGGAAATTCAACAATTTACTTTTTCTTTAAAACCCATAATAGCTGATTCATACATGACTTTAGTAGCACAGGTGCTAAATATAGATATAGCTAGATTTGGACTATCAAGAAATCAAAGAAAAGAAAATATTAAAATAGAAATAGAAAAAAATCAAATCATTTCATCATCAAAAGATTATTTAGAACTTAGCATTTTAAAAACTCTTTTAGTTGATAATAGGTTTTATAAATCAGGGTATGATATGTGTAATGAGGAGATGTTTGCTAGACATTTTGATATATTTAGGCTAATTAAATTAAAAAAATATGATGATGAGCAGATAAGAGAGCTTCTTATAGATGAGGATATAGAGGTTATAAATAGCCAATCGCAGTTTTTTAAAGGAATTGGTATTTTAAAAGAAAAATACTATAAAATATTATTAGAAGATATAAAACATAGTAACGATCCACAAAAGATGGAAAAAATTATGAAAATTCAAAATGCACTTAGAAAATTAAGAGGAGTAAAATGAAAGCACTGGCACTTTTTAGCGGAGGGCTTGATAGTATGCTTGCTATCAAGATAATGACAATGCAAAATATAGAAATAATAGCATTGCATATAAATATAGGTTTTGGCTCAAAAGATGATAGAAGTGAAATTTTAAAAAAAAGAGCAAATTTAGCAGGAGCCCAACTTAAAATAGTAGATGTGAAAAATAGATATTTACAAGATGTTTTACTAAATCCAAAATATGGTTATGGAAAACACTTTAATCCCTGTATAGATTGCCATGCTTATATGTTTAAAACAGCATTAAATATGCTTGAAAATGAGGGTGCAAGTTTTATCATAACAGGAGAAGTTTTAGGGCAAAGACCTATGAGTCAAAGAAGAGAGGCGCTTGATAGCGTTAGAAATCTTTCAGGCGATGAAAACTCGCTTATTTTAAGACCACTTTGTGCAAAACTTTTAAAACCAACTACACCGGAGATAAATGGCTGGGTTGATAGAGAAAAACTTTTAGATATAAGTGGAAGAGGTCGCTCAAGACAGCTTGAAATGGCAAAGGAGTTCAAATTTGATGAGTTTGAAAGTCCGGGTGGTGGGTGCTTACTTACTATGCAAAATTTCAGTAATAAGCTAAAAGATGCTTTAAATTTCGAAGGGTTAGATAGCTTTGTAGATAGTGAAATTTTAAAATTTGGAAGACATTTAAGACTTGAAAATGGTGCAAAAATGATAATAGGTAAAGATGAAATTGATAACTTAAGACTTAAAAATATTCAAAATGATAAATTCACTGAGATAATTTTGCCAGATGGAATAGTTGGGGCATACTCTTTGATAAGTAAAAATGCAAATTTAGATGATAAAAAAGTTGCTGTAAAATTTGCTTTAACTTATGCTAAAACAGATATTTTAAAAGAGTATGAAGTTGGCATTGGAGATGAGAAATTTGTAGCTACTGCATTTAGTGATAAAAAAGAGGCTAGTAGGTATTTTGTTGGTTAGTTGAAAATTTAGTATTCATAAGGGCAGATTTATGAAAAAAGTTTTAATTTTCATTTTATTTGTTTTTGGCGTGTTATTTGCTGATGAGCTTGATTTGGGAATTTTTTACGATCAAAATGCTACGCATAAACAAATAGATGAAAAATTAGATGAAATTTTAGAGTTTATGGGTAAAAATCCACAAATGATAGACGAGGAATTCCAAGATGATAGAGTTGTTTTTCATTTTATAGTAAATTTAAACGCTTACCATACTCATAAATTTGACTTTGATAGAATTGAAAAAATACTGAAATTTAACCCTGATTTAAATTATGATATTTTTAAGTTAAGCTTTAAAACTACACTTTTAGACGTTGCAATAAGTATAAATACAGAAAAAGAGATTTTTTATGAAGATGAGATTATAAAATTAGCAGAAATTTTGGTTAAAAATGGCTATGATATAGGTAGAAATAACCTTTTAAACCCTGCTTATACAGTGAATAGCTTTAAGGTTTTTTCCTATCTTTTAGAAAATAAAGCTAAAAATACGGATAATCTTATGTTGGCTATTGTGTTTGATTTAGGGCAATTTATAAATAAAAATGGGTTTAACATAAATAGTAAAAAACCGCCTCAAAAAGATATGAGGGAATTTGTAAAAAGTGAAAAATTTTTGGAATTTTATAGCCAAAAAGAACTTTTTTTAAAAGAACTTTTTAAGTATATGAGATTTAAAGATTTAAGTGATAAAGATAAAGAATTTTTTATCAAATTTAATACATACTTAGATAATGACAAAGCTATAAAACTATTACTTGAAAATGGCATAGAAGATGATAAGAATTCTTATAAAACATTAAAAAATTATGCTAACGAATTTCAGAGCAAAAGCATTTTAGAACTATTAACACATTAATTTTATTCTATTGCTTCTTAGTTTGGCAATAGGTATTTTAAATATAAAATAAATTTAATATGACAAAGAAATTAAGAAATATATAATTGCAATATGACTTTAAGAGAGTTTTTTAATGGCTGAGGTTATTATGATAACTGCACCTAAAATGGAAAGAGTTGCCCCTAAAATATCGTATTTTGTAATACTTTGTTTTTCTATGAAAAATAACCATAAAAGTGAAGAAAATATATAAATTCCACCATATGCCGCATAAGCTCTTCCTGCAAATTCACTATCAACCCTTGTTAAAATGTAGGCAAAAGTTACAAGTGAAACTACGCCAAGAGTTAAAAAAAGTGGGCTTTTGCCATCTTTTATAACTATCCAAAATGAGTAACATCCAAGAATTTCAAAAAATGCAGCGATGATATAATAAAAAATTTCTATAAACACATTTAACCTTTAAAAATAATAACAATTATAATCAATTATCTTAAATTTAAGCTTTTTTATTTAATTTAAAAATAAGCATAAATTGGATATAATTCATTTTCTTTTTTAGTGTCAAGGTAGCTCAGCTGGTTAGAGCGCTGGTCTCATAAGCCGGAGGTCGGGAGTTCAAGTCTCCCTCTTGACACCACTAGCACTCAAGCCAAAAATAAATTAAAATATAAATTAATTTCCACCCAAAAATGTAATCATAAAATTTACAAAAGGTAAAGATACAAAACTAAAAATAACCCCCATTGCTACAGCAGAAACTGCAAGTTGTGTATCTAAATTTGCTTTCATTATCATAGCGCTGGCTAAAACCATAGGAGGCATTGCACATTGTAAAATACCAACACTCCAACTAATATCACCAAAATTTACTTTAAATATCAAAGCTATTGTTATAAAAAGCAAAGGAGCTACTATCATTTTGCAAAGAAGGACTATTATAGTGGATTTATAAGAGCTTTTAACACTTCTGAAATTTAATCCTAAACCTATAGCAAACAAAGCAACAGGAACAACGCTTGCACTAAAAAGATTAAGTGAATCAAAAATAACATGAGGTATTTTTACATTTCTAAAAGCAAACCCAAATACCAGTGCTATAAATGGTGGAAATTTTAAAACCTCAATAGTATTTTTAATTAAAGACACCTTTACATCGGCCCCAAAAGAGAGGATAAAAGGTCCCAAGATCGATATAGGTATAGATGTCGCAAGCTGATCGTAAAAGATTATTTCATCAAGAGTTTCTTTACCAAAAAAACCTGTTATTATAGGCATACCTATAAAAAGAGTATTTCCAAATAGAGCTAAAAGTAGAGTACTTATTGTGGTCGCTTTGCTAAATTTTAAAAACCTACATATTAAAAATCCTAAACAAGCACCTATTATTGATGATGCAAAGCCTGTTAGTATGATGTTTAAAAGTGTTGTATGTATGTGAACGTGGTAAATTTTATCAAAAATTAAAGCAGGCAGAGCAAAGGTTAATGCGTAGCTTATAAATATAGTTGAGTGTTTTTGTTTAAATATTTTTATTTTTTTTGAAAAATACCCAGATGCAATTAATATAAATATAGACAATAATGATGTAAACATAAAAGTAACCTAAAATTTAAAAATTAAATTGGTGATTATATGCCAATTTAAATTAAATAAAAATAAATTTCCATTAATTTAATTTATCTAAAGATATATTTTTATTATATTATTAAATATATTTATGTGAATAAGTATTTTAAATCAATCTAGGTCAGAAATAAGACTTTAAAGAGACTAAAATAATTAAAATATAAATAAATATTAGTTAAAATGATATCCTAGTGGTTATTAAAACTAGATGAGTTGTAAAGGTTATTAAATGTCAGAGCAAATTTTTAATAAACTCAATACCCTCTTAAGTAGCGAGAATGCTAAATTTAGAGTGATTGAGCATGAGTCAGCAGGCACATCGCAAGAAGTTGCTAAAGTTAGGGGAACTATGTTAGGGCAAGGCGCCAAAGCACTTGTTTGTGTTATAAAAGGTGTAGATGATCCAAGCTTAGATACCAAAAATAAAAGTAATCTTCCTAAAAAGAAAAAACTAAGAGTTTTAGCAGTTCTTCCAGCTGATATGCAAGCAAATTTAGCCTCTTTAGCATTGGAGCTTGGGGGGGTAAAGGCGTCTTTGGCAAGTCCTGCTGAGGTTAGTGAGCTAACTGATTGCGTTTTTGGCTCCATTCCTCCATTTAGTTTTAATGAAAAGCTGCTTTTGGTAGCTGATAGTAATTTGCTAAAAAGATATGATGAAATAGCCTTTAATGCAGGTTTGCTTGATAAATCTATAGTTTTAAATACAAAAGATTATGCGAGGATTGCTAAACCTAAATTGATTAATTTTGCTACAAGATAGAGTTTTAAATTTAAAACTCTATCTGTATTTAGCAAATTCTTTTATCTCGCCCTTGAAGAGTAAATCTTGATTTACATTCGTAAAAGATTTTATCTGATTTGCTATAAAACTTGAGTTTTTTGGACATGTTATAGGTATTTCTTTAAAATTTGATACATCATAACAACTCATTTTATCTTCTATTATTTCTATAGCTATATTGTCTTTTACTACTCCAAGAACTCCGTTGTGGTAATAATCAGCAAAAAAATTATTTTCTCTTAGTATGGATTTTCCGGTAAAAAATGGAGATATTTTTTTATAATCACCCAAAACTATATCGACTAAAGTAGGGGCGATATCTCTTTGAGATATGTAGCTATCTATCTTTTTAGGCTCAAGTGCTTCTGAATAGATGGCAAACGGTATCATATAGTTTAAAAAATTACTATTTGGCAAGCCACCACCACAATGATCAGCTAAAAATACAAATATTGTATTTGGGTATATTTTTTTTACTTGCTCGACAAACTCATACATCCATTTATCAGAGTAGTAAAATGTATTTAGTTTTAAATTTAACTCTTCATCATTTGTAAAGTTGATTAACTCCACTTCTTTAGGTATAACTATATCGTGTGTAGTTGCCCCATTTAAGCCTATAATAAAAGGTTGTGACATATTTTCTAATTTTTCAAGAGCAAAGTTATACAAATCTTTATCTTGAACACCCCAGCTGTTTTCTTTAAATATTTTTTTACTTACATTATGTTTTCCATATGATTTTTCAAAACCTAATGACTGAACTAATGCTCCAGTTCCCGATGTATCCTTATTCGTTCCTTGGAAAAAAACACTAGAATATTTTTCATACTTCTTTAAAAGATCTATAAGTGTTTCATATTCATAGTTTTGCAAATTTGTTTTTGCTATACTTTTGCCTAGTGGATTTTGAGATGATGTTAAAGTTGCAAAAACCCCTTCTGTTGTTCGGTGTCCATTTGCTATCATGGCTTTTGGTCTTATTGATTTTGTTAATAAACTATCAAAATTTGGTGTTGTTTGAAAATCTCCACCATAACTTTTTAGATGTACACCACTCCAGCTTTCAAGAAAGAACATAACTATATTTGGAGCTTTGTTTAACATAGGTTTGTAGTCTTTTATCTCTCCATATAGATTTTTAATGCTATTATTTTCATCTTCTGTTATGTATTTTTTTGTTTGCTTTAACTCATTTTTTGTTTTTAAATTTGTATATATTAAATTATATGCTCCATTTAGAGAAATTAAGGACAAATTTGGATCTGTGATTTTGCTTGATTGCCAAGGATTTAGTGGAATATGCTGAAACATACCTCTAATAAAGAAAATTGATATTAATATAATTAGTATTTTTTTAAAAATATAAAATTTATTAAATTTTTCAACATTTAGCGTTTTATTAAATGTAAAAAAAGACAGGATAAATATAACAGTAATTGCAAGTATTGAGCATACAAAAAGCCAAGTATGTTGAGAAAAAGCAACGGATAAAAGTCCAGAGGCATCATTTGTAGCATCCCTTATCTCATATGAGATATGTCTACCTGAGTCGTAAAAATACATAGTATCTGCAACTTGAATTCCAAATATAATGATTATTAAAACAGAAGCTAGTAAAACCATAGTTTTTTTATTAAATTCCAACAAGGTGGCTACAAAGGCTATCGTAGCGCTTGTTGCAAGGTCAAATTTATAACCAAAAAATATAGCATATAGTTTTTGTGAAATAGTTATATCTGGAAAAAGATAAAAAGCAAATATCATTTTGCCACATATAGTTACTACTAAACATATCAAAAATATGGCAAAGAAGTTTTTTAAAAAATTCATTTATTTTCCTATTTAAATATCTTATACTGAAAGTTAATATTATAATAAAAATTTTACTAAGATAGATTAATCTTTACTTAAAATCTAGAGATATTTTATATTTTTAGATAGTTTTTATATATTTTTATATGCTTAAAGCCTATTTTGCTAAAAAAACAATAGATTATATATTAATATATGGCAATAACAACTTTCAGCAGAGTTTAGTTATAAGTCTAAAAAGAGTTTGTGCATTATGAATAATATTATTATTAGCTATAGTAATGCAAAAATGATTTAATTTAATATATGACAATAAAGAAATAGTTTTTTGTGCAAATTCAGATTTGGTAGATAATAGAAATCTAATTTTATATGTTCGTCCAGATGAAAAAAATAATTTTTCATCTATAACATGGAGAGAATGGCTAAATAATAATCAAGACGATAAGCAGTTGCTAAAAGCTTGTAGCTTATATAAAAATATCATTTATCAAAAATTATATAATAAATATAGAGATGATTTTTATATTTTTTGATGTTTGGGGCATAGTAAGAGCACCGTTTAAGCTGCCAAAGTACGATATAACTTTTTCTAGCTTAAGCGGTAGAAATAAGTATAAACAAAGAATGTTAAGTTCTTTGGACTTCAAAGATTATAACCATCTAGAACATATTAATAAAAATACTAATATTGTATTTTTTGGAGGTTCAAAATATATTACACCTTTTTGTAATTTAACAAAAAACATTAAAAATAAAAAATTATAATTTATGAGAGTAAACTAAATAATGAAGCAAGTCAATATCTTAATGTGAATAATTTTGAATTTAAAGAATATTGTGGAATTCAAAATTCTTTTACAAATTGGCATTGTAAATTTGTAAAGAAAGAGTTGTTGTAATATGAAAAATAATCAATTAAGGGTTGCAGATATTAGAAAAAATAATATAAAAATAACTAGAAATTCTATTTTATATTGTTGGTGGTTTAAAGTTAGCTGTTTTAATATCTTGTTAGAAAAATTAAAAGATGAAATAGATTTTAGTAGGATTAAAACAAAAACCATAGAGGGAGATATCTATGGCCTTCTATATGCCGGAAAGGCTAAAAACGGGAATGAGAGATTGGTGAAGTATCATATTTTGGATTATAGTAATTTTCACAATAAGGGCGTTTTAAATGGCAGACTTTCTTCTTTACGCACGACACTTTGTGGATTACTAGATAAGCCTATGTCAAAAAACAAAAACTATATTAATGATTTTATAGATACAAATTGCATTGTATCATGGATGGAGGTTTGTGGGGACGAGTTATCTTTTTTAGAAAGAGATTTTATAACAAGTAACTACCTACCTTTAAATTATCAGCACACAAAAAATATTTTAACAAAATCCCATAGGGAAATTTTAAGAACCTGCAAAGCCAAAATGAAATTTTGATTATTTTTCAGGGTTTTTTGCAGTCCATGCTTTATCTAACTCTTCTAGTTCATCGCTATTTATATCTATTTTAATTAGTTTTTCCAGATCTTCATTATGTTTTTGATAGGTAAAAATATAGTTTTGGAAATCTTTTTTTGAAGATTCGTATAAAAAAGGCAAGATCTCACCATCTTTTTTCTTAAAAAGTCTCCCCATTTTATACGCCTCGTAAGGATCATATCCAATTAGTTTTAGTGCATCTTCCCCTAAGTTAATGGCACTTCCAAAAGTTTCTAGTCTAACTGCATTAACACCTAAATCCATAATCTCATAACTACTAATTCTATCATAGGCATTAACAGCTATTTTTAAATTTGGATAGTGTTTTTTCGCAAGTTCTATTAATCTTTTTGATTTTTCTATATCTTTTATAGTTATAATTAAAAGCTCTGCCTCGCTAGCTCCTGCTGACTCAAGCAAATCAGGTCTTGTGATATCGCCATAATAAACCTCAAATCCAAATTTTCTTAATGTATCAACATGCCCTGCGTTATAGTCAATAATAACAGGTCTAATGCCTGCTGATATTAAAAATCTTCCAAGATCTATTCCAAGCCTTCCAAAGCCTGCTATGATAACCTTGTGGCTATCAGGTTCTATTTCATCTTGCTCTTTTGTATCTTCTCTATCTTCTGTTTTTGCAAATTTGTCATATGCCATAAAAAGCAGAGGTGCTAAAAACATAGATATTGCAACAGCAGAGATTAAAGGCTCTATAAGATCATTTGGTAATACTCCATTTGATTTTGAAAATTGAAATAATACAAATGCAAATTCTCCACCTTGTGCTAGGGCTATTGCAAATAAGGCTCGCTCTTTTTTAGGCATTTTAAACATTATACTAGTTAGAATTAATGCAATCCACTTAAAAGATATAAGTGCAAAAACAAGACCACCTATTAAGAGTATATTTTCTCCTATTAGGGTAAAGTTCAAATTTGCACCGATTGTTATGAAA
Organism: Campylobacter blaseri; assembly: GCF_013201895.1. Lineage (NCBI taxonomy): Bacteria > Pseudomonadati > Campylobacterota > Epsilonproteobacteria > Campylobacterales > Campylobacteraceae > Campylobacter > Campylobacter blaseri. The sequence continues at coordinate 1,845,328 of NZ_CP053841.1, read as the reverse complement.
AATACTCCCAAAAGAAGCCCTTTAAAAGGCTCTATATCACTTTCAAGTTCATGTCTATATTCGCTTTCTGCCAAAACAACCCCAGCTAGAAAAGTTCCAAGTGCAGGAGATAGTCCAACAAGCGTCATAAGTAAAGATATCCCAACCACCAAAGCCAAAGCAGTTCCAACAAAAATCTCCCTAACTCCCGTTTTTGCAATGGCTCTAAAAATTGGTCTACTTGCATACTTTCCTACAATTAAAACAAATGCAATCGCCATAAGTGTTATGATAAGTTGCAGATATCCAGGCAATGCATGTATGTCGAAAAAGGCACTCTCTTGTGCTGATGAGCCTAAGATATCTAGAGTTGCTAGAAGTGGAAAAATAGCAAGCATGGGTATAACTGCTAAATCTTGAAATAAAAGAACTGAAAAAATTGACTTTCCCTGCGGTGTATTCAATAAGCCCTTTTCTTTTAATGTTTGCAAAACTATAGCAGTTGACGATAGTGCTACTATCAAACCTATTGCAAGAGCTTGTTGCCAAGGGATAAAAAACAGTGCAAGACCCGAGATAAGCAAAGTTGTTAATACAACTTGAGATCCACCCATTCCAAATATGGGAGTTTTCATCTGCCATAAAATTGATGGCTTAAGCTCAAGACCAACTAAAAACAACATCATAACAACACCAAATTCAGTAAAATGCATTATATCTTCAACATCACCAATTAGTGAAAATCCAAACGGTCCAATTATAATTCCTGCTAAAAGATAACCAAGAACAGAGCCAAGACCTAGTTTTTTAGCTACTGGAACAGCAATTGCTGCAGCAGTTAAAAATATAAATAGTTGAATTAAAAAAAAGTCCATCATACAGCCTTTTTAATTAAAGAATCTAAATCTTCATTTAGATATATTTTAGTTTTTGCAAGATCTAAATCCAATATTTCATCCCTTAAGGCAGTTAGTGCTTTTCTATACTCTGCAGTATAGGTTTCAAGTTTGCTTTTATCTATGCCTCTATGGGATCCAAAAATGCAAAATGGGGGCAAATAGGTCATTTTACAAATTTTAGCTGTGATTTTTCTAGGCGATATAAACTCTTCAAGAGTAAATTCATTTAATCCATCTTTGTGATATGTTTCCTCATCTCTTCCCGCACTTATGGCCTCTAAAAAAATCTTATCTTTTAAAGCTTCTGCATTTGAGCCATAAGCCCAGCCATGTTCTAAAACTAAATCTTGCCACTCTTTTACAATTGCAGGAGTTGAATACCAATAAAGTGGATGTTGAAATATGATAATATCATGTTCTTCACAAAGTTTTTGTTCTCTTTTTACATCTATTAAAAAATCAGGATAATTAGCATAAAGATCATTTATAGTAATATTTTCTAAGTTTTTTACCGCTTTTATTAGGGTCTTGTTTATACTTGAATGTCTTTTTGCTGGGTGTGCAAAATTTATTAAAATTTTTTTCATAAACTACCTTTTAAACTTAATAATATGCTATCCATAATTAAAAAAAGATTATAACATTTTTTGTCCTATAAAATGGAAATTTAGAGAGGTTAAAAAGATAGTTTTTGATATAATGGGCTAAAAATATAATAAAAAAGAGTTAATAAATGCTTGAAAAAATAAATTTCGCACCTTTTAAGTTTATAATAAGTTTAGTTTTTGCTTTGATAATCACATTTTGCCCTGAATATACTGATTTAAATGAGAAGGCAACACTTTCTCTTTTTATACTTTTATTTGCTACTGGTCTTTGGATGAGCGAAGCTGTACCTGCTTTTGCTGTGTCGCTTTTAGTAATTTTTTTAAATGTGATTTTATTGGGGTTTAATAGTTTTAATTTTGCAGATTCTAACTCTAACTGGGCAGTATATCTACAGCCTTGGGGTAGCCCATTAGTGTTTTTATTTTTTTCCGGTTTTATTATGGGTGTTGCAGCTTCGAAAACAAGGCTTGACTTATGGTTTACTAAGAAAATATTATACTTAGTTGGAGATGATCCTAAACATATTTTAACAGCAATTCTTTTTATTACTTTTATTTTTTCTATGTTTATGTCAAATACAGCAACTACTGCTATGATGTTTACAGCTGTTATGCCTATTATTCACTCACTTAAAAAAGATGATAAGTTTGCAAAAGGTCTTTTGCTTTCTATCGCAGTTGGTGCTAATATAGGTGGAATGGGAACTATCATTGGAACACCACCAAATGCAATAGCAGTTGGCCTTTTAGGTGAAACCGCACCAAATTTCCTAGAGTGGATGCTTTATGGAGCTATTCCAGCTTTAATAATCACATTTTTACTCAGATTTTATCTAATCAAATTTTATCCTACTTCACAAAAACATATAGATATTTCCTGCATAGCAGATATCGCACAATTTGACGACTCTATAGCAAAGATAAAACATAGCAAAATTATACCAACTTGGAAAAAAATTATGACGGTTGTAACTTTTTTCATTACTGTTTTGCTTTGGCTTACTGGAAGTATACATAATATCCCAACATCAGTTGTGGCCTTTGTTCCTGTTATTGTATTTACAATTTTTGGAATTATAGATATGGATGATATAAGACTTGTTAGATGGGATGTTATTATACTCATAGTTGGAGGACTTTCACTAGGTATAGCAGTATCAAAAAGTGGTCTTGCTTTATGGTTTGCTAATCTTTTTAACTTTAAGGATTTAAGCGTCATAATTTTTATGCTAATTTTTTCATATATAATCATCTTAATTTCAAATTTCATGAGCAATACAGCTGCTGCAAATATTATTTTACCATTAGTATTAGCGTTTAGTATTACTTTTGAACAATTTGACTTTATAATAATAGCAGTTGCACTTAGTGCATCTTTAGCTATGGTTTTACCAATATCAACCCCACCAAATGCCATAATATTTTCTACAGGAATAGTAAAAACTAAAGACTTTATAAAGCTTGGAGTTATAGTTGCTTTATTTGCACCTATTATAGTTATTTTGTGGGTTTATTTCTTAAATACTCTTATTTAATATTAAAAATTAAACTATTTCAATATTGCAAATAAAGATATTTTACACATTAAAATTCTTTAAGCTTAACCGTGATATTTAACTGTTGTTCTATGTTTTTAATGAAATTTAATGCCTAAGTTGCTATTAAAATAAAAGACTTAATTGGCTATTTTTGCTTCTATGGCACCTAAGTTATTTAAATACTTTATATATTTAATAATTTCTTATTTTTATAAAAGTCATTTTATGTATATATAATTGAGCTTTAGTAAAAAATAAAAGAAAGTTTTGTAAATAAATAGAAATTAAAATAAGATATAACCCCCCCCCGATTAAAGAGGGGGGTTAATTATGGTTTATTTTTTATGGTTAAAAGCTTTTTCAAGGCTAATTGGCATTGCTTGATAGCCTATACCTGTTCCTTCAAATCTTATTTGAAGGGATGGTTCTTTTGCACCCCATTTAAACTCTAAAAGTTCAGGAGCTGGATCTCCAACAGGAACACCTTTTGCAATGTCAAATTGCATTCCAGCTGTGGCTGAGTATACAACAACTGAATCTTTGTCATCATGGTATTCTGTTAGGCTTGTAACAGCACTAAACCAATCTGAACCTCTTTGTTTTCCATATTCCCAAACTTGTTCTATTGTCATTTTGTTTTGATCAATTTTATAAATAACTGCACGTGAGTATTTCATATCAGCTAATGCTGGTTGTTCTACACCTCTTGCATCGCCGTTGTCAAATGCTGCTAAGTAAAGAATATCTTTATTTGTTTTAGAATCAATTATGAATGCTGTATGTTGTGTCCATGTCCAGTCAAATCCACCTTCATCATTTAAGTATCCAGGACATTTTGAATACTCATCATCACAAACTATTTTATTACCTTTGCTATCAACTGGTTGAAGTAGCTTATCTTTGAATTTTTCTCCCCAACCTTTGTGAGCTCCTGCTATCCATTTAACTTGTTTATCTCTACCAATTTTTATCATAGCACTTTGGTGACGGCTTGATATAACAATAGAGTCATCATTTGGATCATAGTCAACACTATTTACGTGAGCCCAGTTTCTACCAGGTCCAGTGCTAGCTATATCTCCAAATTGATCATTCTTATCCATTTCTGCTAGCTCGGCTTCGCTTAGAGTATGTCCTGCTGCACTTGCGTCAATGTTTAGACAAACTGCACCTTGGTCAAGTGTCATTATGATATCTTTTCTATATGGATCTAAAATTTCAAATAGTCTCCAATCATCTACAACATATCCATTTTCATCAACTTCAACTATAACATCACGAACAGTTCTTACATTTTTACCATCTGGTCTTTTTGTATTAGATGAAGCTGCTCTCAATAGATAGTGTCCATTTTGCATATTATCTAATGAGTGTGAGAAGTCATTGTATGCAAGTGGTAATTGGCGGTTAAATATCTCTCTGCCCATTAAGTCATATTTAACATATCTTTGACCATAACCCCAAGTTAAAGCACCATCTTTGTTTTGTCTAAAGCCCATTTGAATACCTGTTTTATAAATATTGCCTGGATCTAAAAGTTTATCTTTGTCAAAATACCATCTAACTTCACCTTGAGTATCAACTATAAAAGCAAAAGAATCATCATTCCATTCTAAAGCACCACCTGACGGGTTATTCCATGTAGCTTGTGAGCTTCTTCCTGGCATTTTACCTGGAAGGTTATTTACAAGATATAGCCTATCTGCAAATTCCTTATCTACCTTTTTAACTGTAACCTTGCCAAAAGGAACGCCTTCTTGGAATAATAGCCCAGATGGAGTAAGGCCAACACCACTTGTTGTAATTGTATATTTTTCTGTTACAGTTTCATCCTTAAAGCCTACTGCACTTTTAGTATAACTTACCTCTACTGTATTTTTATAAGCTGGATACAACCCAAATACAGGTATACCAGCATAAGTTTTAGCCATTTGATCATCTACTGCATAGCTTATAGTTTGACCACCTTCTTTTGGAACTATTGTAACCTTAATGTCTTTTAAAACATAACCACCATTCATAATAATGGCTGTTAAAGGAGAAAATCCGTAAGGATTTAATTTTACTGCACCTATTTTACCTTGTGTTTGATAATCAACTTTTGGACCACTTGGACCACCCATTGCAAGAGCTGAAGTTGCTCCTATCCCAACTAATAAAGAAGCTGAAAGAACAGCTGAGAGAAGTGTTTTTTTCTTCATAGAAATCTCCTTAAGTATTTTAAAATCAAAATTTTATATATTTATGATTTGTTAGAATAGTATTAAGAATTACTGCTATAAAACTATCACAAAAATAAAAATAATATTAATTTATTTAATAATTATAAATATTAATTTTATTTTTATTTTCGTGTGATTGATAAGGAGTTTATCTTTCATAGAATTAAAATATAAATTTTAAAAAGGAGTTTAAATGAAATCTTTAATGATTAAAACGACTAAGATGCTATCTGCTATCTTACTTTTTGGTGCTTTAAATGCAAATGCTTTTACAGAGGGAAAAGACTACATGGTGTTAGAAAAACCACTTTCTGTAGAAAACAATACACTAACTAAGGTATTTAGCTATGCTTGCCCATTTTGCTACAAATATGATAAAGCAGTTACACCAAAAGTAGTTGCTGAAATTGATGGATTAAAATATGTTCCATTTCACTTAAAAACAAAAGGCGATTATGGTGAGCCAGCAAGTAAATTGCTTGCAGTTCTTGTTATAAAAGATATGGAAAATGGTGTTGATTTATTAGATGAAAAATCAATGTTCAAAAAAGCAAAATTTGCTTACTATAAAGCATATCATGACAAAAAAGAGAGATGGTCTGATGGTAAGGATGAAGTAGCATTTTTAAAAACTGGACTTGATGCTGTTGGTATGAGTATGGATGAATATCAAAAAGAACTTGAAAATCCAAAAGTTACTGAACTACTTAAAAAATGGGATGAATCTTATGACGTAGCTAAAATTCAAGGTGTTCCAGCTTTTGTTGTTAATGGTAAATATCTAGTATATACAGCTTCTATAAAATCAGTTAATGGTTTTAAAGATCTTATAGAAGAACTACTTAAAAAATAGGTTTTAAAAATGGGTATCGTAAATAAAATATCATCTTTTCAAGATAGTAGATTCCCATGGATTTTAATGATTATAGTAAGCGCAGGACTTGTCCTTCTTGCTCACTCATTTTTCCAACACTATCTTTATATGCCACCTTGCGAACAATGTGTTTACATAAGATTTGCATTTTTATGCATGACACTTGGTGGTTTGATAGCTGTTATAAATCCTAAGAATTTAGTATTAGCATTTATAGGTTATGTATTAGCATTTTGGGGGGCTATACAAGGTATTTTATATAGTGTAAAGCTTGCTAAAATACATGCTGCAGTTCATAGCGATGACCCTTTTGGAGTTCAAGGATGCTCAACGGAGCCTACTTATCCTTTTGGATTACCGCTGGATAAATGGGCACCTGATTGGTTTTTACCAACTGGCGATTGTGGTTATGATAATCCTATGGTTCCTGACGGAGTTGAACTAAGTAGCATACAAAGCTTTTTTATAAATATGTATCAAGATGGTTGGTATCTAATACCTTCAAAACAATTTATGTCAATGGCTGATGGTACTCTTATAGGTTTTGGAGTATGTTTCTTAGTATTACTAGCAATGTTTGTTTGTAAAGTTATCACATTAGTTAAAAAATCTTAAATAAAAAGGTCTGATTTACAGACCTTTTACACTATAATCTAAAACAAAAAAGGTTTGTTATGAAGATTATTAGCGAATATAACTTCAAATTTTATATAGCAATAGTCTTATTTAGTATATTCATTATCGCTTTTGGCATAAATATATATTCAAATGCAAAAAATCAAATAGTAAATATCTTAGATAAAGATAAAATCACGACTAGCCAAAATATAGTTGAGATGTTTCAATTTTGGATTGATGAGAAGATATTATCTTTAATTTCAGCGTCAAAATTGATAGAAAATGAAGACATATTAGAAGATGATGGGAAAATAAAAAAGTTTATGCGCACTTTTTTGGATGCTTCAACTAATTTTGATTTAGTCCAGCTTTTAACAGAAGATGGCAAGGTATATATAAATGGGAACCCATATCATGATAAGTCTCCAGAAGCAAATTTTAATTTAATATGGTATTTAGATACAAAAGCTACTAAAAAGCCAACTGTAAATTTTATGCCAAATCATAAAATTTTAAAAGAGGAAACATTAAATTTATGTGTTCCAAGCTATAGAAATAAAGAGTTTGTTGCAGTTTTTTGTGGTGTTGTTAAGGTTAAAAGTATTTTTGATAAAGTAAGTGACTTCAAACTGCTTCCAAACTCTTATTCGTTTATAGTGACTCATAGTGGCGAAGTTTTAACTCAAATGAAAGATGAGAAGTTAAAAAATAAAATTCAAAAGAAATTCAAAGAGATATTTTTAATTGATGAAGATATAACTAGCATGACAATAGGTTCAAACTATATTTCCATAGCTGAAATACCATCACTTAGCTGGTTTATAGGGGCAGGAACTGATGATACAAAAGAATTGGATAAATTTTTTAAAAATGTTGCCAAAGATGGGTTTATATTACTTTTTTTATTTATATTATTAGCCTTTATGGCAAATTTAATGCATAATTTAATGTATAAAAGAGTGAAAAAAAGAAAAGACGAGTATGAGATTCTTCTTACTCATAGAACAAAAATGGCAGAAGCAGGAGAGCTTATAAGTGGAATAAATCACCAATTTATCCAACCTGTAAACTCTTTAAATTTAATGATATCTACTCTTTTAATGTTAAAAAAGGAAAACAGACTAAGTGAAGATATGTTAGAGAATATGCTAGAGAAAGGGGAAAAATCAATCTCTTTATTAAGTAGTACTATTGAAATTTTTAGAAATTTTTATAAAACTAGCGAAAATATTCAAGATTTTAGCATAAGAGAATGTATACTAAACTTAATAACATTGATGCATACAGAGTTAAGTGGAGTAAATGTTCAGGTTGTTTTGAGTGATTTTGAAGATAAAAATGTTTATCAGATAGAAAATATAGTTCAGCAAATTTTACTAATTTTAATACATAATTCAAAAGACGCATTAGTAGAAAAATTTAAAGATGATATTCAAAAAAGAAAGATAACTATATTTGTAAGATTTGATGATGAAAAGTGCTATATTCAGATTAGTGAGTTTGGAGTTGGTATTAGCGATGCCATGAGCAGAAAAATTTTTTCTCAGCCAAAAACCACTAAGGAATTTGGAAATGGTATAGGGCTTTATTTTGGAAAAAGATTAGCAAATTCAAAGATAAGTGGTGATATTAGACTTTTAAATAGCGTCAATCCAACCATATTTGAACTAAGTTTTGATAGAAAATTAAAGGATAAAAAAGATGAGTGAATCTATAAATTCATTAAAAAAACTTTCAATTTTAATAGTAGAAGATGATGAAATTTCAAGAGATCTTTTAGTAGAAGGGTTAAAGCCATATTGCAATAGCATCTATGGGGCAAAAAACGGACTTGATGGATTAGAAAAATTTAATAAATATAAAATTGATATTATCATAACAGATATTCACATGCCTAATATGAATGGCTTTGAGATGATGAAGGAAATTTCTAATATAAAACCACATCAGAAATTTATAGTATTAACATCGTATGATAGTGATTTAAATTTGATGAAAAGCATAGAGCAAGGGGCTATTTTGTTTTTAAAAAAACCCATTGATATAAAAGAGCTTAGATCCATGCTCATTACTCTAACTTATGAAAAAGATGAAAAACTAACAAAAATTTCAGATTCTATAAGCATCAACATCAAAAAAGAAAAAATCTACAAAGATGGAGAAGAAATTTATTTAACATACCTTCAAAATAAAATTTTTTGGCTCTTTGCTTATAACTTAAATCAATTAGTTAGTTATGATATGATTGAAGAATTTGTTTATGAAAACGAGTATGCTAGTAAAGGTGCCATACAAAATGTAATACTTAGATTAAGGAGAGAACTTGGTATTCAGATTAAAAATATTCCTGAACTAGGATATATTTTAGCTGCTAAAAAAATGGAGTAAATTTAGAAGTTTATGGTTTAATTATTTGCTAAAATAGAAATTTTATAGTGCTAAAAGTATTGCTATTTAACAATTTAATTTTTGTTTATCACTTTAATGTTTTAATATAAGAACTTATATTAACACCAAAAGCGTTTTAAAGTAACATAAAGCCAAAAATTTAGTTAACTGTAGAAATTAAGATTGTTAGTAGAAAATTAAATTAACCAAGAAAGACTTAAAAATTTAAGTGAATATTTGAAATAAATGTAATTATAATCTAAGTGTTGGGAAAATCCCAACACCTTAATCTTTGGCAACTAGCTTTACTATCTCTTTAGTAACTTCACTTGCCGCTCTTAATGATTTTACAGGTAGGTATTCATAGATTGAATGAAAGTTATGAGCTCCTGTAAATATATTTGGACAAGGAATGCCTTTTGCTGAGATTACAGCACCATCATATCCACCACGCATAGGTTTGATTATAGGTTTTATGCCTAAATTTTTAAATGCTGTTTTTGCATAAACTATAGCAGGTGCATTGTCATTTTTTAGGTAGTTATAGACATTTTCATATCTATCGTTTAATTTTATATCAACTTTACCATTCCAAACTTTATTAAGCCCATCAGCTAAATCTTGCAAGAACTGCATTCTCTTTTTATATTTTTGATCATCAAATTCTCTAACATCAATCTTTAAAACAGTTTTTGCACTATTTCCACTTAACTCTTTTACCCAAAAGTAACCCTCTTTATTTTCTGTATATTCAGGTGCTTCACCATTTGGAAGAAGAGAGATGAATTTGTGAGCCATTAAAAGTGAGTTTATAAGTTTTCCTTTTGCATTCATAGGATGAGCCGAAGCCCCTGTAAAAGTAACTACACAATCCCCAGCATTCCAGTTTTCATATATAAACTCACCAATTCCGCAACAATCCAAACAATATCCAAAATCAGTTCCAACTTTACTAGCATCTAAAGCCTTAGCACCTCTTAGCCCTTGCTCTTCATCAGGAACAAAGCAAGCTACTATTTCACCATGTTTCACATCTGTATTTTCAGTAAAATATTTAAGCATATTTACAATACTTGCAATAGCAGCTTTATCATCAGCACCAAGTAAACTAGTTCCATCAGTTACTATGATATCATCACCTATATAGTTTTCAAGCTCTTTAAATTCACTCTTTTTTAAGTAAATTTCAAGTTCTTCATTTAGGCATATATCACCACCTTCATATTTTACTATCTGAGCTTTTGTATCATTTGTTTGCTCTGCGCTTGTATCAAGGTGTGCAAAAAACGCAACAGATGGTACTTTTTTATCTAAATTTGATGGTAGTTTAGCTATTAAGATAGCTTTTTCACTTAGGCTTATATCTTTTATGCCTAAATCCTCAAGTTCTTTTTTAATTAACTTTGCTAATTCCATTTGATTTGGGGAAGATGGCATAATGCCATTTGCCCCATTTTCTCTATTTGTGGTTGTGTTAATTTTAGTATAACCTATAAACCTATCAACTATATCCATTTTATCTCCTTTTTAAAGAATGAAAAATGCAATTGCAGCAACAGATAAAAGCATACCAAAGAATGTTCTTTTAGCTATTTGAAGCGGATTAGCTCCTGCAATCCCAGCACAAACTATGCAAGCTCCTGCTATTGGAGAAGCTGTCCTTCCTAATGCCCCTGTAATAGCTGCTGCCATTCCTAGTTTTGCCTGATCAAATCCAAGTTCAGCTGCTTTTGTTGTAATAGCTTCATTAAATGCAAATGCTGCAGCGTCGCCTGAACCTGTAACAGTTCCCATTAAAAATGGTATAAATGTTCCACCAAATTTTACATAGTGCTGTTCTGCTTTTAAGAAATCCACAATTGCATCTATAGCACCACAAGCTTTAAGTCCTGCAACAAATACACCTGCTGCTATTATGATACCTATAATATTAGCATATGAGTTACCCATACCATTGAAAAACTCTTTTGTTATATTTTGCGGATTTGTCATGGTTACTGCCATTGCAACTAAAGCACCAAGTATCATTGCTTCAGCAACTCCCATTTTTGTCCAAGTAAGAAAGCTAAGTTCTGATAAATTAGTGGCACCTACTATCAAAATAACTAATGGTACTAATGGCATTAAAGCGTATAAGAAATTTACATTTTGAACGCCAAGATCTTTTGCACCTTCTTCTTGTGGAAGTGAGAAATTTTTACCTTTTTGATAGTCTTTGAATATTATAGCTGCTGCTGTAACAACTATCAAAACTATAACCAAAGCTAACATAGCACTTGAAAATTGAACCTTGATAACATCTTGAACAGTAAAAGTTGGATCTGTTTTTCTAACTAGATCGGTTACAAAAATATTGTGTGCTGAACCTGGGCTTAAAACACCACCAAAAGTTCCAGCAAGTACTGAAGCTGCAGCCATTTCAGGTCTAATTCCTGCAGCCATTAAAAGCGGTATTAAAGTAGCACCAACAGCAGCCGCGCAACCTGAAGCCGAAGGGATAGCTATGTTAATCATATATGTAACTGCTATGGTAATCGGTATTAGAAAAATACCAACATTTTTCAATGGACTTGTTAAGAGTCTAACTAAATGCTGGTCGCATTTTGTAAATTTCATAACAAAAGCAAACCCCATACTAGCACAAATTGCTTTTATAAGACCTGCCTTTGTCATACTTGCAGTAAAAGCCTCAAAACCATTCATTGGCTTAAGTGAGATCACACAAAGAATTAGACCAACTCCTATTAACACCGTCTTTGTGTCATATTTCATGATTAATAGCAAAACAACTGCTATTACGCCTAAAACCGCAAAAATTAAATTTAGCGTTTCCATAAATTTCCTTTATATTTTAATTTTACTACCATTTTTAATAGTAGCAATAGGTTTTTTATACTCAAATTTTAACATATCATCATGCCCTATGATCTCAGCCTCATCTCCATTTATAACAAATGCTGTTCCTTCAGGCATGGCATAAACTATACTTTTTTGATTGATAGTTAAAAACTCCTCAATCCTTTGTTCTCTACTTTCTCCATTATGCCCTGGAATTTTACCACTTATGAAGTGTGGGTTTATCTGATAATGGAATATGTTTAAACTATCAAATGATTTTGGCATAATAATTGGCATATCATTTGTTGTCATCATAGTAGCACCTGCTATATTTGCTCCTGCTGACCAACCAAAGTATAATGTGCCATTTTCAACTGCCTCTTTAATAGTATCAACCAAATCATATTTATAAAGATAGTGCATTAAAACGAATGTATTTCCACCACCAACGCTAATAATTTTTGCATTTTTAATAGCTGCTTTTTTGTCTTCATATCTATGAATAGACTTAATATTATCCATGCCTAGACAATCTTTTACTCTAATCTCATACTCTTCATTTGTCCTACTAACTCCTGCATATGGTATAAATAAAATTTCTTCATTCACCAAATCGCCCAAAAATTCTTTAATCCAGTCTTTGCTGTGATTGAGATAGCCTGTATCTTTATAGCTTGAGGCACTTAAAAGCAATGCTTTTTTCATATTCTCTCCTTATTGTTTGTTTCCGTTTAGTTTATACGCAGATCTTAAAAATATATCAATTCCAGCTAGTAATGAATTTTCATCAAAATCAAAAGTTGAGCTATGATGACTTGATTTTAGAGTTGTTCCTATCATTAAGTAACCACTTTTGCCACCACTTTTTTGAACACTTTGCATAAAGTGAGCAAAATCTTCACAAGCTCCAAAGTCAAATTCTTTAATAATCTTGTCATTATCTATAAATGGTGATTCTTTAGCTGTACTTTCGTAAAGCTCAGTTACTTCTATATCGCTATCTCCGCCAGCTGTTCCACCTGTAACTTTTACATCATATTTTACATCGTAAATTGTACTAACACCTTTTATGATTTTCATACACTCTTCAAACATAAAGTTGTTAAGTTCTGTCGTTTCACCTCTTGTTTCACAAGCTAGATATCCATTTGGCGCTATAACATTTCTTCCCTCCCCAGCTCTTAAAACTCCTACATTTATTCTAGTAACTCCATCGCTATGGCGAGTAATTCCGTGCATATTGAGCGCTATTTGTGCTGCCGCTAAAAGTGCATTAGCACCTTTTTGAGGAGCACCTGCTGCATGAGAAGCTTTACCTTTTAAAGTAACATCAAACTTAGTTGTTGCTAAAAGTTTGTTTGTTCCACAAATTATACCTCCCATAGTTGTAGCTTGAAAACCGATATGCCCACCAAGTAAATAATCAACACTATCTAAAACCCCAGCTTTTTCCATTCCAACTGCACCTCTTGTACCTTCTTCTGCGGTTTGGAAGATAAATCTAAATTTGCCATTAAAATCATTTAAGTTTTCAGCTATAAGCCTTGCCAAAAACAGCCCCATTGTGATATGACCATCATGTCCACAAGCGTGAGTAATTCCATCAATATCAGCTCTAAATCCATCTTTAAAAGGTCTATGGGTTTCATCTTTACTTTCAGTTACATCAACCCCATCAATATCAAATCTAAAAGCTATGGTTTTACCAGCTCTTTTTGTGTCAATCTCAGCAACAACTCCTGTTAATCCATCTTCCATAAAATCAAGATATTTAATTTGATCTTCATTTAACAGGGTTTTAGCCCTTTTAATTGCGTTTTCGCAAGCCTCTTTTGAGCCTAATCCTTGTCTAGAATCAGCTTTAACAATATCTTTACCTAGCTTTAAGTCATATCCTAATTTTTTCATCTTATCTGCAATTACAGCTGATGTGAAAAATGTAAACCAACCTGTTTCAGGGTGTGAATGAAAAAATCTCCTAGTTTCTATAATCTCATCTTTTAAAGATAAGATTTGATTTGAAATTTTATCCATAATCTATCCTTTTTTATTTAATTGCTAATTCTAGCATAGTATGTGTTAAAACCTCACAAGCCTTAAAGGCATCATCAAAGTTGATTTCCTCTTTTATATTATGACTAATCCCATCCTTGCAAGGTATAAAAATCATCCCAACTTGTTTTGCTATACCTTTCATATGCATAGCATCATGACCTGCGCCGCTTGGCAAGATCATGCTAGGTATTTTAAGTTCATTTGCCTTGCTTAGCATTATAGAAATTAGTTCATCATCTAGCTTTACAGGCGTGTCTTTTGTAAGTTGCTTTAGTTCAAATTCACAATCTTGTTCTTTGCAAATACTTTCTGTCATATCACAAATTCTTTTATCAAGCTCTAGCAGGCTATTCTTGTCTATATCTCTTATATCTATGCCTAATACACACTCTCCTGGAATTACATTTAAAACTCCTGGTTTTGTTTTAGCATACCCAACAGTTGCAACCGCTGTTTTGTACTCTTTTGCAAATTTTTCTATATTTAAGATAATTTTACTTGCGCAAACTAAGGCATCTTTTCTCATATTCATAGGTGTTGCCCCACTATGATCGGCACTTCCTTTTATATTAAACTCATATCTAATTGGTGCAGCTATCCCACTTACAAAACCAACAGGAGTTTTTTTATGCTCTAAAACAGGGCCTTGTTCAATGTGTAATTCAAGATATGCTAGATAAGTTCCATCTTTTAAGATACAAGTTTCTAAAATTTCAGGACTTAAATCAAAGCTTTTCATAACATCAAACAAGCTTATACCATCTTCATCTTTTAGCTCTTTTAAATTTTGTAAGTTTAGTTTTTTACTTACAATCTTACTGCCAACTGTAGCCATTTTAAACCTACTTGACTCCTCACAAACAAAGACTATAAGCTCCAAAGGTCTTTTTAGTTTTTTGCCACTTTCTTTAATACTTCTAATTGCTTCAAGCCCAGCCATAACACCCAAAGTTCCATCATAAAATCCACCATTTGGAACGCTATCAATGTGAGATCCAACACTAACTGCAGGTAAATTTGGATCTTCTACATCACTATATCTTGCATAAATATTGCCTACATTGTCAATTTTAAGCTCTAAATTTGCCTCTTTTATGAGGGCTTTTAAATACTTTCTTGCCTCTTTATCTTCTTTGCTAAAGGCTAGACGAGTAATGCCGCCTCCCTCAAGTGCCCCAAATTTTGAAATATTTTCAAAATCTTGTTTAAATCTTTTGGTATTTATCATGACTATTCCTTTATTTGATAATAATAAATATAATAGGATTGTTAATTTTATTTTATCTTGATAACAATTATATTAAACTTAATTCTTCATTAAATATATTTTTTTCATTTTTTATTAAAATATCTTTAAAATAATCAATATAATAAATCTAGAAATTACTTTTATATTTAATGTAAAGAGTTAGAATTTACTAAATGCATATTAGGAGAAAAAATGGAAAATTTTAGTTTTTGCAATCCTGTAAGAGTTGAATTTGGAAAAGATAAAGAGAAAAATATTGGCAAGTATATGAGTGAATTTGAAGCTAAAAAAGCTTTGATCATATATGGAAGTAACCGTATAAAAAACTCAGGTTTGTTTGATGTGGTTATAAGTAGCTTAAAAGAAAATGGTATAGAATTTACTGTGTGTGGCGGGGTTAAAAGTAACCCTGTTTTAAGTAAAGTAAAAGAGGGTATTGAGATAGCTAAAAAGTATGGTGCTGATAGCATTTTAGCTGTTGGTGGTGGGTCTGTTTTAGACTCAGCCAAAGCTATTAGTGTGGGGGCTTGTTATGATGGTGATGTTTGGGACTTCTTCTTAGGCAAAAAGCCAGTTAAAGCTCTTAAAATATTTGACATTATAACTCTTGCTGCAACAGGAAGTGAGATGAATAGCGGTGCGGTTATAACAAATGAAGATACTTTACAAAAATACTCTTGCATTTCACCTGTAATGTTTCCAAAGGTTTCAGTTATAAATCCAGAACTTCAAAAAAGTGTTAGTAGAGAGTATTTAGTTTATTCAGCAAGTGATGTTATAGCCCACTCAATTGAAGCATATTTTACAGCTAAAAATAGACCAAATTTGATAAATTTGCAAGTTGAAGCAAATATAAAAACTATTATGAGAACAACTGAAATTTTACTTGATAAACCAGATGATTATAATGCAAGAGCTGAGTTTGCATGGGCTGCTACTATGGCATTAAATGGTCTAACACATCTTGGGCTTGGTGGGTATAGTTTTCCAAATCATATGATAGAACATGCTATGAGTGCAGTTAGTGATTGCCCTCATGGTGCAGGGCTTTCTGTGATAATGCCTGCGTGGATGATGTGGTATAGAGATAATAATATAGAACAATTTAAAAGATTTGCTTATGAAATTTTTGGTCTTAATGAAGCTAAGGATGGAATACTAGCTTTAAAAAAATGGTTTGAAAAAATTGGTACACCAACTAAATTATCAGAGCTTAAAATAGAGGGTGAAATTTTAGATGAGGTTAAAAATGTTGCTATAAATAGCACTAAAAAGTATGGAGTTACTGAGTTTTATTCTAAAAAAGTAATAGATGAAATTTTTGAATTAGCAAAATAGTAGAGCTTATTTAAATTTTATATTTAGGTGTTAAATTTAAATCATTGCGAAATTTAATATTTTTGTTTAATTAATTGTTTATGTATATCACAGCCTTGCTTATCACTTAAATCATAAGTTTTTTAGTATACTCTTTTGCTTTTTTTATAATCTTGCTTTACACCTTCACCTTTAAAATATAAACTAGCAAGATTTAGGCACCCACCAGTAATTGTTGCCACACAAGCTTTTTAAAAATATTGTTTTGCCTTTTTGCCATCCTTTTTTACCCTGCTTCTGCATAATATAAAAAAAGCAAGGTCATAACAATCACCATATATCTTTTCATTATTGCAAGCTTTTTTATATAATTCTTTCATTTTTTGTAATTTTCATCGATATAAGCTTTTTTAATTTCATCTATCAAATTTACAAAACAAAAGCCAGCTAATAGCATACAAAATAAAATAATTTTTTAATATTTTTTCCTTTAATGCATTTTTGTAATTAGAAAAAATTTTATATATTTTTAATACAAATTTGAATTATAAATACTATTATCAATGCATAATTGCAAAATTAACTATAATTAAAAATTTATACAAATTAACATTATATTAAGATAAATATAAAGCATAGTTCAATAAAATATAAAAAAGAAAAGAAGGCGATAAAATGATTTTTTTAGACTTTGTTATAAATTTTTACATGTCTTATATATATTTACCTTTAATAAAAGTCATTGCTTATACTGTGTCTATTTTTGGTTTTTCTGTTTATACAGAATATTTTCTTTCATTCTTTTTGTTATTTTATTTGACATTAACCTTTTTGATTTGGATTTTTTACAGAAAAGATGCAAGAATTTTTACATATTGGTATCATTATTTTATAAGTTTAGTTCCAACTTTAATTTGTGTATTTTCATACGAAGCATTTTTTATGGAAGAATACCCTCTTTGTAGAGTCATTGATTTTATTTCTAGCTCAGTTTTCCAACAAACAAAGCCAGAAGTATTTAATTTGCCTTCTATTATATTATTTGCTTGGATAATATGTATATTGCTTATCATTGGCGATAATGGTAGAGGTAGTTTTACAAAATTAAAAAAAGCTAGAGATTAGTGTTATTTCATTAAAATTTCATTAAAATTTATTTAATATATCCATTCCTTTGCCAATAGCTCCTGATTTTAATCCTTTTTCTTTTTCGCCCATTAAAGCAAAAAGACCATCAAGAGTTTTTCTTGTGATATAGTCGTTTAAATCTTCATCAGTGTTTGGAATGTATTTATCTCCTCCAAAATTTCCAGCTAAACTTTTCAAGTTTGAAGCAGTTTCGCCTTTTAAAAGCGAACTACTTTTAACATAAGAGTTTAAGCCATTGTAAGCAGTTGCAAATTTATTTTAACTCATCATGTCTTCTATAATAGGTTTAAAAACAGATGAAAGTTTATCGCTTGCATGTTTTTGAAGATAGTCTGTGAAACCATTTTCTTTGCTTGTAAATAGGGTTTTTACCTCATCTTCTTTCATATTTGAAACTACATCATAAAAAACTTTTGACGCACCACCAACAGCTTTGGTTGCACTTTCGTTTATGGATTTGCTAAGATCATCTGCCCATTTTTCACCACCAATTTTTTTAGCTAAATTTGCAGTAATTTGAATGTGAACTGGAAGTGGAATCCTTGCTACTTCGCTATTTATATAATCTTTTTGCTCAACTCTTGTACAGATAAATTAAGAGCTTTTTCAATTAAGCTTTTATAATTGCCATTTGTATTTTTGTTAGTTGCTACGCTTTTTGCACTATTTAAAACATTTGTAAAATCAAATGCGCTTAAAGAAACTGCCAAAGAGATAGCTAAGCATATAAAAATCTTTTTCATATTAATCCTTTTTTAAAAGCCTAAGTATAGGTAAGAAAATTTAATCAATGATTAATTATAGAGCTATATGTTCATAAATAACCATATAACTACTAGCTTGGTAAAAGTTCAAAGCTAAATGTCGATCCTTCGTCTAGTTTTGATTCAATTACTAGCTTAGAATCATTTAGCTTTAACAAATAGTTTACAATGTAAAGCCCAAGCCCTAAAGAGTTGTTCCAAGAAAAGTTATCACAGCGGTAAAATTTCTTAGTAATTTTTGAAAGCTCATTCTCATCTATGCCAGCTCCATAGTCTATTATGCTACATTTTGAACTAGTTTGTTTTATTAAAATATCATCTTGTGAGTATTTTATAGCATTGTCTAAAAGGTTGCAAATTACCATTTCTATCATAGTTTTATCAGCATTTATAAATTTGCTTTTGGTCTCTAGTATAAAATTTCTATCGCTATATTTTTCTTTGTAAACTACTACTATATCAGCAAGCAACAAGGCTATATCAAAATTTGTTTTATGAGTTTTTAAATTACCATTTTCTATCTTTGTAGTAAGGGCTAATCTATCTATCATTTTAGATAATTTGCTTGCATTTGTTTTGATTTTTTCTAAAAATTTATTTCTTATTTCTTGATTTTCTAAATCTTCTTGCAATGAGCTTGCATAGCCAAGTATGATTGTGATAGGATTTTTAAACTCATGACTTATGGCTGAGATTATGTCATCTTTTTGTCTATTTGCAAGTCTTAATTTTGCAGCATGTTTTCTTTTTTGTTTATCTCTTTTTGCCAATTTATCAGCAAGAGCATGAATTTTTTCAGAAATTTCTACAAATTCAGTTGCAAATTTTGAATTAATTCTTGTTTTATATGATTTTTCAGATATCTCATTTAAACCAGCTAAAATTTTGTTGATTTCAAATGAAATTTTCTTATTTAAAAGATAAGAAAGTATAAAACTTATAAGCAAAGCAAATGCAAAAATAATGCCAATTTTTAGCCAAATTGCAAAAAAGCCATCTTCTATTTTTTTAATGCTTACAGCAAGTCTTATATATAAATCTTCGCCATTGTATGTAATATCTTTTGCTAAATATAAAAAATCAACATTCAAAGTTTTTGAATACCTAATGTCTGAGCCAATGCCTTTTTCTTTTGCATCTAAAATTTCATTTCTAAATGAGTGATTCTCCATCTGTTTGATATCAATATCATTGCTTTCAGCTAGCACTACCCCATCTTTATCTATTATAGTTAAGCGGTATGAGTTTGCTTTTTTAACTTGTTTTGCTAATTTTTGCAAATCCTTTAAATTTGAACTATTAAGAGTTATTTCTATAAGATTTGCTTGTGATTGTAAAGTATTTTTAAGTTGTGAAATTTGATTGTGTTTCATAGCAAAGTAGCTTACTAGAAAACTACATAAAATGGCTATAAAAAAAACAAAAATAAGTCGTAAAGAGAAGTGCTGATGAAGCTTTAGCATAGTATATAACCAACGCCCCAAATGGATTTTATATAATTTTTTGTTTTATTTGGATCTATTTTTTTAGTAAGTCTATTTATAGCTACATTTACTGTTTTATCTTGTAGTATTTCATCCTCTTCCCAAACATTTTCAAGAAGATATTCACGCTTTAAAACTATATTTTTATTTTGTATGAGTGTTTTTAAAAGATCAAATTCAAGTTTAGTTAAAACCACTTCATCTTTGTCGATAAAAAGCTTTCTTTTTGTTAAATCAAGTGTTAAATCTTTATATTTTAAAATTTCACTGACAGATGGACTTGTGCGTGTTAAAATGGCTTTTATTCTTAAAATTAACTCATTCATATTAAAAGGTTTTGTCATATAATCATCCCCACCACGCAAAAAACCCTCTTCAATATCTTTATCTTTATCTTTTGCAGTTAAAAAAATGACAGGAATTTCATAACCTTTTTTTCTCAAACTAACAACAAATTCACTACCTTCACAATTTGGCAAATTTCTATCTACTATCATTAAATCCCCACCTTCTTCTTGCAAAAAAGATTCAACATATTTATGATTTAAAAAACCAATAGTTTCAAAATTTGCCTTTTGCAAATTATACTCTATAAGCTCTAGCAAATCCTCTTCGTCTTCAAGTATTAAAATTTGTGCTTTTTTATTTTCGCTCATTTTAGTATATATCCATTTTACCACCAAATTTTGCAAATAGCATAAGTTTTACAATGCTTGCAGATCTATCTGCTATTTTTTCAAATTTTCTCATCGCACTTAAAAAATGTAAAGCTTCAGCCGTTAATTCGTGCTTTGCATATAAATCTGATAAAATATTTTTTTGAAGCACACTGTAAAAATCGTCAGTTTTGCTCTCTTCAATTTCCACTTTTGTATAAATATTTTTTAACTCATCATTGTCTTTTGAATCTATAGCTTGTGCTATATATTGAGTTGCCTTTAAAGCACTTAGACACAAATAAGATGGCTCTTGGTCTGATTTTATAAGCTCTTTATTGTAGTTTTCAGATAGAATTATTTTTTTGCAAAAACTATTTATATTATCCATAATTCTAGCTAACTCATTTGTAGTTTTAAGATAGGCAACAAGTTCTCTTAAATCACCAGCTTCTGCACCAAAAAGTGCTAAAGTAGTTAAAATTTCATTGTCTATTTTGTTTGCAAGTTTGCTTGAGTTTTTTAAACTATCTTTTGCTTTTATAAAATAACTCATATCACTATTTTTAAATCCATCATAGCAAGTTTTTAAACTATCATTTAAAGTATTACTAAACTCTAGTAAAAGAGTTTTTATGGTAGAAAGTTTTTCTTCATGGTTTGGTAACATTTTTAACCTTTATAAATTATATAACAAAACCGATAAATCATAAGATTAATATTATGAAAGTATATCAAAATATTATCCAAATTTACCAGTTATGTATTGTTCTGTTTTATCCTCTTTTGGATTTATGAAAATTTGTTCAGTTTGGCCGTATTCTATCAAATCTCCCATATGAAAAAACGCCGTATAATCAGCAACTCTTGAGGCTTGTTGCATATTATGAGTTACAACTATGATAGTATAATCTTTTTTAAGCTCTAGCATTAAAGCTTCAATAACTTGAGTAGAAATAGGATCAAGTGCTGAAGTTGGTTCGTCCATAAGTATAACTTCTGGAGAAACTGCGATTGCTCTTGCTATACAAAGTCTTTGTTGTTGTCCGCCTGAAAGTGCAGTTCCTGGCTCTTTTAATTTATCTTTTACTTCATTCCAAAGTCCAGCTCTTTTTAAGGATTTTTCTACAAGCTCATCACACTCTTTGCCTTTTCTTACAAGGTCATGCATAAGAGGTGCATAAGCTACATTGTCATATATGCTTTTTGGAAAAGGATTTGGTTGTTGAAAAACCATACCAACTTTTTTTCTAACTGAAACTTCATCTACATCTGGTGCGTATATATCGTGCCCATCTAAGGTAACTTTTCCTTTTATTAAAACGGAATCAATCAAATCATTCATTCTATTTAAACACCTTAAAAATGTTGATTTTCCACAACCTGATGGTCCTATGAAAGCTGTTATTTGATTTTTATAAATATCCATACTTATAGATTTTAAAGCTTGTTTTTCGCCATACCATAGACTTAAATTTTTTGTTTGTATTTTTAAATTTTCCATCATTTTACCATTTCACACTATATTTTTTTCTAAGATAAATTGCTAGTGCATTTAAGATTATTAAAACACTAAGCAATACCAAAATTCCAGCTGCAGTTTTTTCTATGTAAATTCTCTCAGGCATTCCACCCCATACAAAAATTTGTGCGGGCATAACTGTTGTAGCTTGTGTAAAAGAAAAAGTTGCATCAGGTATAAAGGCTATCATTCCTATCATTATAAGCGGTGCTGTTTCTCCCATCGCTTGAGCTAAAGCTATGATTGAGCCTGTTAAAATTGTAGGCATTGCCAAAGGAAGTGTATGATCTCTTGTAATCTGCCATTTTGTAAGCCCAAGTCCAAAACCAGCTTGTCTAATGGAATCAGGAACAGCTTTTAATGCTGCTTTTGAGCTTACTATTATAACAGGCAAAGACATAAGAGCCAAAACAAGCCCACCGGCGATTGGCGTTGATCTTGGGACACCAAAAAAGTTTATAAAAACAGCAAGACCTAGCATTCCAAACAAAATGGAAGGAATGGCTGCAAGATTGTTTATATTTATATCTATAAAATCTGTAAATTTGCTAGGTTTTGCAAACTCTTCAAGATAAATTGCACTCATAATTCCAATTGGAACTGCTATAAACATTGTAATTAACATCGTCATAACTGAACCCACCATAGAAGCTAAGAAACCTGCGTATTCAGGAATTTTTGAATCTCCTTTTGTGAAAAACAAAGAGTTAAACTCAAGCTTTATCTCATTATTTTTTTTCATATTTTCTATGACATTTTTTTGCTTATCGTTTAAGGTGTTGTATTTTCCTTTAAAGTATTGATCAACATTATCATCAGCCAAAACCCATCTTTTTTCAAAAGTATCCATAACATCAGGATTTTGTTTTATATAATTTGGCAAATCCCTAAGCCAAGCTCTACTGACCAAAAATCCATACTCTTTTCTATCAACTGCTAAGTGAGTGTAAGATTTTGTTTTTTCTGTGATATTTACAGGAACTAAAACATAAGTTTGCCTAAATGCACTATGGCCTTTTCCTATCATATCTGCTATAAAAATTAACAAAAAAATTATAGAAGTTAATAAAGAAAGCAAGGCTATAAACTTAAATCTCTTTGCTTTTTTATTTCTTTTTGCAAGTAATGGTGAATAAAAATAATCGTTCATTTTCTCTCTTTTCATAAATTTGAAACTTTATATTTTTTATGGAACTTTTTAATTGTTATAACAGAGATTAAATTTATCCCAAATGTTACAACAAATAAAATAAGCCCCAAAGCAAAAGCTGAGAGTGTCTCAGGTGAGTCAAATGCTTGATCGCCAGTCATTGCATCTACTATTCTTACTGTTATAGTTGTCATAGAATCTAGCGGATTTGCACTTAAATTTGCTCTTAATCCTGCTGCCATAACAACTATCATAGTCTCACCCAAAGCACGAGATACTCCAAGTAAAGCTGCGGCTATCATTCCAGGAAGAGCAGAAGGAAGCACTACAAATTTAATAGTCTCAGCCTTTGTCATACCAAGAGCTAAAGAGCCATGTTTTAAACGCACAGGAATGGAGCTTATAACATCATCTGATAGAGAAGCGATTATTGGAATTATCATAATTCCCATAACAATCCCAGGAGCTAGGGCATTTTGAAATGAGACATCTAGTGAAAAAATACTAAATATTTTTACTATAAAAGGTGCGACTGTAACAGCTGCAAAAAATCCATAAACAACAGTTGGGATTCCTGCTAGTATTTCAAGCATTGGTTTTACATAGTTTTTAACTTTTTTACTAGCATATTCAGATAGATAAATAGCTGAAAAAACTCCAATAGGAAGAGCGGTTAGCATGGCTATTAAAGTTATGTATAAAGTTCCCCAAATTAGTGGTAAAGCACCAAATTTAACAGGTTCTCCCTCAGGAAACCACTGCGTTCCAAAAAGAAAATACCAAAAGCTTTGAAGTTTAAAAAAGCTTATTGCCTCAAAAACTATGGATAGTAAAATTCCAAAAGTAGTAAATATAGATATTAAAGCTGCAAATATCAAAAGTGCTTTAATGTAACTTTCTTTTAAATTTCTTCTTTTTACTCTTTTATTTTTAGTTATTAAATCCACCTATGCCCTTTAAATAAGATGTGCAATATTAGCTATAAAATATTACAAAATGGATACAAAAAATTTAGTTTGGTTTTAACTTAGATAAATAAAATGTGCATTTAAATAAAATATACTGTATAGCTGGTTAGATTAATATTTTCATATAGTATAGTTTTGTATTTTAAGAAATATTTATTTTGATATTATATAACAAATTTAAATTCCTTGTAAAGACAAGGAATTTATAGCTCTACCTCATTTAGTAACTTTGTTAGTTAAGTTTTATATCAATATTGCAACTTCGTTGATATCCTAAATCACAAGCTTTATTAAAATATTCTTTTGCTAAAGATTTGTTTTGACTTACACCTTCTCCAGTATTATATAAAAGACCAAAGTCATAACAGCTTTCAGCTATTTTACCATCACAACCCTTTTTATAAAACTTACTTGCTTTATTATAATCCCTTTTTACACCTTTTCCATAGTTGTATAAAACACCAAGAGCAGTGCAACTTTCAGCATCTCCACCATCACAACCTTTTTTAAATAACTTAATTGCTTTTTTATAATCTTGTTTCACACCTTGCCCATTAAAATATAAAAAGCCAAGAAAACTACAACTCAAAGCATACCCGCTATCACAACCTTGTTTAAATAACTCGCTTGCTTTTTTATATTCACCATTTTGATAAGCTTTATGCCCATTCTTAAATGAATTTTCAAAACAAAAACTAGTTAAAAAGATAAAAATCAAAACAATTTTTTCCATAAAGATGTCTTCTAAAATTTATTTAATAAGTCTAGTCCTTTGCCAACAGCTCTAGATTTTAAACCACTTTCTTTTTCGCCCATTAAAGCAAAAAGTCCATCAAGAGTTTTTCTTGTTATGTAGTCGTTTAAGTCTTCATCTGTGTTTGGAATATATTTGTCTCCACCAAAATTTCCAGCTAAATTTTTTAGGTTTGAGGCAGTTTTGCCATTCAAAAGTGAACTATTTTTAGCAAATGAATTTAGTCCATTGTAAGCAGTTGCGAACTTATTTTCGCTCATCATATCTTCAATGATAGGTTTAAAAACAGCTGATAGCTTGTCGCTGGAATTTTTTTGAAGATATTTTGTAAAGCCATTGTCTTTGCTTGTAAATAGAGTTTTTATCTCATCTTCTTTCATATTTTTAATCACATCATAAAATACTTTTGAAGCACCACCAACAGCTTTTGTTGCACTTTGATTTATAGAGATAGTTAAATCATTTGCCCATTTTTCACCGCCTACTTTTTTAGCTAAATTTGCCGCAGTTTGCAAGTGAGCTGGGAGTGGAATTTTTGCTACTTGGTTATTTATAAAACCATTTTTACTAAGTTCTTGCACCGATAAATTCAAAGCCTTTTCTACCATACTTTTGTAATTATCATTTGAATTTGCACCATTAACCACATCTTTTGTTGTATTTAAAACATTTGAGAAATCAAATGCGCTTAAATAAACAGCTACAAGCACAGCAAAACTAATAAAAATCTTTTTCATTTATATCCTTTAAAATTTGGACTTAGTATAGCGAAAAAAATTAATCAAAAGGCAATTTAAGTTTTCAAAAATTGTAAAATAAATTTAAAGAATGATTGTTTTAAGTGGTTTTTGCAAGCATTAAATTTAATGCTTGCTTTTTGATATGTTATTTTATAACTTTTTTAGTTTTTACCATTTCAGAGGTTAAAAGTGTATATGAAAGAACACTTTTTTGAACATTTTGTCTAAGCTCATCACTCATAGGGATAAGTCCAATAGTTTTTAAAACTCCTTCATTACCTATCATTTTATCACTCATAAAAAGATCCATATAGGCTTTGATAGCTGGAATTTTTTCCATATGGGATTTTTTAACATAAAAATACAGACTTCTTGAAATTGGATAACTTCCATCGCCTATAGTTTTGGGAGTTGGAAGAGCTCCTTCTATTTTACTAGCTTTGATTTTATCTTGATTTTCAGCTAAAAAGCTATAGCCAAAAATTCCAAATGCAACTTTGTTTTTTTCAAGTTTTTGAACTATTAAGTTATCATTTTCACCTGAAGGAACATATACACCATCATTTCTTATAACTTTATAACCTTTAAATTTACCTTCTTTTTGAGCTGCTTTGTAAACTGGATCATTTTTTGAAGCTGCTTGCATAACTAACTCTTCAAAAGCATCTCTTGTGCCTGAAGATGTTGGAGGTCCATAAATTATAATCTCTCTATCTGGCAAGCTTGAGTCAATTTGAGACCATTTTGTATAAGGATTTGCTACAAGTTTTCCGTTTACAGGAATCTCTTTTGCAACTGCTAAAAATAGTTGTTTTTTTGTTAAGTCTAAATCTTCGTTATCGCTTGATTGAGCAAAAGCTATGCCATCATAACCAATCATAGCACCTATGATTTCTTTAACTCCGTTTTCATTACAAAGTGCGAACTCTTTTTCTTTCATAGGTCTTGAAGCATTTGAGATATCAGGAGTGTTTAAATCTTCACCTTGACAAAATAGTTTAAAACCACCACCTGAACCTGTTGATTCAACCACAGGAGTTTTAAATTTAGTAGTAACTCCTAATTCTTCAGCAACATAGCTAGAAAATGGATAAACGGTTGAGCTTCCAACTATTCTAATTTGATCTCTTGCGTTTGCAATACTACAAGTTCCTAAAACTAACATTGCACTAAGTGCAATTTTTGATAACTTCATCTCATATCCTTTTAAATAAGATGAGAAATATTAACTATAAAATATTACAAAACGGATACAACAAATTTTAGTTGAATTTTTGTATAATTTAAAAAATTAAAAATCATCATTAGAGTTGTTTTATGGTAGATAGTATTTTAAAAGAGCTAAATTTACAAAAAGATGAAAAGTATAAAAAGTTTAACCAAAAGCTTATTTTCACAAAACAAGAAATTTTAGGCGTTAGACTTCCCGCTCTTAGAAAAATTGCAAAAAATATCTCTAAAGACAGAGCTTTAAAGTTTATAAAACTTAAAAAACCAAATATTTATGAGATTATTTTACTTGAAGGGCTAGTTATAGGATATGCAAAATTTGATTTTAAAACTAAAATTATGTTATATGAAAAATATATACAAAAAGTTGATAATTGGGCTGGAATTGATTGTGTAAATTTAAATCCAAAAAATTTACAAGATAGAGAAATTTTAATAACTCACATCAAAATTTGGCTAGATGATGAAAGTGAGTTTATAGCACGAGCTGGACTTATAAATTTATTGCAACACTATGTGCAAAAGGAGTATTTGGACTATATTTTTAGTATAAAAGTTAAAAACAATAAGTATTATTCTATGATGGCACATGCCTGGCTTATAAGTGTGTGTGTAGTTAAATTTCCAGA
Organism: Campylobacter blaseri; assembly: GCF_013201895.1. NCBI lineage: Bacteria > Pseudomonadati > Campylobacterota > Epsilonproteobacteria > Campylobacterales > Campylobacteraceae > Campylobacter > Campylobacter blaseri. The sequence goes on along the minus strand of NZ_CP053841.1, from coordinate 1,817,697 downwards.
CGAAACTATAAACTTTTTAAGACAAAAGATTTTAGACAAAACAACTCATAACAAAGCCATTTCAAAATGCATTGACAGCTATAGAGTTTCAAAAGAAAATAAAGATATTTTAAGAGAACTAAGGAAATAGTTAAAATGTAAAAGTATAGTCAAATCAATACTAAATTTAGACTATTTAGACTTTTATCAATATAATCTTTGAAATTATTTCCAGAGAGAAAACCATAGGTTGAGTAGTATAAAGATTTCTTACTCTATTATACATATCATCTATGCATATAGGCACTTGATTGTCAAATAACTCTTTTCTCATTCTTGTTGCCACATCAACTCTTTCTTTATAACTCATAGGTTGAGGTATATCTATAGCTACTCTTGAATTATATTTTTTATGAAAATATTTCATTAGCTTAGTTTGACCAAGCCACCAATGGTCTGTTGGGTGTGGTTCTTGATTGTAGACAAATATAAATTGCACTTTTTCTCCGTATTTTTCTGCTAATTCGTTGAGACTAACTGTGTTCTTGCTATACGGAGGTCAAGTATATGAGCCAAATACCATTGCTACAGGCTTTTTACCTCTAAAATTAGAAAGAGTTATGCTATTCCTCTGTATCTTTTATAGTAAAATTAGGTACCATTTGTCCAACTTTAGGAAAATTTGATCACTTTTAGCTTGCTATTCTAGCTCTAAATCCTAGTTTGTTTTCATTTTAGTTACTATGTCTTTGCCTTCTGCAAGTATATCAGCTCCAGCCCAAGTTGTATAGGAAAAACTAATTGCAGAAATTATCATTATTGCATATCTAAAGATAAGTTCTTTAAATTTGTATGTTGTTAGAATTTTTTCTTGGAATATAAAAAAGCTATTGTAGCTAGTAAAAATAATAAGGTTACGATATGTATTAAACCAAACAATACAGGCAAAATTAGTCCTATTTTAAGAAAATACTTTGATTATATCAACCTTTTTTTATTTATCTTCAGGTAAGTCCATCAAAAGCCAAGATTTCTTGTTATGATATTATTTAGTTTATAATCAAATATATTCATCAAACTTGAGATAACAAGATAGGCAACAAGAGTGATTTGCATTATGATTAAAATACGATGCCAACTATACGCAGTTCTTACAAATATCATCGTAGTTTTATCCCGCAGATACTCATACTCAGCATGTTTTTTCCATCTCTTTTTCCTTCCAAGAAAATTGATGTAAGCTTATTTAAGCAACAATATTTTTAAATTCATCCTTATAGTTTAAATTTATATTAATATCGTAGCATAGTCTATAACACAAGCAACGCCAGTCTAAAATATGGTAAAATTCATTATATAAACTATCAAGTTTGATTGCAAATTTTAATTAATAGTAAAAATAGTATTGAAATTTACTTCTAAATTTCACCCTAATATCTTTCAACGAACAGATGTTTTTCAAATTTGTAATGGCAACTTTTAGATACTGCAGCGCCTATATCTTCTCCAAAAAGTTCTATTACTTTACTAAAATTATTTCCCTTTGCATTCCCATTAAAAACATAAAGAATGATTTTTATATATCTAAAATAGAAGACTCTAATAAAGTTCGCATTTTTCTTTGAGTTAACTTATCTTTCCACTTACTTTATCTTGTTATCTAGCTGTGTTATTAAACTACAATAATATATCGTTTTTCTGTCATTAATATGCATTGTTTTTAATTTCATTTTCTTTATCAAAAAATTCTTAATATTATATAATATTAAGAATCATATTTGTTTTTCTACCTATATTATTGTAGTTCAAATATAGTATTTTTTCTCTTTTATTAGTTCAATTGGTAATACATCAAACCGCTCTTTAAAAATTTTACTAAAATGCGACAGACTTTTATAACCTGCTATTCTAGCAGCCTCAGTCACATTCACATCTTGATTTGTTAGTAGCTCTTTAGCATTTTTTAATCTCTCTTCTTGAAGCATTTTATAAATGGTGGTTTTATAGATATGTTTAAACCCTTTTTTTAGCTTAAACTCATTTATAGCACAAATTCTTGCAAGCTTTTTTATAGAAGGTGGATTTGACATATTTTTAAGCATAATTTCTCTTGCTTTTTTGATAGATTTTATATCATATTCACATAATTTTATATCGCAATACTCTTTAGAAAAATTGTAATCATATAAACTCTTATAAACCATCTCTAAAATTTTAGATTCTATAAAAATTTCTCTCATCTTACCTTCATATAAATGTGAATTTTCAAGCTCTTTTAAAATAATTTTTTGAGTTAAATTTGTGCTCCCAACTCTTATATAAAAATCTTGCTTATTGGCTAGTTCGTCAAACATGGGAAAGTCTTTTATGCGTTGTTTGTTTATTAAGATACATTGTGTTTTAACATGCTTTTTAGCTTGAAAAATATTTTGACCACCAAATGGCTCGTTAATAGCTCCTACCCAGACATCATTTGGATTAAAATAAAACTCATTTGCGTCTTTTTTCATTCTCATTATAGAGCTACCTGTATTAAAATACATAAAAAAATAGTTTGACTCATGAATGGAATCTAAAATTTTAAAATCCTCAAAATACATATCAAATTTTCCATATCCAAGCCCATTTGAGTTGTTAAAAAATTCAGCACTTAGTCTAATATCATCACTGTTTATTGAAATATTTTTTAAACACCTATCTTCACTGCCCCAAATATCATTAAAAAATTTTTCAAATTCCATAAGTCTGCTCATAAAATTCCTCCATCATCAAAGTTAATCCCTTAAACATTAATTAGATATTGATAATAATTTTCATATTTTAGTATAATTTCTCTTAATACTATATTTAACAGAAGGGATAAAATGCAATCTAGTTATTTTAAATGTTTGACAATACTATCGCTTGTAGCTACTACATCTATATTTGCAAATGAGAGCATATCATTAGAGCAAATTACAGTTTCGGCAAACAAAATGGAGGAAAACATTAAGGATATTCCTCAAAGTATAAGTGTTATAGATGAAAATGAAGCAGAAGAAAAGAGGATTAGAACTGTAAATGAGATTGTAAGAGAAATTCCTAACTTAACCTCTTCTGTATTTATAAATAAAACTCGTATGAATTTTCGTGGTATAAATCACTCAGATTTTACAAATTCAAATCCAGTTACTGTATACATAGATGGTATCCCAAATAGTAATCAGATGAGCAATTATGATGCTATTTTGACAAATATAGAAAGGATTGAGGTTTTAAGAGGTCCACAAAGCACGATTTATGGAAAAGACTCAATTGGTGGAGTTATAAATATCATTACAAAAACTCCGCAAAATGAGTGGAGTGGTAATTTAGGCACAGAATATGGTTCAAATAACTATATGATGGGAAGCTTTAATGCCAATGGTGCATTAGTTGAAGATAAATTATTTTTAAATTTAGGTGGGTTTGGCTCTAAAGATGATGGTTGGATAACAAATGATTATAATAATGACAAAAAAGCAAATAAGTATAATAAATATAAATTTGATGGGACTATCACATTTAAACCTACTGATAGATTAACCGCTAGACTTACTTTAGCAAAAGAGAGGGTAAAGGACTATTTTTACAAAGGTGGCACAGGAAATTTTGGTCAAATTGATAGAAATGACGCAAAACATGCTAAATTTGAAGTTCCTACACATACAACGATAAGCTCATTTGCACAATCTTTAGGTATTGATTATGAATTTGACAAGGCGAAATTTTCATCTATTACTGCGCATAAAAAGTCAAATACTAAAGGAGTATATGATGGAGATTTTAAATATGATGAGATAGTTACTAATAATAATGGACTTAATCAATTTCAACATGTAGTTATAGACATGATATCTCAAGAGCTTAGACTATCAAGCCTAAATACAGATAAATTTAAATGGATAACTGGGCTATATTTTGAACGAGAAAAAACTAACAATAAAAGAATGGGGCAACAGTTTGTGCAGGGTGGTTTTAAAATGGAGCTAGACGCACCAGCAAAAATGAAAGCTGATACTATGGCTATTTTTGCACAAGGAAACTATAATCTTACAGATAGTTTGGCTTTAACGCTTGGTGGACGTTATCAAAAGATTAAAAAAGATATTGATTTGAAATTTTACATAACTCCACTTGGTATGCCTAAAGGTACTCCAGTAAATGCATTAAATGACAACACATCGTGGAGCAAATTTCTACCAAAAGCTGGTTTAACATACAAAATAAATGATGATTTAAGTGCATTTATTTCATATTCTCAAGGCTATTTAGCAGGAGGATACAACTACTATGCCATGATAAAAGAGCAAAATTTTGATCCTCAAATAAGTAATAATTATGAGATAGGACTAAGGGGAAATGCACTAGATAATAGTTTAAGATTTAGTGTATCAGCATTTCATATGGATATAAAAGATATTCATATGTATAAAATGTTTCCAGGGGGATTATTTACAACAAGTAATGGTGGTAAAGCAAAGAGTGATGGCATAGAGTTAGAAGCACTTTATAGAGTAACTAATGAGCTTGATATAAGTGGCTCTTTAGGTATCATAAAAACAAAATATAAAGAGAACATTACAGATTCAAGAGCTATTGGAAAACGCATAGAAAATACACCAAATTACACTGCAAATTTAGGAATTTCATATACTATGCCAAATGGAATTTATGCTAGAGCTGATCTAAGAGCAGAAGGTAGTAAATATTTTGATGCAGCAAATACTCTTAAACAAAAGTCTTGGATAAGTGCTGATGTAAGAGCTGGGTATAGATTTAAAGATTTTGACATCTATGGATATGTTACAAATATTACAAATGAAGAGCATATAGAGACCTTTTTAAACCATGGTGGAATGGGTGGAATGAACCATTTTAACGACCCTAGAAGGTTTGGTATAGGTTTAAAATATTCGTTTTAAATTTAAGGTCAATAACTATTTTAGAGGAATTTAAGATGAAAGATAAACAAAAAAGTGTTTTAATAAAAATAATGCAACCTGTTATGTCAAATATCAAATTTGCAGCTATTTTGGCAGGATTTGCTGCGCTTTGTTATGTGCTTGCATTTGGTAGTTTTGCATTTATAATATCTGATTTAACAAAAGGAGAAGTAAACTATACTCTCATATCATTTGCTTTGATTTTTATATTTGTTGAATTTTTTACACGCTCAAATTCCTTCAAAATTTCCCATGTTGCAGCATTTAAGTTAGAGCAAATTTTAAGAACTCAAATTTCAACACATTTAGCACAAATTCCTTTTGGAAAAATTATCACAAGAGGTAGCGGAAAACTTAAAAAAATAATGCTTGACGATGTAAAAAATTTGCATGCATTTGTAGCTGATACAACGCCAATGATTGGGCGGATTATTGTAGTGCCAATAGCCTCTTTTATAGCAATAGCTATTCTTGATATGAGGCTTTTAGGAGTTATTATAGCTATGTTTGCAATAAGTATTATAGTAATGAGTTTTGCTTTTAAAGATAATGCAAAATATAGAAATGAGTATGATGAAAATCAAAATAAAATCAACACCTCAATAATTGAGTTTATTCAAGCTATGCCAGTTGTAAGAACTTTTAGTGATGGCAAAACATCTTTTAAACGCTATAATGAGTCCCTTGATGCATATTCAAAAAGCCTTAAAGAGTGGATAAAACTTACAACAATAGCTTCAAGAATTGGCTTTATAGTTATTAGTCCTATTCTAACACTTGTTGTATTGGCTATATCTGGTAGCTATTTTTATCTTAATGATAGCTTGGAATTTGGAAGATTCATAGCTATTTTAGTCTTAGGAGTGGGCATAGCAGAATCTATGATGCCACTTATGTTTTTGAATAATTTCATTCAAAAATCTCGTGCTGCAGCAAGTAGTATTTTAGAGATTTTAGAAATTGAGCCACTTAAAATTTCAAATTCCACAAAAACTCCTTTGGATTCATCTATTGAGTTTAAAAATGTTAGTTTTAAGTATGAAAACAGAGATGAATTCGCACTTTGTGATATAAATTTTAAAGTTGAAAGTAAAACAGTTACAGCACTCGTTGGTCCAAGTGGAGCAGGCAAAAGCACTGCTGCTCAACTTATTCCAAGATTTTGGGATGTTGATAAGGGTAAAATTTTAATAGGTGGCATAGATATTAAAGATATGGATTATAATGTTTTAAATGATACAGTATCTTTTGTATTTCAAGATACATTTTTATTTAATGAAAGCATTTATGAAAACATAGCTATGGCAAAGCCTCAAGCCAGTAAAGATGAGGTCATTAAAGCTGCAAAAGCTGCTCAAATTCATGATTTTATAACAAGCTTACCAAAGCAGTATGATACTCTTGCAGGAGATAGAGGAGCTAGTTTAAGTGGTGGACAAAGGCAACGAATAACTATAGCAAGGGCTATTTTAAGAGATGCTCCTATAATAATTCTTGATGAAGCAACAGCATTTGCAGATCCTGAAAATGAAGAAGAAATTATAAAAGCAATATCAAATTTAATAACAAACAAAACAGTTATAATCATAGCTCATAGACTACTAAGCATACAAGGCGCTGATCAAATAATAGTTTTTGATAAGGGAAAAATTGTAGAGATTGGAATTCATAATGAGTTGTTAAAAAATAAAAATTTATATTCAAAACTTTGGGAAAACTATACTCAAACACAAATTTGGAATATTTACCGAGGTAAAAAAGATGAAAAACAAAACTAAATTTTCTTCACTCTATGAGCTTTATAATATGTTTTTAGAAGTTTCTGGAAAATATAAAAAAGAGTATAAAGTTAGTCTTTACTCAGGAATAATAGCAATTGTAGTCCAAGCTTTACTGCTTTGTACTTTTTACTTTTTACTAGAGTTTGTATATATAAAAGATAAAGAGAGTGTATCAGTAGTTATTTGTGCCATGCTCACTCTTATTGTAATATTTGCAATATTTAAATTTAAAAGTTCTTATTACGATCATGGTGGGATTTTTGTAGATGTTGGGTATGATTTAAGAATAAAACTTGGTAAAAAACTGACCAATATACCACTTCAGAGTTTAGGAAAATATAAGACGGGGGATTTAAATTCTGTTTTTGCAAGTAATGTCGATGAGTCGGTTATGTTTATGGTTATGATTCCAATTATGTTTTTAGAACCGATAATAACTTGCTTTATTATTATACTTGTTACCTTATTTATAAACTATAAAATAGCAATGCTTTTGATGGTTATTTTGCCTATTACTATTCCACTTTATATATTAAAAAGAAAATTTTCAACAGAGGAAAAGAGAGAATTTACAACCGCAAATGCTAATTTGGAGTCTAGTATAATTGAATATATACAAGGTATAGGCGTTTTACGCTCTATAAATAGGGTTGGGAAAAATTCAAAAAAACTCCAAAGCGAGATAGAAAATGTAAAAAAAGTGCAGATGAAAACACTAGGTATCTCAGCATTACCTGCGGTTTTACTTGGAACTTTAATTATTTTTACTACTATTTTAACCCTATTTTTAGCCATTTATTTAAATTTACAAAATGAAATTTCAATAGCTTTAGTAGCTGCACTACTTGTTATCTTATCAAGACTAAACGAACCATTTTCTATCTTGTTATCAGTTGCAACTATTTTTGATTTAGCTCAAAATGGTTTTGCTAGAACAAAAGAAATTTTAAATATGCAAGAGCTTAAATTTAATGAACCTTTGCAAACTCCAAATGGCTTTGATATAGAGTTTGAAAATGTAAATTTTGCCTATGATGGTAGTGATAAAAATGCATTAACAGATATAAATTTTAAAATTTCACAAAACACTATGACTGCTATTGTAGGAACATCAGGAAGTGGCAAAACAACAGTTATAAAAATGCTAATGAGATATGGTGATCCACAGTTTGGAGCTGTAAAAATAGGTGGAGTAGATATAAAAAATATTACTCAAAATGAACTTATGAAACATCTATCAGTGGTATTTCAAGATGTGTATTTATTTAATGATACTATTTTTAATAATATAAAAATGGGGCGTGATAGTGCGAGTGATGAGGACATTTTTAAAGCTGCAAAAATGGCATTTTGTGACGAATTTATAAAAAGGCTACCACAAGGATATCAAACTCAAATTGGAGATATAGGGGGTAATCTTTCAGGAGGAGAAAAACAAAGAATTTCAATTGCAAGAGCAATCTTAAAAGACTCGCCTATTGTTATACTTGATGAGCCAACTGCTGCACTTGATACAAGTAGTGAGTTAGCAGTGCAAAAAGCCATTGATGAACTTGTAAAAAATAAAACTATTATTGTAATAGCTCACCGCCTTTCAACAATATCAAGAGCAGAACAAATTTTAGTTTTTGATGATTCAAACCTTGTTGAAAAAGGCACTCATGACGAGCTTTTAAGTAAAAAAACAAAATACTATAAGATGTGGCAAGCTCAGCAAAATACCAAAACTTGGCAAGCTAGAAATAAACTTTAGTATGAAGATATTTAAATTTCAATTACAAGTAGTTTTTTAATCATCTAGCTTACTATATTCCAATATATCGGAGTTGGATTTTTTCTGAAAGCTTGGTTTCTATCCTAAGACAAGATGGAATGAGTTTAGAAAAATTGGTTTTATTTACTTTATGGGCTATTTTGAGGATTTAGATTTTTATGGTCGCATTTTGTGAAATTTGCAGTTGCTAAACTTGGTGGAATTTATAAAAATTTTATAATTATAGTCCAAATTTTAATACTAATAGCTCTTTTGCTTGTTGGCTTTTTAAATATTTAAGATAGCCTTAGTGTTATCATATTTTTTGGTGCTATTATTGGATTTTTATCAGCAACACAAAGTATCGCTGCAAGTGCATTAGTCATAAAAATTTCAGATGATAATACTCTGCCTTATGCCAATTCAATAATTGTTACTGGAAATTTTATAGGACATATTCTTAGGGTGAGAGTAGCACTTATAATTTATGATAAATTTAGTTGGTTTGGCTCAATTGGTTTTTTGATACTGCTTATTTTATTAGCCAATCTACAGCTGTTATTTTTTAAAGAAGATGCTAGGCAATTGGAAATAAAAAACAATAAGATAAATTTTAAAGATATGGGTATATTTTCTAAAAAAATAAAATTTGGCTTACTATTATTATGCTTCAAGGGATTGGATTGTGTATCTTTTTTAGGGTAATCGCTCCAATACTAGTTGATAATAGTTGGAGTAAATTTTAAGTTTTATCACTTACAATATGCACTCTTTTATTGGTCAGTAAAAGCGGCATTTTAGCTTTTCAAGATATTAAATAAAAGTTTTAAGTATGAAATTTATAGTCTAATAAAATAAACAAACCTTATCAAGCTCCTAAAATAATACAGTTTAAAGATTAAGCTGTTTGATTTTGTGCTAAGTTTGTGCCAATTGGTATGATTTTAATATGCAAAATATATAAATTTATAGAAATAAACAGGTGCAAACAAAGATACTCTTGTGTTGAAAACTCCATTATAATCGGAGTTTAGACTAATTTTGATTTATGATTATAGTCTAAAAAATTCTAGCTAAAAATTAAAAAGATAGTTAAATTTCATATAAATTAACTTTTTTTGTTACAATTTGCTTAAAAGTTTTAACATTGAAAGGCAAAATATGAATTTATCCCAAACAGATTTAAAATATATTTGGCACCCCTGTTCTCAAATGAAAGATTACGAAGAGTTACCGCCTATTGTTATAAAAAGGGCAAAAGGAGTCTATTTATATGATGAAAATGACAAATCATATATGGACATTATAAGTTCTTGGTGGTGCAACCTTTTAGGGCATTGCAATGAAACTATAAATGAGAGTATAAAAGCACAACTTGATAAATTAGAGCATGTAATTTTTGCAAATTTTACCCATGAAGGAGCTATAAAATTAGCTCATAATTTAAGCCAGATTGTTCCAAAAGGGCTTTGTAAATTTAACTTTTCTGACAATGGAAGTTCATCAGTTGAGAGTGCTTTAAAGATGAGTTTTCAGTATCATTATCAAACAAACAATCCGCAAAAAACCCGTTTTATGTGTTTAGATGATGGCTATCATGGTGAAACTATAGGGGCATTATCTGTTGGTGCTATGGATTTGTATGCAAAAATTTATAAACCTATGCTTCTTGATAGTATTAGGATTGAATCTCCTGATTGTTATAGGTGCAAATATGGCAAAACCCGTCAAACTTGTGATGCCCAGTGTTTTGAAAGTGCAAAAGTAGCCTTTGAAAAATATGCAAAAACCACAGCTGCCATCATAGTTGAACCTTTGGTGCAAGGAGCAGCTGGTATGAAAATTTATCCGTCCATTTATCTTAAAAAACTTCGCAAAATTTGTGATGAAACAAATGTGATTTTGATAGCCGATGAGATTGCAACTGGTTTTGGACGAACTGGCAAGATGTTTGCATTTAATCATGCTAATGTTAGCCCCGATATAATGGTGGTTTCTAAAGGGCTTACTGGTGGATATATGCCAATGTCAATTACCATAACAACTCAAAAAATTTATGATGCTTTTTATGCCCCTTACAATGAAGGTAAGGCATTTATGCACTCTCATACTTATAGTGGAAATCCTTTGGGTTGTGCTGCTGCACTTGGAGTTTTGAAGGTTTTAAAAGAGCAAGATATACTTAAAAATGCAAATGTTACAGCAAAATATTTAAATGAAAATCTAAATTTAGCTTTGAAAAATCATAAAAATGTTGGGGAGATTAGAAGTATTGGGCTTATAAATGCCATTGAGTTAGTAGCAAACAAGGATAAAAAAATAGATTTTAATCCAAAAGATAGAGTAGGGTATCAAATTTACAAAAAAGCACTTAAAAATGGGCTTTTGCTAAGACCACTTGGTAATGTTTTGTATTTTAATCCACCACTAAATATAACAAAAGATGAGATTGATGAGGCGATAAAACTTTGTGTTAAAAGTATGAAAGAGATATTAGAATAATGAAAAGAGTTTGGACACTATTTAGTATAGAGATGTGGGAGAAGTTTAATTTCTATGGAATGAGAGCTATTTTTTCGCTTTTTATGGTGCATTTTTTGGGTTTAAGCGAAGCAAATGCTGCTATTTATTATGGTGCATTTTTAGCCCTTAGCTATCTCACTCCTATGGTTGGTGGGGCTTTGGCTGATAGATATATAGGTTATCATAAAAGTGTAATTATAGGTGCTATATTGTTGTCAGTTGCTCAAATTTTATTTTTTGCTTCTGCTAGTAATATTGCTAGTTTTGTAACTGCAATTTTAGGTGCTATTTTAGTGATATGTGGAAATGGGTTTTTTAAGCCTAGCATAACTGCACTTTTAAGTATTAGAACAAGCAAAGACACGAATATCGACGCTGTTTTTAGCACATACTATTTTTTCTTAAATTTAGGGGTTTTACTTGGGCTTTTTATAGTTCCATTTTTTGGAGATAAGGTAGTTGATGGGGTTAGAGATTTAAGTGCTTTTAAATGGGGATTTTTATCAGCATTTATAGCTATGGTTTTTGGGCTAATTTTATATTTAATTTTTACAAAAGATAGCAAAGATGAGGTTAAAAAATCAAATGAAAGTATGAAATTTAATCCTAAAAATGCAAAGGTTTGTTTTATAATATTTGTTTGCTTGTTTTGTGTGATATCATATTTTAGCAGTGGGCTAAATTTAGTAAAAACCTTTCTTTATCCTGCAATTTATGCATTTGGTATAAGTTTGGCAAGCTATGTTTTAATGGATAAAAGCCTAAGTAAAGATGAAAGAGCAAATATAAAAACTATTTTTATAAGTGCGATTTTTATAGTATTTTTTTGGGCGACATTTGAACAAGCAGGGTCGTCTTTAACTTTTATAGCAAATAACCAAATGGATAGAAGTATTTTTGGCTATGAAATGCCAGCTTCTATGATAATGATGTTTAACCCCTTATTTGTGCTTATTTTATCCATTCCTTTTTCTGTTTTTTATTTAAAACTTGAACAAAAAGGCATAGAGCCTAAAAATTTAAACAAGCAGGCATTTGGACTTTTTATTATGGGACTTAGCTATCTAATAATAGCTTATAATGTTAAAAATTTGGGTATGAATTTGCTTAGTATTAAATGGTTTATTTTAATGTATTTTTTGCAAACTTGTGCAGAAATGTTAATTTCTCCAATAGGTTTTGCCCTTGTTGCAAAACTTGCTCCAAAAAGGCTTTTAGGGCTTATATTTGGTATCTTTTACTTAGCAAATGCAGCAGGATATGCACTTTCAGGAACACTTGCAGCACTTATGCCACCAACTACAGATAAGTTTATAAAGGCAAAGGAACTTGGTATAAATTTACAAGAAATTTTAGATAAAACCACAGAGCCTACTTTGCAAGTTATACAAACTTTAAAATTAAACAATATCCCGTTTTCATATCCTGAAATTTTAGGCTATGAGATAAGAGATTTATTTTCATTTTTTATGATATTTTTTGTGCTTTGTTGTATAAGTGGAGTTTTGCTTTTTATAATATCAAAGCTTAGAGATAATGAGTTTAAAATATAAATTAATTAATTTTAAATAAAATCACAAGGAGAATATTTATGGATTTAGCACAAAAACAAAATAAAGCCATATTTGAACAAGCCTTAGCAATGACTAATTATTATTTGAATTAGTATAGAAAGAAATTTTTAAAAATTGTTTTATAGATTAAAATGTTTTAAAGAAAAAATATAAATAATCAAAATTTTAAAAAATATTAGAAAGAGATGGGTTGGGAAATGTTGTAACAATGCAAATGTTTTTATATATTTTATTAGTAATGTCAAAAGAAATTATCAAAAATAATGATAAAATATATTTGAATAAAGTCGACGAGATATTTAAAAATATTAGATGGAAGAAAATAGAAACGACTTATAAAGATGAATGTAAAACCGATAATCATTCTATAAATTTTGGTAAACATATAAGAAATGCGGTTTCACATTTAAGATGTTATTATGAATTTATTGACAATGAAAGATGTGTAACATTTAAAGATGATACGATGACAGATAAAACACAAAAATGTAGTCTACAATGCAAAACAGCCGATATTGGTAATTCTATTTCAGAATTACAAAAAGCATTAATGCTATTTTTGAATAAGTAAAATAAGATATTATAAATTAAAATCTTATAAATAATTTTTAATTTAGAGCGCTTAAATAAATTAGCACTCTAATATTTAACATTTTAGATAAGTTTAAATTTGTCTAAAATGGCTTAAAGCTAAGTTAAGGTCTAAAATCTATATTTTTTTGCTCTTTTTGAACAGTAAATAAAACATTTAAGCCACTAAGCATTTCTATCATAGTTTTATTGTCTTTGTGTATCGGATTTGTCTCATCATAATTATTTAAAGCAAAGCCTTTGATTTTTATATTGTGATTTTTAAGATACTCCGTTGTTAAAATAGCACTATTTATTCCACCAAGCCCAGAATCAGCAACTATCAGCACCTCATAATTTAAAGCTTTTATAATATCTAGTTGCATAATCTTTTGCTCATCCCACCTAAAAGGGCAAATTACTCCACCACTTCCTTCAACTACTAAAAAATCACATTTTTTCTTTAAATTTTCAATATCTTTTAAAATTTTATCCTTAACTGGCGGATTGCCTTCAAATTTAGTCGCTAAATGCGGAGAATAGGCTCTTTCATAAGCGTAAGAGTGCATATCTTTTACTTCAAAACTCAAATTTGCAAACTCTTTTACAAAGCTAACATCACCAACTCTTAAATTCCCGTTTTCATCTTTAATATTTCCACTTGCAACAGGTTTAAAATAGCCAACATTTAAACCACTTTGCATTAAATTTTTACAAATTAAAGCGCTTACATAGGTTTTTCCAACATCAGTTCCTGTTGCTGTTATAAATAATTCTTTCATTTAATCTCCTTGTTTATCAATATTTATTTTATTATTTTTTATAAAAATTATATTTGAATTTAGATTAATATAAAAGTATTTTCAAGAATACTCTAAATACTTTTTGAAATTTAATTTATTAAAATATGTTTTAAATGATGTTTAATAAAAGCTTTAGAGAATATTTAAAATATATATAATTCAAAATAGTATAATTAATATAAATTATGAATAAAAGGAAAAAGATGAAAACTATTACAGAAGCTTTAAAATGGAGATATGCTACAAAAGCATATGATGCAACAAAGAGAATTTCAGATGAAGATTTTGCAGAAATTGAAAATATTTTACAATACATTCCAACAAGTACCAATTTTCAACCTTCTCATTTTATTATTGCAAGTGATGAGGCGGGCAAAGAACGAGTTGCCAAAGGAGCTAAAGGGGCATACATTTTTAACTATGATAAGATAAAAAATGCATCACATGTAATTGTATTTTGTAGTAAAGTTTATGTAGATGATAATCATCTCAAAGAAATTCTTGAACAAGAAGAAAAGGATAATCGCTTCATAAAACCACATCATAAAGAAAAAATGCACAATGGTCGTAAAGTTTTTTTAGATGTGCATAGATATAATTTAAAAGACGAGGCACATTGGCATGCTAAGCAAACTTACATTGCTGTAGGAGCTGTTTTACTAGGAGCTGCAGAGCTTGGTATAGATGCAACCCCAATGGAGGGTTTTGATCAAGCCTTACTTGATGAAGAATTTAATTTAAGAGAAAATGGTTACACTGCTCAAGTCATTGTTGCACTTGGATATAGAGATGAGTCAAAAGATTTTAATTTAAATGTTCCTAAATCACGCCTTTCAAAAAACAGGGTAATCACAAAAGCATAAAACTAACATATTCAGATAAAACACCTAAATATAGGTGTTTTATGAATTAATAATTTAAACATTAAAATTTCAAATAGCTATCAAGTTAGTTTACAATTAAATATACTATTTACCAAAAAATTTACCCCAAGCACTTTTCATAGCACCTTTAAAAGCATCAGCTAAACCGCTCTTTTTTAACTCATTATTAATAAAATCATCATAACTCATGCCCATATTTTTCAAAATTCTCTGCAAATGTTTTTCACTTGCTTCCATTCCGCCTATTTTTTCTGCTTCAATAAGTTCTTTATATATTGGAATTACAGTTTCAATAGTCTCTCTAGAGGGCGCTCTTCTATATGCTGTGTATTCTATTATTTCACCTGTATTAGGATCTTTGTTTATTTCAAAATCTGTTACAACCCAGTAATATTTGCCATCTTTTGCAAGATTTTTACAAATTGCTGCTATGTTTTGACCGCTTTGAATTTTATCCCATAGAATTTTATATATTATTTTAGGCATATCAGGGTGTCTTATTATGCTATGTGGTTTTCCTATTAATTCTTCTCTGGTGTAACCTGCTATTTTCATGAAATACTCGTTTACAGAAGTTATAATACCTTTTGTATCTGTTTTGGATATAAAATATCTATTTGGATCAAGAGCTAGTTCGATGTTTACTGGGGTTGGTCTATGTATATTTAATTCCATAGAAATTCCTTTATATTTATTTTAGCAAAATACACTAATTTTGCTACTTAATAAAATAACATAATAGAAATTTAAATGTCAATGATTTAAATCAATTTTATAGCTTAATATAAATTCAATCCTCTTAAAAATAAGAGGATTGAATAGAATTAGTATTCTAAGTCAGGTTTTGGTGTTTTTTCTGTTGAAGCTGGCAACATTGGGTAGACAATAGTTGGCATTCTTCCTGTTAGAGAATTAAAAAATGTTTCAATTTTTTTAGCATCTTCATCAGAAATATCTATGCCAAGTTGGATACTTCCCATTCCTTTTATAGCGTCTTTTAGTGACCAGATAGCACCATTGTGATAGTAAGGTGCTGTTAGGTGAATGTTTCTTAGGATTGGAGTTTTAACCATTCCATTTTCATCGCCTTTAAAATCACCTACATTAGAGAATTCATACTGAGATGCAACTTCCCAAGGTTGCATTGTTCCGCCAAGATTAATTCCGTTATGACAAGATACACAACCATTGTTTAAAAATAGCTCTAGACCTTCTTTTTCTTCTTTACTTAAAGCATTATCATCGCCATTTAAAAAGTCATCAAATCTCGAAGGTGTTACTAGGGTTCTTTCAAATATTCCAATAGTAGTTGTAATAAGGTCAAAATTAACTTTTACATCTTTGCCATATGCATCTTTAAACATTCTTACATATGCAGGGATTGAGTTTATAATCTCTTCAACACGCTCTGGAGTAGAAGCCATTTCAGGTGCTGCAGTCATAGGTCCTGCTGCTTGTTCTGCTAAGTGTGAAGCTCTACCATCCCAAAATTGAACAGAGTTAAATACTGAGTTATAAACAGTAGGTGCATTTATATGGTGTGGGTTTGGTGTCCATTTGTGACCAGTTGAAGCAGGAATGTTATCCCCGCCACCATAACCTAAGTTATGACAGGTATTACAAGATATTATTCCACTTTTTGATAGTCTTGGATCAAAATATAATTTTTTACCAAGTTCTACTCTTTTTTCAGTTGTAGGGAATGCTTTTGAATCAGGCGAAGATTCTTCAATTAACTTTGTCAACTCAGCTTTATCCGCCGGAATTGCGATGAGCCCAAAATCTTTAGCACTTTGTGCTAAATTAGAATTTGCAAATAAAGAACCAGCCAAAACAGCTGAACTAAGTAAGATAGTTGTTAGTTTCATAAATAACTCCTTTATATTAAATTTGTATATTTGATATTTATATTATCAAAATATGAATTAAAATGAAATTAAATTGTAATTAAAATTGCGTAGTTTAATGCACTTCAAAAATTTAATAAAAATTTCATTTTAAATTTATTATTTTATGTTTGGATTAATTGTGTTGTATGTTAAATACTCTTTAAATTTTAACTAATCAAGTTGAAATTCTTCTAGTCCAAAACTTCTATTCTCTAGTCTTTTTTTAAGTGAAATTCTAAAAGCATCTGCTAGTTTTGGAGATTTTAAAATTTCAATTATATTATCTGCATTATCTCTTGCGTTATAAATAGAGTCGTTTATAAACTCAATTGTAAGTTTTGGATATTTTCGTGAAATAAGAATCAAATCGTCTCTAGCTTTTAATTTACCCGGCTTAATAACCCTAAAATAAAACCCAGTTTTACTCTCTTTTGCTACTATAGCTGTTAAATTTGGAATATTTAAAATAGAAGAAATTTTCCAGCAAGGTCTTCTTGGCTGAGAAACTTCAAAAACAACTTCGCCACATTTAAATTGATCGCCTAAGCAAATTTCAGAATCATCTAAATCTAAGATTGTAAAGTTTTCACCAAATGCACACTCAGGTAGATTAAAATCATATTTTTCTTTAAAAAAGGAGTAATATTTTTGACTATATATACAAACTGCCTTATCTATACCACCATGGTGCTCTTTTTCACTTTGTGTATCATTTAAAAAGCCAAATTTATCAACTTCTAAAATTTCACCATTTTTAATGGGTTTTTTTCTATAAGATGTTTTATATATCTCTCTTTTATAATCATTAAAGTTCTCTTCTTTTCCACAATAAATTTGTTTGACTTTTGCCATCAATTGCATTTTTACCTTTGCAAATTTGAGTAGTTATGTTGTTAAATGGTGGAGTGTAGGGGACTTGAACCCCTGACATCAACACTGCCAGCGTTGCGCTCTCCCAACTGAGCTAACACCCCTAGTAGGATTTAGAATATTAATTTTACTAAAATATCCTTGTATTTAAACTTAAAAAAGAAATTATAAAAATTTATATTTTCAAATCTTTTTTTAAGTTTAAATTTGATATTATTCTCATTCAGTTTAATAATTTTGCGGGAATAGCTCAGTGGTAGAGCACAACCTTGCCAAGGTTGGGGTCGCGAGTTCGAACCTCGTTTCCCGCTCCATAGTATTTGCCCGGGTGGCGGAATAGGTAGACGCAAGGGACTTAAAATCCCTCGGTAGTTTTTACCGTGCCGGTTCAAGTCCGGCTCCGGGCACCATTTTAGGTTTGCTGGCGACATAGCCAAGTGGTAAGGCAAGAGCCTGCAAAGCTTTGATTCCTCGGTTCGAATCCGAGTGTCGCCTCCAAGATATTATTAAGGGGTTAGGATGCGTTCTATACTTATTGGTGTTGTGAGTGTAATTTTTTTATTTGTTGGTTGTTCTAACACAGCACAAGGCGTTAAGGAAGATACCAAAGAAACCGTTAAATGGACTAAAGAAAAAGTTAACAAAGGTGCTACTTTTGTAAAGGAAAAGACAGAGTAGTAACTTACAAAATTTTTGTCGGGAGATGGCTGAGTGGTCGAAAGCGGCGGTCTTGAAAACCGTTGAGGTGAGAGCCTCCGGGGGTTCGAATCCCTCTCTCCCGGCCACTACATTTATAACCTAAATATCTTAGTTAAAAAAGTCTATAATTATAATAAAAATAAATACAAAAATTACTATTGCAATAAATTCAAAAACCATCTCAAAAAAGAATCCAATGATTTTTTCAAACATTCTAAACAAAAATGATTTGTTTTGTTCTTTAGTGTCATTGGCTTTTTTGTTCCTCATTTATCTCCTTTGGCACATAAATTACAAAATTTAATGATTATTATACCTAATAATTTGATAAAAAATATTAATTTTTTTAATTTTATATAACTTAAGGTTTAATTCTACAAGTATTTTTATACAAAATAAATAATATTTTAAGTAACAAATACGTAATAAAATTAGCAAATTCAATGTAAATACTAAATATTTTATAAAATTTAACTTGAAATATATTTTTTAAGTTTATATTAATATTTAATATTTTATCATAATATGCATGTATCTAATAGTCATAGAAGGATTAATATGAAAAATAAAATTTTAATTTTAACGATTATGAGTTCTTTTGCTTTTGCTGAAAGTAATATTGGGTTTTTAAACAATAGTAAGCAAATAACTCTTAATGGTAAAATGATTGGAGATGTTAGTGTTTTAACACCTGTTGAAATCTTGAAAACAGAAAATGAAAAAACAGATGTCTTGTTAACTGGGTATATTCAGGAATACTATCAAGCTAAAATAGTCAAGAGTCCACAGATTGATGAAGAGTATATGAATTTTGAAATAAAAGAAGATATAAATAGCTATGATGGAGATGTAAATCCTTATGTAAAAGTTGTGGATAAAGTTGAAGATGATTATGGAGAAATATGGTTTAAAACTCAGATTAAATTGACAGTTCCAACTTCTTATATCGATATTGATCCAAGTATGATTTATAATCAAGCAAAAGGTTTATATGAGCAAACCTGTTCGGCTTGCCATTTGTTGCATGAACCAAATCAATATACAGCAAACCAGTGGCCATCAAACATTGACAGTATGATTGGCTTAGGCTTTGTAGCTTTAGAGGATCTAGATAAAAATATGATTATAAAATATTTACAACATAATGCTAAAGATGTAAAATAGGAGAAAAATATGAAAAGAAGAGATTTTTTAAAATTAAGTGCATTAGCAGGGGTTGGATTACAGGCAAATAAAATAGAGGGTATTAAACAAACTATTTTTGATCAAAAAAAAGTATTTTGTGCTAATAGGTTTGGTCCTTATTATAATAAAGTAGTTAGTGGTCAAATAGTAGGTGTAGAACCATTTTTCGCTGATAAATTTCCAACTACATTAAATAATGCTGTTCCAGATAAAATTCAAAACGAAAGTAGGGTTTTGTATCCTTGTGTTAGGAAAAGTTATTTAAAAAACAAAGGACCTAAAAATCCAGAACTTAGAGGAGAGGAAGAATTTGTTAGAGTTGATTGGGATACTGCTCTTGATTTAGCGGCTAAAGCATTAAAAGATAATTTTGATAAATATGGAGCCCAGTCTATCTATGGAGAGTGTTATTGGTGGGGTGGAATAGGCAAAGTTAGCTGGGGAAGAGCAACTGCAAGAAGAATGCTTACTATTCTTGGCGGTTTTGTCTCTGAAGATGGGAACTATTCATATGGTGCAGGACATGTTTTAATGCCCCATATCATAGGAACTATAGAGCCAAACGAAGCTCCGACAAGATGGGAAGCAATAGTAAAATCTGCAAAAACTATTGTTTTTTGGGGAACAGATCCGCTTGTTACAAATGAGATAGGAATAGGCTCTCCAACACACGATGGATATAAATATTACACAAAACTTAAAAAGATGAATGAAAATGGTGAAAAAAAGATTTACGCAGTAGATACCTATAGAAACAATACAATTAGATATTTAAATTCTGATTTTATAGGAGTAATTCCTGGCACTGATACTGCTATGATGATTGGAATGTGCCACTACTTATACGAAAATAAACTTTATGATGAAGATTTTATCAAAAAATGCACAGTTGGATTTAATAAATTTAAAGAGTATCTTTTGGGTGAAAAAGATAATATTGTTAAAAATTTAGAATGGGCTAGTAAAATTTGTGGAGTTGATGTTAAAAAACTTGAAGAACTTTGCATATCCTTAGCTAAAAATGAATCAATAATTATGAGTGGATTTGCTATACAAAGACAAGATCACGGAGAGCAATCATATTGGGCATTAATAACACTTGCCTCTATGTTAGGACACATTGGTAAAGAGGGTTGTGGATTTATGACTTGTGATCAAGGGCATAAGACAAGTGATGGCACTTTTATTTCTCCTGTATTAAAAGGATTAAGCTCTATTCCTAGTGATGAATATACTGATGAAAATAGTCCTTGGGTTAAAAATAAAAACTATGTAATACCAAATAGTAGAATGACAGATGCATTGTTAAATCCTGGTTCAAAGATGTTGAGAAATGGACAAGAGTTTATACTTCCTCATATGAGAGTTGCATTTAGTGCTTGCGGTTCTATCTTTACAAGACATCAAGAGATAAACAAAACTATTGAAGCTTGGAAAAAACTAGATACTGTTATAACTGCAGAGCCTTATTGGACAAGTGGGGCAAAGTTAAGTGATATTGTATTTCCAGTAGCCATTGAAGGCGAAAGAGATGATATAGATCAATCAAATGGAACAGGAGAATATATTTTTGCTATTAAAAAAGCTGTTGAACCTATGGGAGAAAGCAGAAGCGACTTTGAAATTTGCAGAGAAATATGTAAAAGATGGGGAATGGAAGAAGTTTTCACAGAGGGTAAAACTGAAATGGAGTGGATAAAAGAAATTTTTAAAGACGCCATGGAACAAGCAAAATATTTAGGCTATAAGGATATGCCTACATTTGAAGAATTTTGGGAAAATGGTTATATTAAATTTGATAAACCTGAAGAAGAGAAAAAATATTTTACAAGATTTTCAAATTTTAGGAAAAATCCTAGAAAGCATAGACTTGGCACTCCATCAGGCAGAATAGAGATATATTCTCCAGTAATTGCAAAAATGGGATATGATGATTGCTATGGACATCCTACTTGGTTTGAACCAATTGAATGGTTAGGAAATAAAGAGATGACAAAAAAATATCCTTTAGCACTAAATACTCCACATCCGCGCCTTAGATTGCATTCACAGCTAAATAATTCTTTAGTTAGAAACTATGCAGAAGTTAATGGCAGAGAACCTATAATCATAAGTGAAAGTGCAGCTAAAAAACGAAATATAAAAACAGGAGATATTGTTAGGGTTTTTAATGATCGTGGCGAGATTTTATGTGGTGCTATGGTTAGTGACATTACTCAAGATGATGTTGTGATTGTGTGTGAAGGTGCTTGGTATGATCCTGAAATTTGGGGCAAAAAGAGTCTTTGTCAACATGGTTGTGTGAATGTTCTAACAAAAGACAAAGGAACTAGCAAGCTAGCACAAAGCAATATAGCTCACACTAACCTTGTAGAGGTAGAAAAGTATAAAGGTGTTATAAGAGCAATAAAAGCATTTTCTAAACCAAAAATATTAAATGCTTAATTAAAAAATAGCGAGATTTTTCTCGCTATTTAATTTCATTTATTTTACAAGTTCTATATAATCTCCATATCCCTCTTTTTCCATATCTTCAAGTGGTATAAATTTTAAAGCAGCTCCATTTATGCAGTATCTCATACCGCCTTTTTCTTTTGGACCATCGTTAAAAACATGTCCTAAATGGCTATTTGCATTTGTTGAGCGAATTTCAACTCTTTTCATACCGATGCTATAATCTGTCTTTTCTTTTACAAAATCTTTTGATATGGGTTTAGAAAAACTTGGCCAGCCAGATCCTGAGTTAAATTTATCAGTTGAACTAAACAAAGGCTCCCCACTTACAACATCTACATAAATTCCTTTTTCATAAAATTTATCATACTTGCTACTAAATGGGCGTTCTGTTTTATCTTTTTGTGTAACAGCATATGCAAGTGGATCTAATTTTTGTTTTAACTCTTCTTTTGGAGGGGCTTTGAATTTTTTATTCTCTTTTTTAGTTTTTTCTAGTGGAACTTTTGCAAGACTTAAATCAACATGGCAGTATCCATTTGGATTTTTCCCAAGATAGTTTTGATGGTATTCTTCAGCTAAAATATAGTTTTTTAGTGGTTCAACTTCTACGGCTATCTTTTTTGTAAACTCTTTTTGTTTTTCTTTTATAAATTCTTTTGCTATATTGCCACTTTCATCATCAGTATAGTAAATTCCACTTCTATATTGTTTACCAACATCGTTTCCTTGCTTGTTTACAGAAGTAGGGTCAATTATTCTAAAAAAATGTTCTAAAATTTCATTTAGTGTAATTTTGCTTTCATCATATTTTAAATGCATAGCCTCTGCATGATTTGTAAATTTTAGCTCATAATAGCTTGTTTTATTACTGCTTCCATTTGCATAACCAACATTAGTTTCTATAACTCCATCAAGTTGTTTGAAGTATCCTTCAACTCCCCAAAAACAACCACCTGCTAAATATATTTCATTCATTTTTTCACCTTTTAAGTTTTGTGCATTTAAACATATTGCAAAAAACATCATTAATTTTATTAAAATTTTCATAATTCTCCTTGTTTAAATTTATAAAATTTATCATATTTTTATTAAGAAAATTAAAATAAAATCCAAATGATTAAATGATATAATTTTAATTTTAAAATTTAAAAAGGTTGACATTGAAATATTTTTATTCATCTTTTATAATTACTATAATAGGTCTTGTTGTAGCGTTTTATTTGGGCGGTATAAGTGCTGTTTATATCTGCTTTTTACTCTGCGTTTTAGAAGTTAGTCTTAGTTTTGATAATGCCGTTGTAAATGCAAAAGTTTTAAATGGTATGAGTAAAATTTGGCAAGATAGATTTATCATTTTTGGGATTCCAATTGCTGTTTTTGGAATGAGATTTATATTTCCTTTGCTTATCGTCTCTATTGCTTCAGGGTATGGAATGCTTCAAACTTTAAATTTTGCAATTACAGAGCCAGAAAAATATCATGCTGTATTAGATGCTCATAAAAATGAAATTTACATCTTTGGTGGTGCTTTTTTAATTATGGTATTTTTTGACTTCTTTTTTAACAAAGATAAAGATGTGTATTGGATTAAAATAATTGAAAACAATGTTCTAATAAATTTTTTAAAAAACATACCAAATATAAGCACTATCCTAGCTCTCATCTTAGGACTTTATATAATTTCTCTAACAAAAAATACAACCTATACCACCGCCTATTTTAGTGCTATTTTAGTTCATATAATAATCTCATCTTTAAATGAAAGATTTAGTGCAAACGGAGTTAGAAGCGGGCTAATGGGCTTTTTATATCTTGAAGTGCTTGATGCAAGTTTTAGTTTTGATGGGGTGATTGGTGCATTTGCTTTAAGTGAAAATATTTTTATCATAATGATAGGACTTGGCATAGGAGCTATGTTTGTAAGAAGTATAACCATATATTTAGTTGAGAAAAAAACCCTAACTCAGTTTGCCTATTTAGAGCATGGGGCACACTATGCTATACTTGCTTTGGCTATTATTATGTTTATAAAAGTATTTTATGAAGTTAGTGAAATTTTAACAGGAACCATAGGATTTGGGTTTATATTTTTAGCATTTTTATGCTCTGTTTATAAAAATAAAAAAACTAGCTAATTTTGCATTTTGAAATTTAAGCTTTTTAGCTTAAATTTTTTTGCTATCTTTACATATACTTCATCATAAAATTTAATTCGAAGCTAAATTTTTAATTTCAATATAAATAATACCATAACCAATTAAGTTTTTACCGCTTTAAAAGACAAGTTTTTTATATTTATAATGAGAACAATTCTTATTATTATTTAAGTTACTTATTGTAAAATGTTTATTCATCAAAAATTTACTAAAAGGTGTGTCCAATGATTAAAAAAAGTAGCTATTTAAATATTATCATACTTTATAATTTGTTTTTTAGCGGTTATTTATTTGCTTATTCTGAAGTATTATTAGAACAAGTTAGCGTGGTTGCTGAGCCAAATTTGGAAACCACTACACTTAAAAGTTATCAAAAAACAGGTTCTTATAATTATTTAGATAGTAAAGAGATTACTAAATTTCGTGGTAGTTCAGTTGGTGATTTTTTAAGTGGAATTCCAGGCGTTATAATAGGAAATAAACGTAATAGTGGTGGTATATCTGTAAACATTAGAGGTATTCAAAATGAAAATAGAGTTCCTGTTGTGGTAGATAATTCCATTCAGTCCATTCCAACATGGCAAGGATATGCAGGTTCTAGCACTAGAACATACTTAGATCCTGATTTTATCTCAAATGTTGAAATTGAAAAAGGTCCAGCTTTGGGTGTTGATGGTGTTGGTGCAACTGGTGGTGTTATAAGAATGAATACAATAGGATATCAAGATATAATTCCTAATAACTCCAAAAAAGATTGGGGACTTAGAGTTCAAATTGGAACTATGTCAAATACCGTAAAAAGACCTAGACTTTATACAAGGGGGGGGTATCAAAGAAAATGGATAAATGAGTGCTTGACAAATAATTCAGGAATTTGTGAAAAACAAACTCAGACACCAGATGCAAGATATTCATCATCAAATCCATTTGCAAATTTAGGAAATAGCTATAATTACAGCATTGCATTTGCTAAAAAATGGGAAAATGCTGATATCGTGCTTGGATATGCTAGAAAAAAACAAGGCAACTATTTTGTAGGTAAACATGGATCTATTCCAGAGGTTGAAAGTATTGATTATAAGCGAGAAGACTATATAGAAATGGGTGATGAATATGATTCAATTATAGAAGGAAGCACGAATTTTAAAAACAAACAAGGCTATACATATTATAGAGCTGGTGAAGAGGTTTTAAATACATCTCAAGACAATAAATCATATTTAGCAAAGTTAAATTTATATAATGATAACCATAGAATCAACTTTACATATCGTGGTTATAGAAGTAAATTCGGAGAACTTATGCCGTCTATTATGGTTCGTGGATATGGTTCTTTAGAAGGAGAAGGCTCAGAAGTTGAAGTTGATAGCTATAGCACTAAATATACATATTCTCCACAAAATCCATATATTCATTTAAATATCAGTGCCTATCTTACAAAAAGTGATTCATCAAATTTTACCCCTTTATCTCAGGAATATGGATATGATTTTGGCTCAGACGGCGATAGTAGACATGCTCATTTTACACTTTCAACACAAAAAGGAGTAAGTGTGGATAATACTTCAAAATTTAAAGTGTTAAATAGAGATTTAAAATTAAATTATGGAATTTCTTATGCCATAGAGAGAATAAAACCACCAAAAGATGCACTAGATAGAGTAAGGGCAAAAGGTTATCCTGAAGATGCCATAGCCCCACTTTATATAAGAAATGCAAAAAAGAGAGAGTTTAGTGCATTTGTGTCAGCTAATTATAAACTTACAAAAGAGCTTACTTTTGATACAGGACTTAGATATATAAATAGTAAAATTACAGACTATCAACCCCTTGAAAAATTTAAAGGATATGAACAAGACCCTATAACTGGTAAATGGGTTTCTATAATTGAAAGGTCATATAATAATCCTAATAAAGCTCATGCTATCTCTCCAATTGTAATGCTTAGTTATGAGCCAATTTTAGGGTATCAATTTTATATAAAATATGCACAAGCTGTTAGGTCTGCAAGTTTATTTCAGGCTTCAAAAGGCTGGTCTCAACAAAATGCAGATAATAGTATGGCTGATTTAAAGCCAGAAAGACAAAGAAACTGGGAAATAGGAACTAATCTATTATTTGATGATGTTTTATATGATGATAGTATATTAGGGTTAAAATTTGCATTTTTTAACAACTATACCAAAGATTACCTTACTAGAACTAACACAATAGATAATTCAGGAGCTATAGTAATGCAAACAATGAACATAGATAGTGCTCTTTATAGAGGTTTTGAGGCTTCAGCTTATTATGATATGGGAGTATTTTATACAAAATTAGGACTGACAAAATATATAAAAACTGAATTTTGCAATACAGAAAAAGGTGGTAAAGTTTGCTATAAGGGCGGTATAATAAATAGTAATATTGCAAATACTTTGCCTCCAAAAACAACATTTAACGCAACTATTGGAACAAGACTTTTTAACAATAAATTAGATTTAGGTGCTAGATATAGCTATTATGGAAAGAGGATAGTTTCAGTTTTTTCACATGATGAAAAAGGTGGAAATACAAAAAGCGAAGAGTGGAAACCATATAATTTGGTAGACATATACGCAAATTATAAAGTAAATGATAATTTTACTATTTCTGCAACTTTAGATAATGTAACTAATCGTTATTATTTAGATGCAAATAATATGGGCTTAACTCCAGCTCCGGGAAGAACTTTGCATATAAATTTTGACTATAAATTTTAATTTATGTTATTTTTGCTTTAAATTTGAAATAAATAATTTGAAGCAAATACAAGATTTTTCGTTTAAAACCTAAAAATTACAAACCAACAAAGCTATTTTTAACAAAACGAAAAATCTTGTTTTTATATATAATTTCAAGGATTCTAAGTTTCACTAAAAGATTTATTATAATCTTTTAATTAGTTTAAATGAATGTAAGGCTCATTATTTTAATTTTAATTTGTAATTGATAAAAGTTGTCTCAATTCTCGTTTTTAATGGATTTAAAAATCAAGTTAGCTTTTTTCTGTTAATTTTGTGTTGTTGGTTTTAATCCATTTTCAGACATAAATTTTTTTATAATTTCATATGCCTTTGAAGTATTAGCATTAAAAATTTTCTCTAGCTCTTTTGTGTCTAAATCAAAATTAATAGCTTTTAAAGTTTCTTCTTCATCTTGCATACCAACCAACCTTTTTCTTTTCTGTGCAATATTTAATCATATCTTTATAATAATTTTCTTCTTCCCAAAACCAAGTCCATTCTTTTATATTATCAGGTAGCCATTCTAATTTTGCTAAATAATCATAAACATAATTTCCTAAGTATGCTAAATCGTGTTGAGTTCCAGGACAAACAAAAGTATTTTTATCTTTTACTATAAGATGATTTCTTTCAGCATATTTCGCTAAAACACTATACAATTTATCTATATCATATTTATTTTCTCTTTTGATTTTTTCTTCATCTAGTATAATTTTAACTCCGTGCATATTTTATCCTTTTATTGATTTATTTTTCTATTAAAAATTCTATACAACTTTTTATTTTTTCTCTATCTTTTTCATCTACTAATTGTAAAAATCTTTCCAAAAATTCCTTATCATTTTCTATTATTTTCAAAAATGATTTTACAATCTTATCTTTATTATCATTTATAATATTTTGTTTTTTCTCTTCAAGCTTTGCAATTTTTTCTTTTAATGATTCTATATCATTTTCAACTTTTTTATAACTATCTAATATGAAAATCCTTTTTATTTATAAATTTGCAACATAACAAATTTCTAATTAAATATTTTTTACCATCTTCGCATATACTTCACCATAAAAATCTAAGTTTTTAATAAAATCAAAGCCCAGCCTTTCGTAAATTTCAGGGGTTTGTGTGATTAAACTTACTTTTGAATGTCCTAATTCTTTTGCTATTTTTATTGCTTCTTGCATAAGTTGTTTAAAGTAACCCTTGCCCCTAAAGCTCTCTTTAACCGCTACGCTATCTATGTAAAATTCATCATTCTTGCACTCTTTTAAAATATCAACTTTAGAGCCTATATTTTTTAATCTCTCTATAAATGGAGAATCTAAAAAATCACTCAACCAGCCTTCATAAAAACATATTGTGGCTACAATTTCGTTTTGTTCTTCATAAACAAGAATGTTCTCATAAGACAGTCTATTGTTTTTTGCTTTGAAATATTTTTCAAGTAGTTTCATTTTTTTATTTTTATCTTTAGTATCAAGTATAAAATCTGTAAAATCAGACATAGCAAGTTCTAAAATTTCTATTGTATCTTTAAAATCCTCTTTTCTAGCCAATCTAATCATCTTTAAAGTCCTTTTTATAAATTTGTAAATAGTGATTTTTCTAAAGCCTTGACTTTATAGCTTTTTCTATGAAACTCAGTATAGCCATATTTTTTTATAAGCTCAATATGATTTTTTGTAGCATAGCCTTTATGCTTTAAAAACTCAAAATTTGGATATAACTCATCAGCTATTTTTAAATTCTCATCTCTTGTAACTTTTGCCAAAATACTAGCTGCGCTAACTTCTTTTATTTTGCTATCGGCTTTAATCATGGTTTCTAACTCACTTACTCCAAATTTAGAATTTCCATCAAATATAAACTCTACATCACCAAACTCTTTTTTAAAATACTCAACTATTTGTGTAAGCCCTTTATTTATGCAAGATGAAAGCCCAAGCTCATCAACTTGTATGCTTGTAAAAGTTGCTATTTTATAAAATGAGTTCTCTTTTGTGGTTCTAAACAGCTCATTTCTTCTTTTTTGACTTAGTTTTTTGCTATCATTTAGACCTTTAATATCACTTTTTAAAACGCAACCAACTATACATAAATCACCAGCCAAACAGCCTCTTCCAGCCTCATCAATACCACAAATCAAATTACATTCCTAAAGCAAACTGCCAAAATGGTAAAATTTCGCATTTAATTCCTTCTTTACTCATCTCTCCAGAGTTTGCCATACTTATAACATATAGTTTTTGCACCTCTAACTCTTTAAGTTTTTCAAATATTTTTTTAAATTTAAGAAATATCAAATCGCTACTTGTAAAAGGTATAACCAAAAAACCATAACCAAGCTCTGGCATATAAAAATCCAAATCATCGGTAAAATATACCTGTTTATCTAATCTTAAAAGCTCGCACAAGAGCGCATTGGTAAGTTTTTTTTGAAAGTCTTTTTTAAAACTTAGATTATCAGGCAAGCAAAAGTCTAAAAAATATAGCCGTTTTAGGTTGGAATTTGGAGCAAATTTTGGAACAAAAAATATCAAATTTTCATCTTCAAATTTATCAATTGTTTTATAAACACTATCTTTTGAAATTTTCATTATATCTTTTAAACCTTTATAAATTTGCAAAGCGCTGAAATTTAAATTTACAAACTCCACACACTCTTTTAATACTGAAATTTCAATATCACTATATTTGGCTTTTAAAATTTTTTGCATATATATAATTAGCTCAAAAGGGTTTAAAAATGAGTTTTTTGCACCATTTCCTTCTGTTAAAAAACTACCTAAAATAGCACCAAGTTCATTGGTTCTTTTGTTAAAAGCGATGTATTCTTCAAAATCTAAGTTTAAAAGTTTTATTGTTTGAAATGTCTTTAAATTTAGAGAGTTTGATGTTGTAGAGAGTAAAATTTTTTCACAATTTAAGTTTTTTAATATGTTTAAATTTTTATCATCTACATTATCTATGGCTATACACTTTATATCTTTATGCTCTTTAATAAACTCTTTTAAGTCTAGTAAACCATTTTCTTTTTTAACTCTTAGATCATCCATATTGATATATAAAAACTCATCTTTTTTAAATTTTAAAAGTTCACTTATTAAGATATATGTTTTACCCGAGTTTAAAGCCCCACTTATCAAAACCCTACCACCAGTTATTTTTAGTTTTCTATCAATGAATTTATTAATCAATGGTGGATTGTTATAAAAATATTCTAAATTTTCCATCTGTTAATTATATAAAATTTCCTTTTAAAAAGGAATAAAATTTTAAAAAACTAATTATATTTTTTTAACTTTCAGCATCTTATTTTAATATTTATTTCCTTATTATAAGGATAAAAATTTAATAAATTGTATGAAATTCTTGACATCAAAAGCCTATTTTTATATAATCACAATCTTTTATGTTAAAAGTAAGAGGTCACGCGTTGTGACAAGTTCTTTATAAGGAAAACACATGGAAAGAATTAGGTTAAAGCTAAAAGCTTACGACCATAGAGTTCTAGATAGAACAGTTGCAGCAATTGTAGAAGCTGTCAAAAGAACAGGTGCGGATGTCCGTGGGCCAGTACCATTGCCTACAAAAATTAAACGCTACACAGTCTTAAAATCTCCACACGTAAATAAAGATTCAAGAGAGCAGTTTGAAATTAGAATTCATACTAGAATGCTTGATATTGTAGCGGCGACTCCAGATACAGTTGATTCGTTAACAAAACTTGACTTGGCACCAGAGGTTAATGTCGAAGTTCGTGCGATGGGTAAATAAGGGGTAGATAGATGGAATATATTGTAGAAAAAGTAGGTATGAGTAGAACTATCGGTAGAGATAGCACTCCGGTTACTCTTCTTAAACTTATAAATGTAAAAGTTTGTGAAGTAGATGAAAATGGCAGAGCAATAGTTGCTTATGCTAAAGGAAAAGCAAATAATAAAGCGATTGCTGGACAGCAGAAAAAATATAACTTAAGCAGTGAATTTAATAAATTTGCAACTATAGAGGTGGCAAATAGTGAAGCTGGCGATCAAGATATAGAACCATTAAGCAATGCTAAGACTTTAAAAGTTAGTTTCAATACAAAAGGAAAAGGTTTCCAAGGCGTTATGAAAAGACATGGTTTTGCAGGTGGTCCAGGAGCTCATGGTAGTAGATTTCATAGAAGACCAGGTTCGATTGGAAATGCTGAATGGCCAGGTAGAGTTCAACCAGGTAAGAAAATGCCAGGACAGACAGGAAATGTAAAAATTACTGTTAAAAATGAAGTTATAAGCTTTGATAGTAATAGCGGAATTTTAGTAGTAAAAGGCTCTGTTCCAGGATTTAATGGTGCTATGGGTAGAGTAAGGATAGTGAAATGAGTAAAATAACAGTTCTTAATGATAAATTGGAAAAAGCAAGCGAAATTGAACTTCCTTCGGAGTTTAAAGAGGCTAATCCACATAACCTATATTTATATGTTAAATCATATCTTGCAAGTTGTAGATCAAATACAGCTAAAACTAAAAGTCGCTCAGAAGTAAGCGGTGGCGGTAAAAAACCATGGAGACAAAAAGGTCGTGGTGGTGCAAGAGCTGGTTCAATAAGAAGTAATGTATGGGTTGGCGGTGGAGTTGCATTTGGTCCAACAAATAATAGAAATTATGTTCAAAAAGTTAATAAAAAACAAAAAAGATTAGCTTTAGAATTTGCTTTAAACGAAAAAGCAAATAATGGCAAGCTTTTTGCCATAGATAGCTTAGAGATAAGTTCAGGTAAGACAAAAGATGCGGCTGACTTCATCAAAAAACTTGGCGTTAGAGATGCTTTGATAGTAAAAAATGAGTTAGATGCAAAAACAATTCTTGCATATAGAAACTTAGCAAATTGTTATGTTGTTGAAGCAAGTGAGATAAATGCATACCTAGTTGCGGTTTATAATTCAGTTATCATAGAAAATAAAGCGCTTGAAGCTATAATAAAAGAGGGCTAATATGGCAGATATAACAGATATAAAAACAATTCTTTATACAGAAAAAACTTTAGGCCTCGGCGAAGATGATGTAGTTGTTATACAAACATCGCCAAGCATGACTAAAAATAGGCTAAAAGAGATATTAAAAGAATATTTTGGAATCAATCCTTTAAGAGTTAACTCTTTAAGAATGAGTGGTAAGGTTAAACGCTTTAAAGGAAAAGTTGGAAGTAGAAATGATTATAAAAAATTCTATGTAAAACTTCCTGAGGGTGCAAGCCTAGAAAATGTAGGAGCGTAAGATGGCAGTAAAAACATATAAACCATATACTCCAAGTAGAAGATTTATGACAGCTCTTAGCAGTGAAGATATCACAGCTAAAGCTAGTATTAGAAGCCTACTTGTTAAACTTCCAGCAACTGCAGGAAGAAATAATAACGGTAGAATAACTTCAAGACATAAAGAAGCAGGTGCTAAAAAACTTTATAGAATTATAGATTTTAAAAGAAGAAAATTTGGTATTACAGGAACAGTTGAAGCTATAGAGTATGATCCAAACAGGAATTGTAGAATTGCACTAATTAGCTATGCTGATGGTGAAAAAAGATATATAATTAAACCAAATGGCTTAAATGTAGGTGATAAAATCTCATCTGCTGAAGCTGGTCTTGATATAAAACCAGGTAATGCTATGAAGATGAAAAGCATTCCTATTGGTACAGTTATTCATAACATAGAGCTAAAACCAGGCAAGGGTGCTCAAATAGTACGTTCAGCTGGTGGACACGCTCAACTTATGGGTAAAGAAGAAAAATATGTTATTGTAAGACTTCCTAGTGGAGAGATGAGAAGAATACTTGCTGAGTGTATGGCTACAATTGGAACAGTTGGAAATGAAGATTGGGCTAATGTTACTATCGGCAAAGCTGGTAGAAACAGACATAGAGGAATAAGACCTCAAACTAGAGGTTCTGCTATGAACCCAATTGATCACCCGCACGGTGGTGGTGAAGGTAAGAAAAACTCTGGTCGTCATCCAGTTACACCTTGGGGCAAACCAACTAAGGGCGCAAAAACAAGACGCAAAAAAGCAAGTAATAAACTTATAATTTCAAGAAGGAAAGGAAGATAGAGATGGCTAGATCGCTCAAAAAAGGTCCTTTCGTAGATGATCATGTTATGAAAAAAGTTGTAGAAGCTAAAAAAACAAATAGCAACAAACCAATCAAAACTTGGTCAAGACGTAGCACGATTATACCTGATATGATTGGACTAACATTTAATGTTCATAACGGTAAGAGTTTTATTCCTGTGTATGTTACAGAACATCACATTGGTTATAAATTAGGTGAGTTTTCTCCAACAAGAACTTATAGAGGCCATAAAGGCTCAGTTCAGAAAAAAATTGGCAAATAAGGGTTAGAATATGAGTAAGACAACTATAAAATTCATTCGCCTTTCTCCAACAAAAGCTCGTTTGATTGCAAAGGAAGTTCAAGGCATGAATGCTGAATTTGCTCTTGCTACACTAGAGTTTACACCAAATAAAGCTGCAAAATATATAGCTAATGCTATTTCAACAGCTGTTGCTAATGGTGGGTTTGAGCCAGAAGAGGTTGTAGTAAGTTCATGCCGTGTTGACGCAGGTCCAGTTCTTAAAAGATTTAGACCTAGAGCTAGAGGAAGCGCAAGTAGAATTAGAAAACCAACTTCTCACATAATGGTAGAAGTAAGTAAGCCAGCAAAGAAGGAAGCATAATATGGGACAAAAAGTTAATCCAATAGGTCTTAGATTAGGTATCAATAAAAACTGGGAATCAAGATGGTTTCCTTCTAAAAGCACTCTGCCAGAAAATATAGCAGAAGACTATAAAATAAGAAAGTTTTTAAAAACTAAACTTTATTATGCTGGTATATCTCAGATTATAATTGAGAGAACAGCTAAAAAAATTCGTGTAACAATTGTTGCTGCTAGACCTGGAGTTATTATAGGTAAAAAAGGTAGTGAAATTGAGAATTTAAAAAATGAAGTTACTAAACTTATAAATAAAGATGTTAATATAAATATCCAAGAAGAGAGAAGACAAGGCGCTTCAGCTCAGCTTGCTGCTGAAAATGTTGCTATGCAATTAGAACGAAGAGTTGCATTTAGAAGAGCTATGAAAAAAGTTATTCAAAATGCACAAAAAGCAGGAGCTAAGGGTATTAAAATTTCTGTTTCTGGAAGACTTGGTGGAGCTGAAATGGCAAGAACTGAATGGTATTTAGAAGGAAGAGTTCCATTGCATACTTTTAGAGCAAAAATTGATTATGGTGTTGCGCAAGCACATACTACCTATGGAAATATAGGTGTAAAAGTGTGGATTTTTAAAGGTGAAGTTCTTCAAAAAGGCATCCAGCCTGAAAAAAATGAAGAAGCTCCTAGAAAACAACGCAGAGCAAGAAGGAGTAGATAATTATGTTAATGCCAAAAAGAACAAAATATAGAAAAATGATGAAGGGCAGAAACCGAGGTTATGCTACTCGTGGAACACAGTTAGCATATGGTACAATCGGTTTAAAAGCAACTGAAGCAGGTCGTATAAACTCACGTCAAATTGAAGCAGCTAGGGTTGCTATGACTCGTCATGTTAAAAGACAAGCAAAAGTTTGGATATGTGTATTTCCTGATAAACCTCTTACAAAAAAACCTTTAGAAACTCGTATGGGTAAAGGTAAAGGTAGCGTTGAAGAGTGGGTGATGAATATAAAGCCAGGTAGAATTATTTTTGAAATGGCTGGACCATCAGAAGAGCTTGCAAGAGAGGCTTTAACTCTATCAATTCATAAGTTGCCATTTAAGACTAAAATAGTAACAAGGGAAAATGAAAATGAAATATACTGAGTTAAAAGATAAAAGCTTACAAGAGCTAAATACCATGCTAAAAGAAAAAAAGTTGCTTTTGTTTTCGCTAAGACAAAAGCTTAAAACTATGCAGTTAACAAACCCTAAAGAGATTGGCGAAGTTAAAAAAGATATCGCTAGAATCAATACTGCAATTAATGCAAATAAGTAAAGGGTAGAATATGTCATTAAAAAGAGAAGTTCAAGGCGTAGTTATACAAAAAGCTGGAGAAAAAACTTTGACTGTTTTAGTTGAAAGAAGAGTTATGCATCCAAGATATAGAAAATTTGTAAGACGCTTTAAAAAATATTTAGTACATGATGAAAAAGGTGTGGCAAATATAGGAGATACTATAACTGCTATTGAATGTAGACCACTTAGCAAAAGAAAATCTTTTCGTATAAATAAAGTAGTGGAAAGAGGAGTTGAGTAATGATTCAAAGCTTTACAAGACTTACTGTTGCTGACAATAGTGGTGCAAAAGAGATAATGTGTATAAAAGTTATTGGTGGAAGCAAAAGAAGATATGCAACTGTAGGTGATATCATTGTTTGCTCTGTTAAAAAAGCTTTACCAAATGGTAAAATTAAAAAAGGTCAAGTGGTAAAAGCGGTAATTGTTAGAACTAAAAAAGAGATTCAAAGAGAAAATGGATCTTTGATTAGATTTGATGAGAATGCTGCTGTTATACTTGATGCTAAAAAAGAGCCTGTTGGAACTCGTATTTTCGGTCCTGTAGGTAGAGAAGTAAGATATAGTGGATTTATGAAAATTGTTTCACTAGCTCCGGAGGTTTTATAATGGCTATAAAGTACAAAATAAAAAAAGGCGATGAAGTAAAAGTTATCGCAGGTAATGACAAAGGTAAAACTGGCGTTGTTAAAGCTGTTTTACCAAAAAAAGGACAAGTTATAGTTGAAGGATGTAAAATAGTTAAAAAAGCTATTAAGCCAAGCGATAAAAATCCAAAAGGTGGATTCATTAATGAAGAAAAACCTATGGATATTTCAAATGTTGCGAAAGTTGAGGGATAATCTATGAATAGACTTAGAGCAAAATATGCAGAAACAGTAAAAGACGCTCTTGCAAAAGAATTTGATATAAAAAATCCTATGCTTATTCCTGCACTTGAAAAAATTGTAATTAGTGTCGGTGTTGGTGAAATTGCTAAAGATCAAAAAGTATTACAAAATGTAGTTGATACTATATCTTTGATATCTGGACAAAAAGCGATGACTGTTAATGCTAAAAAATCAGTAGCTGGATTTAAAGTTAGAGAAGGTTTTCCTGTAGGCATTAAAGTAACTTTAAGAAAAGAAAATATGTATGTATTTTTAGATAAATTAATTTCAGTTGCACTTCCAAGAGTTAAAGACTTTAGAGGTGTTCCAAGAAATGGATTTGATGGTAGAGGAAACTATAGCTTTGGTTTAGATGAGCAATTAATGTTCCCAGAGATAGTTTATGATCAAATTTTAAGAACACATGGTATGAATATCAATATAGTTACAACAACAAATAGTGATAAAAAGGCATTTAAACTACTTGAGTTAATCGGTATGCCTTTCGCAAAAGGAAAGTAATATGGCAAAAAAATCTATGATAGCTAAGGCTAAAAGAAAGGCAAAGTTCAGTTCACGTGCATACACAAGATGTGAAATTTGCGGAAGACCACACTCTGTTTATAGAGATTTTGGAATTTGCAGAATTTGCCTTAGAAAAATGGGAAATGAAGGTCTTATCCCAGGCCTAAAAAAAGCAAGTTGGTAAGGAAAGAATATGTTAAATGATTTAATATCAGACGGATTAACAAGAATAAGAAATGCTGCTACAAGAAAACTTGAAACTACAACACTTCTTTATTCAAAATCTGTTGAAGCAACTTTAAAGATTTTGGTAGAAAAAGAGTATATCGAAAGCTATAATGTTGTAGAAGACGGCAACAAAAAATTTATCAATGTTGTGCTTAAATACAATGATAAGGGCAAAAGCGTTATAAATGAGTTAAAAAGAGTTTCAAAGCCAGGTAGAAGAGTTTATCAAGGTAGTGATGAAATAAGAAGATTTAAAAATGGCTATGGAACTGTTATCGTTTCAACAAGCAAAGGCGTTATGAGCGGGATTGAAGCGAACAAATTAGGAATTGGTGGCGAAGTTCTTTGTACCGTTTGGTAAAAAGAACTTTAAATTCTGCTTTTTATGGCATTGTGGTATCCATTCTGTAAAAGTAGACATACCCTAGACAAATAAAAAGGAAAAAAATGTCAAGAATAGGTAAACAACCAGTATCTATCCCAAGCGGTGTAGATGTAAGTGTTGATAATGGTGTTTTAAAATTTAAAAAAGGCAATCTTGTACAAGAGATTGACACAAAAAACCATGTAAATGTTAAGGTTGAAAACAGAGAAATCGTTTTTTCACCTTTAAATGAAGATAGGCAAAGTAGAGCTTATTGGGGAACATATAGATCTCTAACAAACAATGTTATTGTAGGGCTTACTGAAGGCTTTGTTAAAAAACTTGAAATAAATGGTGTTGGTTACAAAGCTGCACTTAAAGGAAATATTTTAGAACTTATTTTAGGATTTTCACACCCTATTAACTTTGAAATACCAGAAGGTATTGAAATAAATGTAGAAAAAAATATTATTACAATTAAAGGTCATGATAAGCAAGTTGTCGGACAAGTTGCTGCTAAAATTAGAGAGTTTAGATTACCAGAACCATATAAAGGTAAAGGTATTAAGTATGTTGATGAACGCATTATCCGTAAAGCCGGAAAAACATCTAAGAAGTAAGGGTAGATTATGACAGAGAATGTATTAAAAAGAAAACTTTCTTTAAGATTAAAAAGAAAAAAAAGAATTAGAGCTAAAATTTCAGGCTCAGCAGACTGCCCAAGAGTTTCTATTTTTAAGTCAAATAGAACTATTTATGCCCAAGCTATAGAAGATGTAAATAGTACTACATTATGTACAAGTGATGGAAAAGTTTTAGGCATAAAATCAAACAAAGATGGAGCAGTTGTTTTAGCAAAAGACTTGGCTGCTAAGTTGAAAGAAAAAGGTATAGAAAAAGTAGTATTTGATAGAAATGGCTATATATACCATGGCGTTGTTGCATCTTTTGCAGATGCTTTAAAAGAAAATGGAATTAAGTTATAACCCAAAGGAATGATGATGGAAAAATACAATAGAGAAGAATTTGAAGAAGTAGTCGTCAATATCGGCAGGGTTACAAAAGTTGTAAAAGGTGGTCGTAGATTTAGATTTACTGCTTTGGTTGTAATTGGAAACAAAAATGGCTTAATCGGATATGGTTTTGGTAAGTCAAAAGAGGTTCCAGACGCCATTAAAAAAGCAGTAGACGATGCGTTTAAAAATATAATTGAAGTAAAATTAAACGGCTCAACTATAACTCATGATATAGAAGTTAAATATAATGCAAGCAAAGTTTTACTTAAGCCTGCAAGCGAAGGTACTGGTGTTATTGCCGGTGGTTCTGTTCGTCCAGTTTTAGAATTAGCTGGCATTAAAGATATTTTAACTAAATCATTGGGCTCAAACAATGCGTCAAACGTAGTAAGAGCTACAGTTAAAGCTCTTAGTATGTTGAAAGGATAAGGTATGGGATTAGAAAATTTACAAAAAGCACCAGGTTCTACACACTACTCTAAAAGAGTTGGTAGAGGACAAGGTAGTGGAAATGGCAAAACAGCTGGAAAAGGCAATAAAGGTCAAAGAGCTAGAACAGGTTATAATGAAAAAAGAGGTTTTGAAGGTGGACAACAACCACTTCAAAGAAGACTTCCAAAAATTGGGTTTACTTCTAGAGTTGAAAAACCATACATTATAAACGTAGAAAAAATAACATCTATAAAAGAGCTTGAAGAAATTACAGTTGAAAGCGTAAAAAGTGTTCATAAAATTTCTAACAATGTTAAAAAAATAAAATTAATTGGCTCAAGCGCAAAAGATCTTGTGTCAAAAATTAAAGATGAAAACATAAAAGTAAGTGGAATAAAATAATGAATAAATCACTACGAAACAAAATCTTTATTACTTTAGGGTTTTTGTTCGTTTATAGAATATTAGCGTATGTACCAGTTCCTGGTGTTAATGCTGATGTTATTAAAGATTTCTTCACATCAAACAGCGATAATGCACTTGGTATGTTTAATATGTTCAGCGGTAATGCTGCTGAACGTTTAAGCATAATCTCTTTAGGAATTATGCCTTACATTACAGCTTCTATTATTATGGAGCTTTTATCAGCAACTTTTCCAAATTTAGCTAAGTTAAAAAAAGAGAGAGACGGTATGCAAAAATATATGCAAATCATTAGATATGCTACCATTTTAATTACCGTAGTTCAGGCAATAGGCGTTAGTATTGGTCTTCATAGTATGACAGGTAGAGGCGGAGAGATGGCAATAATGATAGATCAAACAACATTTATCGCAATTGCTTGTGTTTCAATGCTCGCAGGAACAATGCTTTTGATGTGGATAGGTGAACAAATTACTCAAAAAGGTATTGGAAACGGAATTAGTTTAATTATATTTGCAGGTATTGTAAGTGGAATTCCTTCTGCTATTACAGGTTCTGTAAATTTAGTAAATACAGGCGAGATGAATTTCTTAGTACTTTTATTTATTATTGGTATTGTTTTAGCAACTGTAGGATTTGTTATATATGTTGAGCTTGGAGAAAGAAGAGTTCCGATCTCTTATTCAAGAAAAGTGATGATGCAAAATCAGCACAAAAGAATAATGAACTACATTCCTATAAAAGTTAACTTAAGTGGTGTTATACCTCCAATTTTTGCAAGCGCAATTTTAATGTTTCCTGCAACTATATTTCAAGCAAGTACGAATAAATACATACTTAAAATAAATGATTTTTTAAGTCCAAGTGGATATTTCTTCCATGTTTTAACTTTTTTGTTAGTTGTATTCTTTGCTTATTTTTATGCCTCAATTGCATTTAATTCAAAAGACATTAGTGAAAACTTAAAAAAACAAGGTGGTTTTATACCTGGCGTTAGGCCTGGCGGAAGTACAGCAAGTTATTTAAATGATGTTGCAAGTAGACTTACATTTTGGGGTGCTATTTATTTAGGGTTAATATCAACTCTTCCATGGTTACTTGTTAAATTTACAGGAGTATCATTTCCATTTGGTGGAACATCAGTGCTGATTGTTGTTTCAGTTGCTCTTGATACTATGAGAAAGATAGAAGCACAAATTTATATGAATAAATACCAAACTTTAAGTGCTGTAGGATTATAATATGGCCATATCTTTAAAAAGCGCGAAAGATATAGAGGGTTTAAGGGTTGCAAATAAAATTGTAGCCCAAACCCTTGATTACATTGATAGCGTCTTAAAACCTGGTATGAGTTTAATTGAAATCGATAAAAAGATAGAAGATTTTATAGTTAATAAAGGTGCGTACCCTGCATTTAAAGGACTTTATGGCTTCCCGGGGGCTGCTTGCCTTTCTTTAAATGAAGTTGTGATTCATGGAATTCCTGATAAGACTATTATAAAAGAAGGGGACATTCTAGGCGTAGATATTGGCAGTAAAATCAATGGATATTATGGTGATAGTGCTAGAACATTCGGTGTTGGTAAAATCTCAAAAGAAGATCAAGATTTAATTGATTGTAGTAAAGATGCCCTGTATTATGCAATTGATAATATAAAAGTTGGAATGCATTTTAAAGAGCTAAGTTATAAAATTGAACAGTTTATTTTAAAAAGAGGATATGTTCCACTGCGTGGATTTTGTGGACATGGAATTGGGAAAAGACCACATGAAGAGCCAGAAATTCCAAACTATTTAGAAGGAAATAATCCAAAAGCAGGACCAAAGATCAAAAATGGTATGGTTTTTTGTATAGAGCCTATGATATGTCAAAAAGATCCAAATCCCATTGTAGCTGATGATGATTGGGCAGTAACTAGTGCCGATGGACTTAGAACAAGTCACTACGAACATTGCTTAGCTATTGTCAATAATAAAGTTGAAATTTTAAGTATAGTCTAGATATGGTAAAAACTAATTTAGATAGGAATTGACGCAGAGAATAAAATTTTAATTAGCTATAATAAGGAGAAAATATAATGAAAAAGAATATTGTTTTATTTGGAGTGATTTTATTTCTCATTGGTTGCGGAGAGCCAAAAAGTGTTGATTATTTTGTAAAAAATAAAAAATCTTTTGAAGAGACTTATGAAAAATGTAATTTAGCAAAAAAATATAATACCTTTTCAAAATTTAGCGAAAAAGAGCTTGTTGAATGCGAAAATGTTTCAAAAGCTAAAATACAATTAGATAAAATGAGAAAAATTGAATTAAAGAAAAAAACAGAAGAAAGAAAAAAAATATTTTTAGAAAATTATGATAAATTTAAAGAGTATTCAGCTAAATGTGAGTTTAAATATTATAACTTAGAAGAAGCTGAAAAAAATATAGATTGCTATGCCCTGCAAAGCAATAAGCTAAAAATAAAAGAATTTTATAAAGATAAAAAATTAGTTTTTTTTGAAAAAAATATAGATAAAATTTATCCAGAAATAGAGCGTTGTGAGAAACTTAATAGTGGAATTAGTTTTGGAAATTATAAAAATATTGATGATCAAATAAATTGTTCAGCGGCATATGCAGCTAAAAATAAAATTTTACCAGAATTAAAAGCAAAATATTCTAATGAATTAGAAAATAATTTAAATGAAATATTTCCTTCCGCAGATGAATGTGCAAAAATTAGAGGAGAATTTGGGATAGCTAATTATTCAAGTATTGACCAAGAAGCTAAATGTCAGGCGGCTAGAGATGCTAGTATATATTTCGTATCACAAAAAATAGATGAGAAAAAGAATTATTATAGAGAACATCTTGATGAAATAGCTTCAGAAATTAAGAGATGTAAAGAAATTGTAGGTGGCAAATCTTTAAGAACAATTTTGAGATTTGATGATATAAATGACCATATTAGTTGTATGGCTGCACAAAGAGCTGATTATTAATAAATTTTTAAAGAAAGGAGATAGCTAGTGTCAAAAGATGATGTTATAGAAATTGATGGAAATGTCATAGAAGCATTACCAAACGCAACTTTTAAAGTTGAACTTGATAATAAGCATGTAATTTTATGCCATATTGCTGGAAAAATGAGAATGCATTATATTAAGATTCTTCCTGGCGATAAAGTTAAAGTTGAATTAACACCTTATAGTCTTGATAAAGGTAGAATTACCTATAGATATAAGTAGAAATTTAGCAAAATTTCTGTATAATTAAAGTTTTGCAACTAACTGTGTGAAGAATTATTTTCAAAATTACCACTATTTTGAAAATAGTTGGTCTAGCTTTCCTAAGAATTCAATAGACCTAAGTGCAGTATGCATTAAATAAGTGGAATAAAATTTAGGAGATTGAGATGAAAGTTCGTCCTTCTGTAAAGAAGATTTGTGAAAAATGTAAAATCATTAAGCGTAAGGGTGCAGTTCGTGTAATCTGCGAAAACCCAAGACATAAACAAAGACAAGGATAAAATATGGCTCGTATTGCAGGTGTAGATTTACCGAAAAAAAAGAGAATTGAGTATGCCCTTACTTATATATACGGCATAGGTATTCATACTTCAAGACAAATTCTTGATGCTACAGGCGTCTCTTATGACAAAAGAGTTCATGAATTAAGCGAAGATGAAGCTGCTACAATAAGAAAAGAGATTCAAGAGCACTATACAGTTGAAGGTGATCTTAGAAAAAGTCATGCTATGGATATTAAGGCCTTAATGGACTTAGGTAACTATAGAGGCTTAAGGCATAGAAGAGGTCTTCCAGTTCGTGGTCAAAAAACTAAAACAAACGCTAGAACCAGAAAAGGTAAGCGTAAAACTGTTGGCGCAGCAGCTAAATAAGGATAGGGTATGGCAAAAAGAAAAGTAACTAGAAAGAAAGTAGCTAAAAAAAGTATTGCTAAAGGCATTGTTTTTATAAGTGCTTCATTTAATAATACAATGGTTTCTGTAACTGATGAGATGGGAAATGCTATTGCATGGAGCAGTGCTGGAGCACTTGGCTTTAAAGGTAGTAAAAAATCAACTCCATATGCCGCTCAACAAGCAGTTGAAGATGCGTTGGCAAAAGCTAAAGAGCATGGTATAAAAGAAGTTGGCATTAAGGTTCAAGGACCAGGTAGTGGTAGAGAAACAGCAGTTAAAAGCGTTGGAGCTATAGAAGGAATTAGAGTAACATACTTAAAAGATGTAACCCCATTACCACATAATGGTTGTCGTCCACCAAAAAGACGTCGTGTTTAAGATAGATTAGGAGAATTATAATGGCAAGATATACAGGACCTGTTGAAAAATTAGAAAGACGCCTTGGAGTAGATCTATTTTTAAAGGGCGAAAGAAGATTGGCTGGTAAAAGTTCACTTTTAAAAAGAGCTTATGGACCAGGACAACATGGACAAAGAAGAGGTAAAATTAGTGAGTATGGACTTCAATTAAGAGAAAAACAAAAAGCTAGATTTATGTATGGTGTTAGTGAAAAACAATTTAGAAGATTGTTTAAAGAAGCAGCTAGAAAAGAAGGAAATACTGGGGCAATCTTAGTTCAACTTCTTGAGCAAAGACTTGATAACGTAGTTTATAGAATGGGATTTGCAACAACTAGAAGATTTGCTAGACAACTTGTAACACATGGACATATTTTAGTTGATGGTAAAAGACTTGATATCCCTTCATATACAGTAAGAGCTGGTCAAAAAATTGAAGTTATAGAAAAAAGTAAAAACAATCCACAAATTTCAAGAGCTATTGATTTAACATCTCAAACTGGAATGGTTGATTGGGTAGATGTTGAAAAAGACAAAAGATATGGCATCTTTACTAGAATCCCAGAGAGAGAAGAAGTTGTCATTCCTGTAGAGGAAAGATTTATAGTAGAGCTTTATTCAAAATAATAGGGGGCAAAGATGAGAAAAGTTACAACATCAGCTTATATGCCATCTGAGATAAAAGTTGAGAATATAAGTGAAAATGTTGCAAAAGTTATAGCATATCCTTTTGAAACAGGCTATGCAGTGACAGTTGCGCACCCATTAAGAAGATTACTATATACAAGCACTGTTGGTTTTGCACCAACAGCTATAAAAATTGATGGTGTTACCCATGAGTTTGATAGCATAAGAGGAATGCTTGAGGATGTTGCTGTTTTTATAATAAATTTAAAAAATCTAAGGTTTAAGATAAAAAGCGATTCCAAAAGAGAGGTAATAGAGTATAATTTTGAAGGCCCTAAAGAGATCAAAGGGGAAGATCTTGTTAATGATATAGTAGATATTGTTAATCCTGATCACTATATAGCAACTATCAATGAAGATGCTAATATCAAATTTAGCATTGTTATTGAAAAAGGTATAGGCTATGTTCCAAGCGAAGAACTAACTGATTATATAGATAAAGAATATATGCCAGTGGATGCATTTTTTACACCAGTAAAAAGAGCTATCTATGATATAGAAAATGTACTAGTAGAAGATAATCCAGATTATGAAAAAATCATTTTTACTATTACAACTAATGGTCAAATTAGCCCAATAGAAGCTTTTAAAAATGCATTAGAGGCTATGTATAAGCAGCTATCAGTTTTTAGCAAAATTGTAGATGTAGATGTTCCTGCTGCTGCAGTTAGCACAACTAAACAAAACGAACATGCAAAACTTTTTGAGAGTGTTGAGAATTTAAATTTAAGTGCTAGAAGCTTTAATTGTCTAGATAAGGCTAAT
Organism: Campylobacter blaseri; assembly: GCF_013201895.1. Taxonomy (NCBI): domain Bacteria; kingdom Pseudomonadati; phylum Campylobacterota; class Epsilonproteobacteria; order Campylobacterales; family Campylobacteraceae; genus Campylobacter; species Campylobacter blaseri. Next base: position 1,773,192 of record NZ_CP053841.1, on the reverse strand, counting down.
ATAAAATATATTGGTGAACTTGCCTTAATGGAAGAGAGCGAGCTTAAAGATATAAAAAATCTCGGTAAAAAATCTCTTGAAGAGATAAAAGCCATAATGGAAGAAATTGGATATCCTGTAGGGTGCCCTGAGTTAGCAGAGCAAAAAGATGCATTGCTTAAAAAAATAAAAGAATTTGATAGAGAAAATAGTGAAGGATAATAAATGAGACATGGACATGGATATAGAAAGCTCGGAAGAACTTCATCTCATCGTTCCGCATTGCTTAAAAATTTAACAATAGCAATAATTAAAAATGAAAAGATTGAAACTACACTTCCAAAAGCAAAAGAGCTTAGATCTTATGTTGAAAAGTTAATAACAAAAGCAAGAGTAGGCGATTTTAATGCTCACCGTGTTGTATTTTCAAAATTACAAGATAAAGAAGCAACTAAAAAACTTGTAGAAGATATAGCTCCTAGATATACAGATAGAAATGGTGGATATACAAGGATAGTAAAAACTAGACTTCGCCGTGGTGATGCCGCTGAAATGGCATTTATAGAACTAATAAAAGACTAATACAAAATATTCAACTTGCTTAGCTTGCTAAGTAAGTTGAAGCCTACTTGCAATAAATTTATAAACTTTCGGTAAAATAACTAAATATATTATGATTTAGGAATTAAGAATGTTACCATTTAGTGATGAAGATTTAATAGAACCCGTAAAAACAAGCCTAGAAGCTGTATTGCCAATGCTTAAAAGCGATGGCGGAGGGATGGAATTTCTTGGTGTAAAAAATGGAGTTGTTTATGTTAGACTTATTGGAGCTTGTCATGGTTGTCCTTCTAGTGGTCAAACATTAAAATATGGAATAGAAAAGCAGTTAAAGATAGATATTCACCCAGAGCTTACTTTAGTAAATGTTCCAATGGGTGAGGAGTTTGATATTGATAAATTATAAAAATTTAGGATATAAAGCTTTTAAAAATAATCAGTTTGAAGAGGCAAAATCTTTTTTTTCTCTAGCTTTCACAGAAGATGAGAAAGAAGAAATCCTATTTTTAATAAGTTTGAGTGAAGCAGCTAAAAACAATAAAGAAGATGCAAAGCTTATATTTGAATTTTATCTTGTTAATAAAGATTTAAAAGAAAATGATAATTTTGATGATTTAAATAAATTAGTATCAGCACTTGAAACAAACGATAAAAATGCAGACAAGTATGAGATAGATGAGAATGCTATAAGCTATAAAGAATTTAAAGATGCGATAACAAATAGTAAAAATAACAATAAAAAATTTAAAGAAAATTTAGAATCTATTATGATGTCAACCAGACTAGTTATAAAAAGCAAAGATAGCTTTTTAAATTTCATAGAGGATCTTTTTGATAATGGAATGTATCAAATAGGCGCAAGATATTTTGAAATGTTTGTTGAAATTCACGGCTCTTGGGATAAAAAAGTAAAAGATATAGCACAGAAAATTAAAAAATATGAAAATAAAATTAATAAATAACTACATTACTGATAACTCTAATGAGTGCACTAAAAATTGCTATTTTTTAAAAAGTGACTTTAATGCAAAATATGAAAAAGATGCACTAGAAAATGGTGCTAATATAGTTGATCTGAATGAAGCTAAGAACCTTTTAGGTGTTAGTAAGGATATAAAAATAGTTGGTATAACAGGCACAAATGGTAAAACTACAACAGCTGCGGCCATCTATTCTACTCTTTTAGATTTAGGATACAATGTATTTTTATGTGGGACAAGAGGTGCTTTTGTTAATGAGGAAAAAGTAGATGAAAAGGGACTTACCACTAGTTCTCCTATAAAAATTCTTTCATACCTTGACATTGCCACAAAAAATAAATGCGATTTTTTTATAATGGAAGTAAGCTCTCATGCTATTGCCCAAAATAGGGTTGAGGGTATAGATTTTTCACTTAAAATTTTCACAAATTTAACCCAAGATCATCTTGATTATCATAAAACATTTAGCGAATACGCTAGAGTTAAAAGTAGTTTTTTTATGGATGATAAAACTACTAAAATTATAAATAGTGATGATGAAAATATAAAATACAGCTTTAAAAATACTCTAACTTATAGTATAAAAAAGGTTGCAACTTACAGTCTTGTAGCCTACTCAATAAAAGATGGAATTAATGCCATAGTAAAAACACCTGATGGTGAAATTATGATTGATAGTGACTTGGTGGGTGAGTTTAATCTTTACAATCTTCTTGCGGCGTTTGTAGCCGTTAAGGTTTTGACAAAAAAGACAAACGAAGAGATAAAAAAGGCGCTATCAAATTTTGGTGGGGTTGAAGGAAGAGTTGAAGTTGTTAATGAAAATCCAAAAGTTATAGTGGATTTTGCTCATACACCAGATGGAATAGAAAAAGTTTTAAATGCATTAAAGGCTAATGATATGATAGTTGTCTTTGGTGCAGGTGGCGATAGAGATAGAACTAAAAGACCTTTAATGGGCGCAATGGTTGAAAGATTTGCTAGAACTCCAATCATAACTAGTGATAATCCACGAAGTGAAGATCCAAATTTAATTATAAAAGATATTTTAGAAGGCTTTAAATTTAAAGAAAAAGCAATTATAATAAGCGATAGAAAAGAGGCGATAAAAAAAGCACTAAGCTTAGTAAAGGGAAAAGAGATTATCGTTATATTAGGCAAGGGTGATGAAAATTATCAAGAAATAAAAGGTGTGAAATATCCATTTTCTGACAAAGAAGTGGTTAAAGAAATTTTAAAGGAAATATAATTATGCAAATAGAAATGTTGCAAAGTAAAATTCACAGAGCCACAGTTACAGACGCAAATTTAAACTATGTTGGTTCTATATCAATTGATGAAAAGCTTATAAAAGCGGCTAAATTAAAAGAATTTCAAAAAGTTGAGATACTTGATGTAAATAATGGAGAGAGATTTCAAACATATGTTATAAAAGGTAAAAAAGGTGAAATTTGTCTAAATGGAGCCGCAGCTAGAAAAGTAGCAAAAGGCGATATCGTGATAATAGTTAGCTATGCTTCAATGAGTGAGAAAAAGGCAAGAAAATTTAAACCTACAATTGTGCATGTAGATAAAAAAAATAAAATTATAAAATAGGAGAAAATATGCTTGATGGATTTGATTTTTCTAAAATGGGCTCAATGTTTGAAGAGATTCAAAAGAAAGCAAAAGAATTGGAACAAGAGAGTGAAAGCAAAGAGTACAGCGTTAAAAGTGGCGCTGGAATGGTTGAGATAAAGATCAATGGAAAAGGCGAAGTTTTGGATCTAAACATAGATGAAAGTCTTTTTGAAGATAGAGAAAGTCTTCAAATTTTACTAATATCTGCTATGAATGATGCTATAAAACTAGTTGAAACTCAAAAGAAAGATTTAGCCGCAAAAATGCTTGGTGGTTTAGGGGGACTGAATTAGTGTCTATATTAGAAAAATTTGAAATTTTCTTAAAAGATAACTATATAGAGTGCAAAAGTTTTCACCCATATTTTGAAGAAGCTTTAAACTATATGTTAAGAAGTGGTGGAAAGCATTTTAGAGCTCAGCTTCTTTTAGGTGTAGTTGAAGAGCTAAATCCATCTTATTTTGATAATGCATTAAGAGTAGCTTTAGCACTTGAAATGATACATACATACTCTTTAATACATGATGATCTTCCTATTATGGATAATGCCGATTTAAGAAGAGGAAATGTAACAACGCATAAAAAATTTGATGAGGTTACAGCGCTTTTAGTAGGAGATGCTTTAAATACTAGAGCATTTTATGAGATAACACAAGCAAATTTAGACAGTGATATAAAATTAAAATGTATTGAGTCTTTATCTTTTAGTGCAGGTTGCAATGGTATGGTTTTAGGTCAAGCAATTGACTGTTTTTTTGAGGATAAAAAGCTAGATATTGAAGAGATTACCTTTATACATAACAACAAAACAGGCGCACTAATAGCTTCTAGTTTGCAAATGGGTGCAATCATTTCAAAACTCAGCGATAAAAAAGTAAAAGAAATTTATGATATAGGTATAAAGTTAGGACTTGCTTTTCAAATTCAAGATGATATTATAGATGCTACAAATACTCAAGAAGAAGCAGGTAAGCCAACAAATAATGATAAAAGTAAAAATTCATTTACAAATTTAATAGGCGTAGAAAAATCTATAAAGATTAAAAACCAATTAATAGAAGAGATATCTAAAGATATTCAAAGTTCTGAACCGCAACTAGTAAAAATGATAGAAAATTTAACAAAAAAATATTTAAAAGGGTAAGCATGCAAACCAAAATTTCCAACACAATTAAGTTTTTAAGCGCAGATATGATACAAAAAGCTAACTCAGGACACCCAGGTGCGCCTATGGGGCTTAGCGATATAATGACTGTGCTGATGAAAAAAATAAAACATCATCCTAAAAATCCTAATTGGCTAAATAGGGATAGGATAGTATTTTCAGGTGGGCATGCAAGTGCTTTAGTTTATAGTTATCTTTACTTAAGTGGGTATGATTTAAGTATGGACGAGCTTAAAAATTTTCGCCAACTTCACTCTAAAACACCAGGACATCCAGAAATCACAACAGAGGGTGTAGAAATTGCAACAGGACCACTTGGTCAAGGCGTGGCAAATGCAGTTGGGTTCGCTATGGCGGCAAAATATGCACAAAATTTACTAAACGAAGAAGATAACAGCATTATTGATCATAAGGTTTATTGTTTATGTGGCGATGGTGATTTGCAAGAGGGCATTAGCTATGAGGCTTGTGCATTAGCAGGAAAGCACAATTTAAACAATTTAGTTATCATCTATGACTCAAACAGCATTACCATTGAAGGTAGCACCGCTCTAGCTTGGGATGAAGATATTAAAGTAAGATTTGAGGCACAAGGCTTTGAGGTCGCAAGAATTGATGGGCATAATTTTGATCAAATTGAATTTGTTTTAGATGAGGCAAAAAACAAAACTAAGCCATATTTGATTATAGCTAAAACTACAATTGCAAAAGGTGCTTTAGAACTTGAAGGAAGTGCCTCTAGTCATGGCTCTCCACTTGGAGAAGAAGTTATAAAAAAAGCAAAGCAAGAGGCTGGATTTGATCCAGAAAAGTCTTTTTTTGTTGATGAGGATGTTTTGTTTGAAACAAGAGCAGCTATTGAAAAAGGGGATTTAGAAGAGGCTTTATGGAATGATAAGGTAAAAAAACTATCTAATGAAAAAAAAGAGCTGTTAAACTCACTTTTAAATCCTGATTTTTCAAAGGTTGAATTTCCTGTTTTTAGTGGTAAGAAACTTGCAACACGAGATTCAAATGGACAAATTTTAAATGCCATTAGCGAACAAATTTCAGGCTTTTTAGGTGGAAGTGCCGATCTAGCTCCTTCAAATAAAACAACTTTAAAAAACTCACAAGATTTTCCACTTGGTAAAAATATCCATTATGGAATTAGAGAACACGCTATGGCAGCTATTGGAAACTCATTTGCTAGATATGGCCTTTTTGTGCCATTTTCAGCGACATTTTTTATATTTAGTGATTATCTAAAAACAGGAGCTAGACTTGCTGCACTTATGGGACTTAGACACTATTTTGTTTTTACTCACGATAGTATCGGTGTTGGTGAAGATGGTCCAACTCACGAGCCTATAGAGCAACTTAGCACATTTAGAGCAATGCCAAATTTCTATACATTTAGACCAGCTGATGGCGATGAAAATGTTAAGTGTTGGCAAGCTGCCCTTGATTTTGCATACCCATCTGCTTTTGTATGTTCAAGACAAGGCTTAAACCCACTTCCAAAACCTGTTTTTGGTGATGTTATAAACGGTGCTTATCTTCTTAAGGAGAGTAATGGTGCAAAGATTACTCTAGTTGCAAGCGGTAGCGAGGTTGATCTTTGTTTAAAAGCTGCTGCTATTTTAGAGAGTGAAGATATTAAAACTAATGTTGTAAGTGCACCTTGCTTTGAGTTATTATGCAAGCAAGACAAAGACTATATAGCAAAAATATTTGATAAAAATACAAAAGTTTTAGCAGTTGAGGCAGCTAGTGCTTTAGAGTGGTATAAATTTGCTGATGATGTTGTTTGCATGGAAAGCTTTGGCGAGAGTGGAAATGCAAATGAGTTGTTTAAACATTTTGGATTTAGTGATATCAATATAGCACAAAGAGCAAAAGAACTTATAAAATAATGATTTAAGGCTAAATTTCAAAAACTAAGATATAATTTAGCCTTTACTTTGGGTAGATGTCCGAGTGGCTGAAGGAGCACGCCTGGAACGCGTGTGTAGGGCAACTTACCGGGGGTTCAAATCCCTCTCTACCCGCCAAAAATAAACCTAATACAACTTCTAAAAAATCACTAAAGCCTAGTAGAACTGATACTTCAAATACTCTCATAGGTTAATGTAAATTATTTAAAATAAGTACAAATTAAAAGATTATTGTGTAATAATTGTGGACAAATAGTAATATTTGTAAAAGGAGTCCACAATAGTTTATGCTTTATTGAAAAATATACATTTATAAAATTAATTACTTCTAAATTTCTAAAACTGATTTTTGTTTAAATATCTGATAAAAATATTATTAAGTTCCTATATTGTTAAAATAATGTGATAAAATATAACATAATTTTTAAAGGAGAAATAATGGCAAAATTCATTATAAAAGAGACAAAAACAGGGATTAAATTTGATTTAGATATCAATTCACACATAGTTTGTACATCTGAGGTTTATACAACTTTAAGTGCTTGCAAAAATGGAATTGAAAGCGTTAAGAAAAACTCGGCTTTAAATAAGATTGAAGATTTAACTATTGAAGATAGCGAAAAGCTTACTAATCCTAAATTTGAGATATACGAAGACAAAAAAGGTCATTTTAGATTTAGATTAAAAGCTAGCAATGGTCAAATAATAGCTGTTAGTGAAGATTTCAAAGACAAAAAAGATTGCTTAAAAGTAATTGATTTAATCGTCAAAGAAGCACCAAACGCAGAAGTAGTAGAAGTTAAATAATAAAATTTATTATTTAATATTTAAAAAGGGTTAATATCTGGTTTAGCCATAACGGTTAGAATAAGACTATTCAATTAAGATAAAACCTCCTTTTTGTTAAGCCCAGCTAAAACTGGGCTTTTTTATTCAACCCCTATTTAAAAATATATTATTAAATTTTTGATAAAATAAAGCTATAATAATACCTAAAAAGGATTTTAATGCTTACACATTTAGATGAAAAAAATAGACCTAAAATGGTTGATGTAGGCTCAAAAGAGATAACTACAAGAGTAGCAATGGCAAGTGGAGTTATAAAGATGAGCAAAGAGGCTTTTTTAGCTATTAAAGAAAATAGTGCAAAAAAAGGACCTGTTTTACAAACTGCTGTGGTTGCAGCCATTATGGGCACTAAAAAAACAAGTGAGTTAATCCCTATGTGTCATCCACTTCTTATAAACTCAGTAGATGTGGACATTACAGAGCTTCCAGAAATTTATGCTTATAAACTAGATGTAACAGTTAAGATAGATGGAAAAACAGGAGTTGAGATGGAGGCTTTAACAGGGGTTAGTGTTGGACTTTTAACTATATATGATATGGTTAAAGCCATAGATAAAACTATGGTGATTGAAGATATAAAACTTATTAAAAAAAGCGGAGGTAAAAGCGGTGAATATATGCGATCTGAGTAATAAAAAGCCAAATATAGACTATCCAGTGCATTGGAGTTATAAGGTATTAGTTGATGCTAGCGAGGATATAAACTTAAAAGTAGAAAATATATTAAATGATTTAAAATATGAGATAAATCCCTCTAAAGATAGTTCAAGTGGCAAATATAAAAGTTATAATATAAAAGTGTTAGTAAGTAGTGAAAAAGAGAGATTAGATATTTTTAATAAATTTAAAAATATAAGTAAGTTTGTATTATAAGGGGACAGAAAGTGAATAGTTTTAATGCAGAGCTAAAAAGCAAGATAGGCGAGCCAAATTTAGATCAAATAGTAGAAGATTTGGCATACAAAGAGAGTAAAAAGAAATTTAAAGATTTAGATATAAATTCTAGAAAAGAGTTTTCAAGCGAACTTTTTATTATGTTTTATAGCTCTTTGAATGAATTAGGGTTGCTTACTAATGAAAATATTAAAGTAATTTTATCTAGTATAAAAAAAGCATTAATACAAGATGAAGAAAACTACCTTTATGAGCTTTTATATAAAAGTGAAAGAATTAAAAAAGATTTAGAAAAACAGGTAATTCAAATTAGAAAAATTGTTTTTCAATCCTATAAAGGCATAGAAGACAATATTAAAAATAGTGAGATTAAAGATAAAGATAAAATTTTATCTATCATAAATAGCCAGACAGTTGATACTGTTCTTTTAGAAAATATCATTAGCGAAATTAGTGAAAGTGTATTTGTAACAATACTAGAATCAAATGAAGATGTAGAAGAAACAACTAGAGAATTTAGTAAAAGCTTAACATATAAAAGTATTTTTGAAGGAAGTTTTAAAAAGAGTAGAATTCTTGAAATTGCTAGAATAATCATATCGCAAGCAATAAGTGTTTCAAATTTAAGTCAAGCATATACTAAAGAGATTATAAGCGGAGCTGTATATGGTGTAAATGAAGGTATCATTAGAGCAATGGAAAAAGTAAAAAATGATTTCAAATTTGCACCTGAAGAGGTTAGTATAAACTATAAAAATACTCAAAAAGATTTTGAAAATATGGATAAAGAGTATATTGAGCTTTTGCAAATGTTATCATCTTTAAGTGATGAACCAGCTAAAAGCGATCTTGAAGATATCATTAAAAAAGATTATACAGGGTATTTTGCAATACTCAAAAAAGCTTCATCTGATTTATCTCAGCAGATAAAAGAGACACTTGAGGATATGAATGTTCAAGAAAACTATAAAGAGCTTAGCAAATTTACATCAGAAAAATTTGAAGATTTAAAGAAAGATTTTAGCGAAAAAAAAGAAAAATTTGTAGATGAGTTTGAGTTAGATAAAAAATTTGATAAATTTAAAAATGAGATAGAAAAGATAGAAAAAAAGATCTTAGCTAAATTTTCAGAATTTAAAGAAAAAGACTCAAAGGTTAGTAGTGAAGAGCTTGCAAAAAGAACATATGAAGCTACAAAGCATAAGATGAAAGAAGAGAAAGACTTGGATGAAAATTCTTAAAACAGTTTGCTTTTTTAATTAACCTATGTTTAAATCTTATTTTAAAAGCCGAAAATGGGCATTGTGGGCATATGGAGGACTAGCATTTTTGCTTTTATCTCTATTTTATCAAACCCATATAAATGTAGCAATAAATGAGTGGTATAAAACTTTTTATGATTTAATGCAAAATGCACAAAAGAATACGGTTGATGATTTTTGGGCAAGCATTAGGCGTTTTTTCTATCTTGCTATGCCATATGTAATAGTCTATTCTCTTACAACCTATTTTGCAAGTCACTGGGTTTTTAGATGGCGTGAAGCTATGACATTTGATTATATAGAAAGATGGAGGCACTGCCATAAAGATATAGAAGGTAGTTCGCAAAGAATTCAAGAAGATATATATAGATTTGCTAAAATTATAGAAGATTTAGGAGTTAAGACGGTTAGAGCATTTATGACATTAATTGCCTTTATTCCTATCTTGTGGACACTTAGTAATAGCATTGGAACAGGGTTTTTAAAAGAAATTCCAGGAAGTTTAGTATGGGTTGCCATAACTGTTAGTTTAGGCGGGCTTTTAATATCTTGGTTTGTAGGTATTAAGCTTCCAGGTCTTGAATATAATAATCAAAAAGTTGAAGCAGCTTTTAGAAAAGAGCTTGTGTATGCAGAGGATGATAAGGTAAATTATGCTGATTTAGGAGTTTTAATAAATCTTTTTACAGGAATTAAGGTAAATTACTATAGGTTATTTTTACATTATGGATATTTTAATATTTGGCTTGTATCGTTTTCTCAATTTATGGTTTTAGTTCCATATATGATAGCAGGGCCAAGTTTGTTTATAGGACTTGTAACTATTGGAACTCTTATACAGATTGGAAATGCTTTTGGTCAAGTAAGAGAGAGTTTTAGTATATTTATAAATAATTGGACAACAGTAACAGAGCTTAGAAGTATTCATAAAAGATTAAAAGAATTTGAAGAAAACATAGGATATATAAAATAACAATTTAAAGGGGTTATTATGAAAAAGTATTTATTGTCTTGTTTGGCATTGGTTGTTTTTTTAGTAGGATGTGCTACTAGCACTAAGCCAGGACAGGTAGGGATTAGTAGGTCACAGATGTTTTTAGTTAGTCAAGCAGAAATGGACAAAGGTGCAGCACTTGCCTATACACAAGTTTTAAAAAAGGCAAGTAGTAAAAGAAAGCTGAACACAGACCCAGTAGCAACCAAAAGAGTGCAAAGAATTTCTAGAAGTTTAATTCCTCAAGTAGTAACTTTTAGAGAAGATGCTCTTAAGTGGGATTGGCAAGTAAATGTTATAGATGATAAGACTATAAACGCTTGGTGTATGCCTGGTGGAAAAATTGTATTTTATACAGGAATTATAGATACTTTAAAACTAACAGATGCTGAGATAGCTGCTATTATGGGACATGAAATGGCACATGCTTTAAGAGAGCATAGTAGAGAAAAAGCAAGTAGAGATCAACTTAAAAATATAGGAATTTTAGCTGTAAGCGTAGCTACGGGTAGTAATGAACTTGCGAATTTAGCAAATATGGCAGCAACTTATACCATAGCTCTACCTTTTTCAAGAGCACAAGAGATAGAAGCTGATATTATGGGTGCTGAGCTTATGGCAAGAGGGGGATATAACCCAGAAGCCGCTATAAATGTTTGGAAAAAAATGAGCAAAGCTAGTAAAAATCAACCAGCTGAGTTTATGTCAACTCACCCATCTCATGAAAACAGAATAGCCAAACTAACAGAGGTGTCAAGAAAAGTTATGCCTTTATATGAAAAATCAAAAAAGATTTAAATAGTTAAAAAATCCATTATATTAAAATTTAATGAAAATTTTGATATAATGGAGTACTATAATTAAAAGGATAATTTATTGGATACGGATCATTCGGCCTTGATGATATTTTTAGCTTTCGTTTTTGTATTTTTAAATGCTTTTTTCGTTCTTTCTGAATTTGCAATTGTTAAAATAAGAAAAAGTAGACTAGAGGAGCTTGTTAGAGACAAGGTTCCAAACGCAAAACTAGCTTATGAGATTACAAATTCTCTTGACACATACTTAAGTGCTACACAGCTTGGGATTACTTTAAGCTCTCTTGCGCTTGGTTGGATAGGTGAACCAGCTGTAGCAACAATCATAGAAAAACCATTGCAAGCAATTGTAGGTGAAAATAGTATTTTAATACACACTATTTCTTTTGCTATTTCTTTTTCAATAATTACACTCTTGCATGTTGTTTTGGGCGAGCTTGTTCCAAAATCAATAGCAATTGTAAAGCCTGAACAAGCAACCCTTCTTGTGGCTAAACCTTTGCATGCATTCTGGGTTATATTTTCTCCATTTATTAAAACATTTGATTTTTTAGCAAGAAGCGTTTTAAAGCTTTTAAACATAAAACCTGCTGGGGAAAGTGAGATAGCACACTCTGAAGAAGAGATTAAAATAATAGTTTCTGAGAGTTTAAAGGGTGGTGTTTTAGACTCTGTTGAGAGTGAAATCATCAAAAATGCAGTTGATTTTGGTGAAACTGTCGCTAAAGAGATAATGACGCCAAGAAAAAATATGATTTGTCTAAATAAACAAAAAAGTTATGAAGAGAATTACAAAACAGTAATTGATGCTAAATATACGAGATTTCCATATATAGATGGAAGTAAAGATAATGTTCTTGGTATGATACATATTAGAGATATTATGCAACAAGGCGAAAATAAAAATTTTGATGATATAGTTAGAAAGCCTATCATTGTGCCTGAGAATTTTTCAATAGCTAAAATACTTCCTAAGATGAATAAAGAGGGAATTTCTGCTGCTCTTGTTATAGATGAGTGGGGAGGAACTGCTGGTCTTTTAACAATGGAAGATATCATTGAAGAAGTATTTGGCGATATAAATGATGAGCATGATGACAAATCTCCTAATTATAAAAAGATAAAAGACAATGTTTATGAGTTTATGGGTAGATTTGACATTGAAGATGTTGAAGAGCTTATGGACATTAGGTTTGATGAGGAAACTGAAGAGGTTACCATAGGTGGATATGTATTTAATCTTCTTGGAAGATTGCCTGTTGTTGGCGATAAGATTGAGGATAAAATTTGTATTTATGAAATTATGAAGATGGACGGAAATACCATCGAAAAAGTAAAAGTTGAGAAAAAACCTTTAATCCTTTATGAAGAAGAAATAGAGGAAGAAAAGTAGATATTGGTGGTATATTGCCACTAATATCTAATCATTAAATATAGATATTCCTAAGCTAAATTTATTAACATGTCTGTTATAGTCAATTAAGCTTTCTCCATATCCTGTGAAATACTGGAAAAATCCTTGAAATTTTCCGCTAAAAATAGGAAAAAAGTAATTAAATTCTAAAGAGCCTTTATTATCACTAAAATTTAGATTATTTCTTAAAACTGCTAAAATTTGAGAGTTTGTAAAATTATATTTAAACTCAATATCCCCATATCCTAAATAATCTTTTATGTCCTTATTAGTATCGTCTAACCCAAAAGTAGCCCAAACTCTAGGTGATATTTCTAAATTTCCAATATTGAAATTTGTTCCAACATAAAACCTATTCCAAGATCTAGAATCTTTACCATCTTCTCCATTTGATTGATGGTTTAGTCCAAATCTAAGATAGTCAAAGTTTAAAAACTCAACTGGAATAGTTACAAATATCTCAGGCTCGTAGCTAGTAGTTCTAAAAGGTGCAGAATCTTCCCAAATTTGCCAAAAAGATTGCTGTGTGTATGCAAAAGTTATAGTTTCATCTAAGCCAAAAAAATTGTCTATGATTGGCTTTTGAATACTTAATTGAAATTTAAGCTCATCTTTTTTTCTATCGCCTTTATTTGTAGTATCATGAGCGTATGCTATATAATTAGGTTTAAATTTATGTATTATAATCCCATCACTCTCATCAGCAGTTTTATACTTTTTAGTTAGATCAATAACTTGCACTTTAACTTCATTTTGTGCTTTATTAATCTTTTTAGCAGATGCTACAATTTCTTCTTTTTGAAGTTCTTTTGTATTGTTGATATCGATAGATATCTCTTTGATATTAGGTTTTTCTACAAGCTTTTTATAATAAAGCATAGCATTTTTATAATCCCCTATGCTCTCATAGTATTGTGCTTTTTTTAAAATATCATCATTTGCTAAAGCAAAAATCGCACAAAAAGAGAGAAAAATAACCTTTTTCATAAATTTGCCTTTTCATAGTCTTTGGGGTAATTTATATTAAAAAATTGTTCATTGTTATTAAATTTAATCTCTTTAAATTTAACCTCTTTAAACAAAAGTCCTATTTTATGCTCTTTTTTCTCATATAGAGTTTTTGTTAAATTTGCTAAATTACTATCAAAAAAGCCACACAGACTATGTCTAAATTCACTATCACCAGCCACGCAAATTTCATAACCTATTGATTCGTTATATAGTTTTCTTATAGTATCAATTTCCACAAAAGGCATATCAGCAGGTATTATAAAAATTTTTTCATTTTTAAAATATGATAAGATAGAATAAAGAGCAAGCATTGGAGAATAGTCATTAATTCTATCTTCAATTATGGGTAAAGGCGGATTAAATTTTTGATTTTTAGCACTTACAAAAACATTATCAAAAACAACTTTAAGCTTATTGTATTGATAGTGTGTTAAACTAGGTTGTCCCTTAAATGGTAAAAGTGTTTTATCTTTGCCCATTCTAGAGCTTTTTCCACCACCTAATATTACACAAGATTTCACTACAAATCTCTTGGATCCGTTATTTTGCCTGTAATTGCACTTGCAGCAGCAACTGCAGAGTTTGACAAGTAAATTTCACTGCTTCTATCGCCCATTCTTCCAATAAAATTTCTATTTGTAGTTGATATACATCTCTCACCAGCACCTAAAATTCCCATATACCCACCAAGACAAGCACCACAAGTTGGATTACTTACAACTGCTCCTGCTTCTATAAATATATCTACAAGTCCTTCTTTTTGAGCTTGCATTAAAATCTTTTGTGTTGCTGGAGTTATGATAAGTCTTGTTTTTCTTGCAACTCTTTTGCCTTTTAGAATTTTTGCTGCTATTCTTAAATCACTAATTCTTCCATTAGTGCAACTTCCGATAAATGCTTGGTCAATCGCTATATCATCTTTGACAGCTTGAGTTATACTTTTTCCATTGCTAGGTAAAAATGGATATGCAACTAAAGGCTCAAGTCTACTAACATCAATTTCCAAAATTCTTTCATAATTTGCACCTTCGTCTGAATAGTGATATTTTGGTTTATCTCTTAAGTTTTTATCTTTTAAAAATTCTTTTGTAATTTCATCAACTGCAATTATCCCACTTTTTGCACCTGCTTCTATTGACATGTTGCAAAGTGAAAATCTATCATCCATTTCAAGATAGTTTATAGTATCACCTGTAAATTCTAACGCTTTATATAAAGCGCCATCAACGCCTATTTGTCTAATAATTTCTAAAATCAAATCTTTTCCATAGACATGCTCCTCTGGCTTTCCATTAAAAGCCACTTTTATACTTTGCGGAACTTTAAACCAGTTATTTCCAGTTATCATAGCGTAAGCTAAATCAGTTGAGCCCATACCGGTTGAAAAAGCTCCTAAAGCACCATGTGTACAGGTGTGAGAATCAGCTCCGATTATAACATCTCCTGGTATCACAAGCCCTTTTTCAGGAAGCAAAGCATGTTCAATTCCTAAATCTTTTTCATCAAAAAAATATGGTAAATCATGCTCATAAGCAAAATCTCTTGAAATTTTAGCTTGATTGGCACTCATTATATCTTTTGCTGGAATGTAGTGGTCCATAACTAGTGCAAAGCCATATGGATTTGCAAGTTTTTTAGCTCCACTTTCTCTAAAAGCTTTTATTGAAATAGGCGTAGTTATATCATTTCCTATTATCATATCAATATTGCTTTGAGTTATCTGCCCAGCCAAAACCTCTTTACCAGCATGTTCACTAAATATTTTTTCTGTTATTGTTAATTTCATAATAGCCTCTAATTTATCTAAATTGATATCATTTTATCTAAAATTGTATAAATTTGAATATAATTAAAGAATGAAATATAAAATTTTAATACAAATAGGACAATATTTACAAAAATATAATAAAATTAATACCATTAAAAGAGCTAATGATAGGGTATTAGTCATAGACTTTAACAGCAAAGAAAAGCTTTTTTTTGATATGAGCAAAGGAAATTCTTCCATATATAAAAATGATGAATTTCAGAGCTCCAAACACTATAACGCTCCTTTTGATGTTACTTTGGCAAAAAGATTTAACTCATCTTATATAGAAAAAATAGAAGTTTTGGATGGGAATAGAATTTTGCACATAAAAGCTGTTCAAAAAGGAAGCTATAAAAAAGTAGAATCTAATATATATTTTGAGTTCACAGGTCGGTTTACAAATGTTGTTATAGCAGATGAAAAAAATATGATATTAGATGCATTAAGCCACTATGAAAACCAAAACAGAACTATAAAACCTGGAAAAGAACTTATCCATTTAGATCCAATAAACATTAAAGAAAAAGAGAGTGAAGACATCTTAAATTTCAATGAGTTTTTTAAAAATGAGTTTGAAAAGATAAATTTAAAACAGATGGAAAATGTGAAATTTTCTAAGTTATCTCAAGTTGAAAAAAAGCTTTCAGGTGTACAAAAAAACTTAAACTCACTACAAAGCAAAGAGGAGCTTTTAAATCAAAGTGAGGTTCTTAATAATAAAGCTAGAATCATAACTGCAAATCTGCATAATTTAAAAGATTTTGATAGAGAGTTAAAACTTGTTGATTTTGAGGGAAAAGATATATTTATAAAGCTAGAAGAAAGTCCTAAAAATAGCACTAAGCAGATGTTTGAAGAGAGTAAAAAGTTAAAGCAAAAAGCACTAGGAATATCTATAGAAGAGAAAAATTTAAATGAAAAAATCAAGTTTTTAGAAAATTTAAAATATATGCTAAAAAATGCAAAAACTATTGAAGAGCTTGAAATTTTGTTACCTAGAAAAAGTCAGAAAAAAAAGTATGAAAAAGAGCATGACAATATTGAAAATTTCTATATAAATGAGTTTAAAATTTCAGTTGGTAAAAATGAAAAAGGTAATATTTTGCTTTTAAAAAATGCAAAAAAGAATGACTTTTGGTTTCATATCAAAGATATTCCATCTGCTCATGTAATAGTAAAAACTAATAAGCAAAAGCTTAGCGAAGATATTATAGAATTTGCTGCAAATTTATGTGTTAATATGAGCGTAAAAGAGAGCGGTAAGTATTTAGTTGATTTTACAAAAAAAGAGAATGTTAAGGTCATAAATGGAGCTTTTGTGAATTACGTAAATTACGATACAATAGAAATTTTAAAAGTATAAAAGGAGAATTTATGGAAGCGCGTTTAAAGACGGCAGGTATTATGATTTTAGCACTACTTGTGCTTGTTTTTTTGGATATTTGGTTGTTGAATGTCTTAGTTTTTGCTGCTATCTTAGCCATTGCTTTTTCAGAGAGTTTGTTGCTATTTAAGGTTGAAAAATGGGAGCTTATCATTGTAGCTATGGTTTCTTTTGTATTGTTTCTTCCTTTTGCAGGCAGTTTTGAGGGCACATATAAATTTATAATGTTTTTAATTCTTTTTATAGCCTCATATTTAGCACTTATGAATAGGCAAAATTGGGAATCAATTTTACCATTTTTATACCCTGTTGCACCTATTTTTATAATGTTTAGTATATATAATACTCTTGGTATATCCTGTTTAGTGTTTGTGATTGCTATAGTTGTGGCAACTGATAGCGGGGCATATTTTATAGGAAAGATGTTTGGAAGATATAGATTTACCCCAACATCTCCTAATAAAACTATAGAGGGCGTTTTAGGCGGTATACTTTGTGGTGTTGTTTTGGGATTTTTATATAATAAAAATTTTATAGATGGTAATGTGTTTAGCATTTGGTCTATAATCTTAATATCAATTTCTAGCGTATTTGGTGATCTTTTTGAGAGTTATTTAAAAAGAAAAGCAGGTGTAAAAGATAGTGGTACACTTTTTCCTGGACATGGTGGCGTTTTAGATAGAGTTGATGGACTTCTTTTTGCCTCTATGGTACTTAGTTTAGTTGTAACATGGTAGTTTTAGGTTCAACTGGAAGCATTGGGGTTAATAGCTTAGAGATAGCTAAGAGATTTAACCTTGAAATAGAAGCATTAAGCTGTAATAAAAACTATAAATTACTAAATGAACAAATTTCCAAATTTAGTCCTAAATTTGTTTGTATTGGAGATAAATTTTTAAAAGACAAAGTAAATCATAACAAAGTATTTATCGGTGAAAATGGACTTTTAGATATGTTAAAAGAGTGCCAAAGCTCCAAAGTGGTAAATGCTTTAGTTGGATTTGCAGGGCTTAAACCAAGTATTTTGGTGCAAAAATTAGGTAAAACCCTATGTCTTGCAAACAAAGAAAGTCTTGTGGCTGGAGGTAAATTTTTAGATAGTAAAAAAATTAAAGCTATTGATAGTGAGCATTTTGGTTTGAAATTTTTACTAAAAGATAGTTTGAAGATTAAAAAGATGATTATAACTGCAAGTGGCGGAGCTTTTAGGGATACTCCTTTAGGAGAGCTTAAAAATGCAACTCCACAAATGGCACTTAAACATCCAAATTGGAAAATGGGATCTAAGATTACAATTGATAGTGCAACTATGACAAACAAGCTTTTTGAGATAATGGAAGCTTATTGGCTTTATGGTGTTAAAAATCTCGATGCGATTATTGAAAAAAGCTCAACGATTCACGCTTTAATTGATTTTATAGATGGCTCAACTACTGCACATATTAGTATAGCTGATATGAAACTTGCAATTTCTCATGCCATAATTGATGATTTAAATGAAGAAATAGTTTCAAACTTTGACCTTTTAAATTTGAAAAAAATGGAATTTCAAAAAATTGACCTAGAAAAATTTCCAATATTTAGTCTAAAAGATGAGGTTGTTAAAAACCCAGATTTAGGAACCATAATAAATGCAGCAAATGAAATTTATGTAAAGAAATTTCTAAATAATGAGTGTAAATTTTTAGATAATAAAAAAATAGTTTTTGAAAGCTTGGATAAATTTGGTTCAACAAAAATTACTGATATAGATGATTTGTTTGAATTAGATTTTAAAGTAAAAGAATTTGCTTTGCATATTTAATTATTAACTTTTAAATATGCAAAACCGTATTTATGAATTTTATAAATATAAATTAATTAAGGACAAATATGCAACTACCTAAATTTCACGAAACATTTATACCTATCTTAAAAGTTTTAGTTGATGAAGATGAAATTTACAACAAAGACTTAAAGAAAAAAGTTTATAAAAAGTTCTACAGCAATATACCAGAAAATTTATTACAGCAAAAAACAAAAAGTGGTATTAATATTTTAGAAGATAGAATAGGATGGGGATATTCATATTTAAAAATGGGAAAGTTTGTTATTTATCCAAAGCGTGGTTTTATAAAAATAACCAAAAAAGGTAGGGAAATTGCTAAAAAAGGAAACTTTACTATTTTTGATTTAAAAAATGATGCTGAATTTCAAAATTATCAAAATAATAAATTACAAACCAGTGATAAAAAAGACAATGATATACTAGATGAAAGTCCTTTAGAGCTTATAGAAAATGGTATTTCAAATATTGAAACTCAAACGAAAATTGAACTATTAGAAAGATTAAAAGATAGTGATCCGTATTTTTTTGAAAAAATTGTTTTAAAATTACTAGAAAAAATGGGTTATGGAGAATTCTTTGAAACTTCAAAATCAAAAGATGGCGGGATTGATGGCATTATAAATGAAGATAAACTTGGACTTGAAAAAATTTATATACAAGCTAAAAGATACACAGAAAATAAAGTTCGTGAACTAGACATTAGAAATTTCATAGGTGCTATGAGTGGTGATACCAAAAAAGGTGTTTTCATAACTACTTCAACTTTTGATAACTTAGCCATACAAAAAGCAAACAACGCACATCATAAGATTATTTTAATAGATGGAAGTAAATTAGTTGATTTAATGTATGAATATAATGTTGGAATTCAAGTAAAAACTACTTATGAGATAAAAGAGCTTGATAATGACTTTTTTGAAGAGTAACTTTAGTAAATTTTAAATCATACTTTTTTTTAAGTTAAATTTCTATATAATTATTTTTTGGGAAATTACGAAAGATAAATTTAACTATAGGTTTAATTTTCTGCAAATACTCTTTGTTACCTGTTGAATTTGGCTTTAAGAATTTTTTGAAAAATATGCGAAATACTCAAACTATTATCAAAAATTTTCTTTCTACACACAATTAATCTACGAAAGGAAAAAATGAATCCAACCGATTATGATTTTAGAGTTAAAGATGCTGTGCTTGGTGCTCAGTTTTTATTTGTTGCTTTTGGTGCTTTGGTGCTTATGCCAATTCTTACAGGACTTGATGTAAATGTAGCTTTATTTACCGCAGGTATTGGAACTTTGATATTCCAAATTTGCACAAGAAAAAAAGTTGTTCCAATATTTTTAGCAAGTAGTTTTGCTTTTATAGCTCCTATTGCATTTAGTGTTAAAGAGTGGGGCATAAGTGCAACTATGGGTGGACTTGTCTTTGCTGGACTTTTTTATGTTGCTCTTAGTTTTTTAGTTAGACTAAAGGGTGAAGAGTTTTTACATAAACTTTTGCCACCTGTTGTAGTTGGTCCTGTTATCATTACAATAGGTCTTATTTTAAGTCCAAGTGCCGTTGGAATGGCTATGGGAAAAGATGCTTCTTACTCGCAAGAGTTATCTATAATAATTGCAATGATTACACTAATTTCTACTATAATTGTTATAATGTTTGGAAAAGGAATTTTTAAATTAATTCCTATAATTTGTGGTGTAAGCGTTGGTTATGGTGTCAGCTTATTGGCTGGAATTATTGATTTTTCGCCAGTGGCAAGTGCTTCTTGGCTTGCTCTACCAAATTTCAAAACTCCAACTTTTGAACTAAATGCAATTTTATATATGATTCCAGTTGCGATTGCCCCAACGATAGAACATATTGGAAATATAATTGCTATTGGAAATGTTACAAAGCATGATTATTTAAAAGAGCCTGGACTTAAAAATACTCTTTTAGGAGATGGTTTAGCAACTTCAGTGGCTGCATTTTTTGGAGGTCCACCAAATACAACCTATTCAGAAGTTACAGGAGCTGTAAGAATTACAAAGTCTTTTAATCCTGCTATTATGACTTGGACAGCATTTACTGCTATTATACTGGCATTTGTAGGAAAACTTGGAGCTTTTATAGCAACTGTTCCTGCTTGCGTAATTGGTGGTATAATGCTGCTTTTATTTGGGATTATAGCCTCAGTTGGTATGGAAACTTTAATCAAAAATCAAGTTGATGTAAATAACCCCAAAAATATAATCATAATCTCGCTTATCTTAGTTTTTGCAATTGGTGGTATGATGTTTGATTTTGGTTTTGCTAGTTTTAGCGGAATTGGTCTTGGCGCTTTAATAGGGGTTATTTTAAATTTTGTATTACCTGATATAAAGATAGATGAAAAAGATAAAATACTTTGATAAAATAGAAGATAGCCTTAAAAAAGCTATCTTAAGTTCTGATTTTATGTTAAAACTTGATCATAGTGTCCTTGCAAATAATCCAAAGGAAATTATAGAAAAAAGAAAACACATAGCTTTATCAAAAAAAGTAGAAATTCCTAAAGATATCATTATAGAAAATAGATATATTAAAGACATTAGAGTAATTATCTGTAAAAATAAAAACGCTACAAATACAAATGTTGTTTTACATTTTCATGGTGGTGGATATATTTTTGGATTGCCTGAACAGGATTTAGAAATTTTATGTAAATTAGCAGATAATTTAAATATTACTATTATTGGAATTGATTACTCTTTAAAGCCTTATCCTAGTCCACTTAATGATGCTTTTACTATATATAAAGAGTGTCTAAAAGTATATAAAAATATAATCTTATACGGTATAAGCGCAGGAGCACATCTTTGCTTAGCACTTCAATATAAACTTATAGATAGTATGGAAAAACTACCTAAATTTAGCTTTTTATTTTGCCCTATGATATCAGATATAAACACTAACTCTTTAGAGGAATTTGAAGATTTTATTGTTTGGGATAAAAAATGTGCAGAAATTTCTTGGAATTTTATCAGAAAAAATGGATATAAAAAGTATATTAATTTATTAAATTTTGGTAAATTAAATAAATTAAATAATTTAAAATTTGTTATTTGCGAATTAGATATTTTAAGAGATGAAGCACTTGAGTATATAGAAAAGTTAAAGCAAGCAAATGTAAAGCATACTTTTACATTGGTAAGAGGTGCAATTCATGCATTTAGTGCATTTAAATGCAAATTAAGTGACGAATTTTATAGCGAGTTAGAAAAAGACATATATGAAAATTTGGAGAAAAAATGATTTTAGGAATTGAAAGTAGTTGTGATGATAGCTCTCTTGCTTTAATGGAAAAAGATAATTTTAAACTTTTGTTTTATGAAAAAATTTCACAAGAGCTAGAACATAGTAAATATGGCGGTGTTGTCCCAGAGCTTGCTGCTAGGCTTCATACGGCTGCACTTCCTAATATACTTGAAAAAATCAAACCATATTTTAAAGAGATTTTAGCCATAGCTGTTACAAATGAGCCAGGTCTTAGTGTGAGTTTAATAAGTGGGGTTAGTATGGCCAAATCTTTAAGCGTTGCTTTAAACATTCCACTAATCTCAGTAAATCACTTGATAGGACATATATATTCACTTTTTTTAGATAGAGAAATTGAGCTACCTCTTGGCGTTTTGCTTGTAAGTGGAGGGCATACTATGATTTTAGAAATTGATGAAGATAAAAACATAGAGATACTAGCTATAACAAGCGATGATAGTTTTGGCGAGAGTTTTGATAAGGTTGCTAAGATGATGGGCGAGGGCTATCCAGGCGGTTTGGTTATTGAAAATTTAGCTAAAAACAGCAATGAAGATAGATTTAAATTTACCATTCCTTTAAAAGGAGATAAAAGAGTAGAATATAGTTTTTCAGGACTTAAAAATCAAGTTAGAGTTGCAATAGAAAAGCTTGGAAACTTAAGCTTACAAGATAAAAGCGATATAGCATATTCATTTCAAAAAGCGGCTTGTTTGCATATAATGGATAAGCTAAAAATTGTTTTCAAAAATAAAAAATTTAGCAAATTTGGTGTTGTTGGCGGGGCAAGTGCAAATTTATACTTAAGACAAAATTTGCAAAATTTGTGTGATGAGTATGGTTGTGAGTTAATGCTTGCACCTTTGAAATTTTGCTCTGATAATGCAGCTATGATTGCAAGGGTTGGGGTTGATAAGTATAAAAAAAGTGAGTTTATAGACTATCAAAATTTAGCTATCCGCCCGCGCTCAAATTTAGAAAAACTATAATTTTAGTTTTTCTAAATTATTTTAATTGTTTATAAGATCTCTACTTTATAAATTTATCTATCTCTTTAAAAATTCTAACTTCCACATTAACATCTTTTGGTGTGTATATTACAAGTGGTAGGCGTGAGTTATAACTTTTTTCTATTTTGCTAGGATAGTATATAAATTTTTCCATTCTAGCACCGTCACAAAACATCATAGTGCTTCTCATATCATCTGAGCTTTTATCAAATTCATAGTAGTTATAACCATAGCCATCTAGGGTTTTTGTGGTTAGGCTTGAGTCTAAAAATTGATGTAAATTACAATCTACTAATTTTTCTTTACCAAATGCAACTTCAATTTTAAATTTACTCTCATCTTCTTTCTCTTCTAGCTCTATAACATGCTTAACATAGCCTTTTTTTGCCTTTGGAAACATTGTAGTATCACTTGCATTTAAACTTAATCCGCCCATAACTACCACTATAAAAAATATAATTAATTTTTTCATTTAACGCTCCTTTGTATCCGTATAAGTTTATATGTAATTTTACATAAAAATATATAAGATTATCTAAACAAAAGCAATGGTTTTTTAGAATTTAAAAGCATTTTACTCGTAAAACTTCCAAGAAAAAAGTTTTTAATCCTATTTTTACTATAAGCTCCCATTGCGATAGCATCTGCTTTTATCTCATCTTCATATTTTAAAATTTCAATTACAGGGTCACCATTTAAGTGTTTTAACTCAAACTCAAAGCCTTTATCTTTAAAAACATCTCCAGCCTCTTTAAGAAGTGTGTTTGAAAGAGCTTCATCACTATTTACATTTACTATATACCGCTTTGTATTTGGAAAAATTGGATTAGAAAGTGCAACCTCAAAAGCTTTTTTTGAAAACTCACTACTATCATAAGCCATAAGCAAAGAGTTTATAGGGCTATATTCGCTGTTTGGAACAACTAAAATAGGCAAATCAGAAGATCTGATGAGCTCTTCTATATGATATCCAAGTTTATCATCATCCTCATTACTTCCTCTTATGCCAACTACTACAACTCTAATTTCTTCATGAAAATCTTCCAAAGCACCACTTAATGTTCCATGTCTTTGAAGGGTTTGACACTCTTTAACTCCGCTATTTATTGCAAATTCTTTTAAAGTGCTTAAAATTTCTCTATTTTGTCTTATATCTTCTTTAGCTTTTGCGTGTTCTTGTGCGGCTAGCTTATCAAGAAGTCTATCTTTAGTACCAATGCTAAGACTTCCTGATAGGTTTGTCTCATCTATGCTAGTTGGTTGTTCTGCTATGCTTAAAAGCAAAAGTGGTAAGTTTAAGGCTTTAGCTAAACCTATACCATATTCGCAAACTGACTTAGAAAGCGCTAAGCCATCTATAAAAACTAGAACCTTTTTCATGAATTATCCTTTTAAAATTCTCTCTATCTCTTCTGGTTTATTATAAACACCAAATTTATCTATCATAGTTTTGCTTGCTTCATTTTCTTCTAAGTCTCAACTTCTATTTTTGTCTTTTAAACCTTACTACTAAGCCACTCATCTTTTCTAAAAAAGATTATTAAGCTTCATAATTTTACTAGCCAAGACAAACAAGCTAGTAGAGCTTGCTGTATCTAAATATGCTTAAAAGCGGTAAAAATTTACGGTCTTGTTTTAAAATGTGCTTATATATTCAGCAAGTTGTTCTATCTCTTCATCATTCAACGCTTTAGTATATGCAAACATTGTTTTTTTCATAGTGCCACCATATGTTTGAGCTTTATAACCATGAAGTGCATGTGAGATATCTTTAGCTTCCCAAGTGCCAATAATTGCACTTTTATTTAGAGCTTTTCTCTCGCCATAGTTTCCATGGCACGACGAACATCTTAAATCATAGTATTTAGCTACTGACATTTTGTTAAAATTATCTGGGTTGTATTTTTTCTCAGTGCTATCTTTGAGCATATTGTTTAGACTTGAACTTGCATTTGATTCTGCTGCAGATGAACTTAAACTAGCTAAAGCTTTTGTGCTTTCATTTACTGTTTTTTCTAAAGATTTTCCAGCCTCTTTTGCAAAATTCTCTGTTGCTTGCTGAAGTTCTTTCATGCTTTCTTGTGCAGTTTGCATAATTTTAGCACCTTGCTCTTTAGTTTTTTCTATAGCACTGTCTATATCCTCTTTGTTATTTTCATAAACCTTACTTAGCTCTTTTTTTGTTGTATCCATGATGATATCCATGGCTTTTTTACCATCTTCTACAACATTTTTTGCAGTATCTTCTACTGATTTTGGAGCACTTGAAGATTTGTCTACTTTTGTATCGCCACTTTGGGTTGAATCACCACAGCCTACTAAAAATAGAATTGATAAAGTAATCATAGTTAATATTTTTTTCATTAATTTCCTTTTAAGAGTTTTATAAATTTTATCATTTATGGGTAAATAAAAGGCGTTATACTATTAAATAGAAACAAATTATTATACTAAAGACTACTTTGCAAGAATTAGTCTTACAAAGTAGTTTAAGGAGTGTTATTTTTTGTTATAAGCTGTTGCTGTTACGCGTCTGTTTTGCTTACGACCTTCATCTGTGCTATTTGTAGCTATAGGTTTTGTTTCGCCATAGCCAACTGCTTTAATTTTATTAGGATTTACACCATAATCTTTTATCATAAGTTCCCTAACCGCATTAGCTCTTTTTTGAGATAATTTTAAATTATAGTTATCATTTCCTATACTATCAGTGTGACCTTCTATTAAAAGATTTGCACCTGTTTTGTTAGCAAATTTTGCCATTTTAGCAATTTTGTCATAGTATTTAGAAACTACAATAGCACTATCAAATTCAAAAAGCGTTTCAAGATCTATAGGTTTATCCATAACTACATCATCGCTAAGACAATTTTTTGGTTGCCAAAAAAAGCTTTGAGCTGTATAGTTTTCATCAAAAACCACTTTATATTGACATATTTTATCAGGATCTCCTGCTTTTTCTTTTAAATTAAACAGATAGTCCCATTCAACTACAGCATATAAACCTTCTGCAAAGTGAGGGTGTCCGATTAGCATTCTTATCTGATCTTTACTCATACCTTTTTCAATTTTTGCCAAATTTTCTTTAGATGGAAATGCTGGACCATCAAGCCAAATTTTATCAATATCTGGGAAAGTAACCTCATCTTTGGTTAAAATACCATCTTTTGGAACGCTTTGGCTTGTTTTGGTTGTACAACCTTGGATTAGCAAAGCAGTAAATGCAAAAGCTAGAAGTAATTTAATTTTTTTCATTTTTATCCTTTTAAAATTTTTATATTTAATGAATATGAAAGACGAATAACGCCACCTAATTTTCTTTTTTGATAGACTAGATAGCCCATATTTTGACTGCTCTTTGATTGCAATCACAACTAAATTTATAAAATCTAATTATAATTATATCAAAAATAACCCAATAATTAAATTTTCATTTAACTTAATAGTGGAAAATACTTTATATAGGTAATTTATAACTCAAGAAATTTTATTAAGCAAGAACATATTTGCAAATATTTTAAAGCAAAGTTATTAATTAAAATCTTATTATAGGTAAAATAAATTATTTATAAATATGTTATGAAAAGGTTTAATTAAAAAATTAACATTTAATTAAGTCTATAAAGTATAGAATTTTAGAAATATTAGCAGGAAAGAAATGAAAAAGATTATATTGTTAACAACTATTTTTATATCTATTTGCTTTGGAGATTTGATATCACAAAGTCATGAGTTATATAAAAAAGGCGATTATAAAAACGCTATCAAAAATTTACAAAAAGTTTGTGAAAAAGGAGTTGTAGAGGGTTGCCATAATCTATCTTTGATTTATTTAGATAAAAAGATAAACAATTCAACTAAAGCTAAAGAGTATCTGCAAAAAGCATGCAATGCTAATTTAAACATTAGTTGTCTTTCTTTAGGCGAACTATATGAAGTTGGAGTAGGTAGTAAAAAAGATCCTTTTAAAGCATTTGAGCTTTATGAAAAGTCTTGTAAGCTAAAGAGTGTTGATGGGTGCTTTAAGCTTGGATATTTTTATGAAAAAGGCTTAGCAACTAGGCAAAATTTTGATAAAGCTGAGGAAATTTATAAAAAAAATTGTGATAAAAAAGATATAAAAAGTTGTTTAGCGCTTGGGGGGATGTATGAAAAAGGGGTTAAGAAAAACTTAGAAAAATCTAATCAGTATTTTAAAAAAGCTTGTGAAAATGGAGGAGTTGAAGGTTGTTTAAAAATGGTTGTTTTTAGTTTAAATACAACACCGCCAAATGCAAAAAATATTATTTTTTATCTAGATAAAGCTTGTAATTTAGGAAATGATAGCTCTTGTATGGACATCGGAGTTTACTATACAAAAGGAGAGTTGGTGGAGCAAAATTTAAGCAAAGCCAAGGAGTATTTTGGTTTAGCTTGTGATATGAAAAACTTAAAAGGGTGTGAGAGTTATAGGGTTTTAAACGAAGAGGGATTTTAGCTTATACTGTCTACTGCCAAATTTCGCAACTTACAATTTATTAGGCTAACACAATATATTTGAGTACATTTTATTTATACATCTTAGGTATCTTAAAGATTGATAATTTTAAATCATCTATTAATTAGAATTTCATTTTACAATTAGGAGCAAGATGAAATTTATTTAAAGTATTCATAGTGATTGCATGCTTTAGCTTATGGGTGTAGCTATTTTTGATGGTATAAATATTAAAATACATAGAGTAAGATGTGGTTAAATTTGTCTATCCATTGCAAGATTTTATATAATTAAATAATATCAATGTAAATTAATTAAGTTTTTAATATTAGAGAGAGCAGAAAATAGAAATTTTAGGCATAAAAAAAGCTCGGACTTTTGTCCGAGCTTTAAAGTTTTAACTATGGGTTAAAGAGTTAGAATCTTACTCTTGAACCTGATAGTCTATAGCTTTTAGCAGCCATATCTTGGAAAGAGCTAGCTCTTACAAAAGATCTGCATGAACTATCTGCTCCATCTGGAATTAAGCTATCTCCCTTTGAAGATAATGCACTCTTTAGATTTTCTTTAGCTTTGGTAACTGCTTCTTCTGCTTCAGTAACTGCTTTTTGTTTAGCTGCTTCATCTGTATATCCGCCCGAGCCAACAGTTTTATCTTTTGCTTCAACAACTTTTGCTTCGGCTTCAGAAATTGCTTCTTGCAAAGCAATTGTCTTAGAAGTACCTATAAAGATAGAAATTTCATTTTCTGTATTTTTTATAAGACTAATTGCAGCACAATCAGTAGTTTTACCTGCTTTATAGTTAAGAGTAACTGTTTGAGCTCCTGCAGATTTTAATGCTGTTAATTTTTTGTTATCATCTTTGTAAGTGATACCTTCAACATTTGTGAAAGCAGATATCTCATCAGTATCAAAACTACCTTGAGCTGTGTAGTTAGCTGTGATATCGCTTACTGCTGTTCCTAAGTTACTAAGTGATTTTGCAACTTCTGCGTCATCTCTTGTTGCTGCTAATCTTGGGATAGCAACTGCTGCCAAGATACCTAAAATTACGATTACGAAAATTAATTCGATCATTGTGAAACCTTTTTTCATGGTTTCCTCCTATTTAATAAATTCCACCTTACATACGCTTATGTAAAATGCTAAAGTAATTATATATCATTTTAAGTAGATTGTCAAATTTAAATTAAAATTTATTTAACTTATAAGTTTAATTAAAATATATAAATTGATATAAGATTTGTAGGCATTTTTCAATATTTCAAAACTTTTTAATATGTTATAAATATATGGAAAGTAGTTTTTGTAAAATCAATGTTTAAATTTTACAAAAAGGAAAAAAATGAATTTAATAAATCATAAAAACAAAATCTATTTAGAGTATTACACATCGTCAAAACTTGTGAAAAGGTCATTAAATCTTGAGTATAATCAAAAGAATTTAAAATATGCAAAAACTACACTTCTACCCCTGTTTTTAAAAATATCAGCACAGAAAAATAGTAAAAAACTGCTACCTAAAAGAGCCATTTCAAGAAGTATTAAAAATGTAAAATATGCTAAAACTTTGAAGGAATTTTGTGATGAAATTTTGCTAAATTTAACTTATACAGCAAAAAAAGGAACGATAAATTCAGCAAAATACTCTATAAGAAGATTTTTTGATTTTATAGACAACAAGGAGATAACAGCTTATAGCATTAAAGATATGCAAATGGCAGTGTTTCGTATGAAAAAAGAAAGTCTTAGTGCAAAAACTATAAATTTACTTTTGACCTATCCGAATTTAGCATTTAAAAAGGCAAAACAGCAAAATATCATAAAAGAAAATCCTTTTTTATTTGTAAAAAAACCAAAAGAGACAACTAAGCCAAAAGTAGTTTTTAGTAAAAAACAGATAAGCAATATCTTGGAAAATGCAAAAGGGGAGTTGAAAACATTTTTATATATAGCATTTTATACGGGAGCTAGGTGCGGTGAAATTTTAGCTTTAAATGGTGATGATATAGATATTTTAAATGCAACCATATATATAGAAAAAAATCAAGCAAGATATGAACTAACTACACCAAAAAATGGCAAAACAAGGCAGATAGTAGCACCAAAAGAGCTTGTAGTTTATTTAAAAAATGCGTTAGGGGGATTTATGGGTTCATCAAACAAGTTATTTTATAGTGATTACTTTCAAATTTACTATGAGTTTAAAAAGCTTTTAAAGGCTTTGGACTATCCATTATGTGGGCTTCATACTACTAGGCATACATATACCACTCATTTGATGAAAAATTGCATTTCGCCAATGTTTATAGCAAATAACCTGGGGCATTCGAATTTGGATTTGGTAAATAGGATATATTCTCATTATTTGTTTGATAAAAAAGAGATTAAAAAGATAAATGAAAAAATTAAATTTTAAACCTATTTTTCAACATTTCACATAAGCGTATGTAAGGTGGAATTTATTAAATAGGAGGAAACCATGAAAAAAGGTTTCACAATGATCGAATTAATTTTCGTAATCGTAATTTTAGGTATCTTGGCAGCAGTTGCTATCCCAAGATTAGCAGCTACAAGAGATGACGCAGAAGTCGCAAAATCACTTAGTAACTTAGGAACAGCAGTAAGCGATATCACAGCTAACTATACAGCACAAGGTAGTTTTGATACTGATGATATATCTGCTTTTACAAATGTTGAAGGAATTAGCTACAGTGACGCTACTAAATTGACAGCATTAAAATCTGCAGGAGCTCAAACAGTTACTCTTAACTATCCTGTAAATAAAAAGAATTGTGCTACAATTAGTCTTATGAAAAATAATTTTGATGAAATTACAATTTTTATAGGAACATCTAAATTGCTTACTCTTCAAAAAGCTATCTCTACTGCAAAAGAAAAAGTTAAAGAAGCAGAGGCTAAAGACTATTCAAGCGAAAGTGATCCAGCAACTGCAAAAACTACAGCAGTTACTGAAGCAAAAGAAGGAGTTACCACAGCTAAAAAAGCTCTAACAGATGCATTGGCTAAAACAGATTCAACTGCACCAGCTGGAGCTGATAGCTCATGCAGATCTTTAGTATCAGCTAGCTCATTTAGAGATATGGCAGGTAAAGAATACCAACTATCAGGTTCAAGAGTAAGATTCTAATTCTTTAACCCATAGTTAAATAGTTTAAGCTCGGACTTCGGTTCGAGCTTTTTTTATGCCTAAAATTTATATAATTAGTAATTTTAAGATTAACCACTCTAAATATTTCATCATCATTTTAAAACTTTTCTATTTTAAGCTAGTTACTTCACTTCACTTAGGATAGTAAAATTCCTATTTTAACCTAGAATAACAAAATTTCTTTTTTCTTTAGGAAACAAAACCCTTTTTAACTTAGAATAACAAAATTTCTTTTTTACTTAAAATAACAAACCCCTAGTCATTTAGCCAAATAGTCTTGACTTTTGTCTTAAATCTCATAAATAGTATTAAAATAAATTTTGTTTTTAATTTGTTAGGTAAAGGTTATTATAAATAAAACTTAGCTTTAAAATATTTGGTTAAGTTTTTATATTAAAGTATTATTTTTGATACGGAAATTTGTCAATTACCCAATTAGTTGCTTCTTCAAATTCTTTATTTTCCATTAATTTAGTTGTAAAAGTGTTTTGTTAGTCTAAATTTTTATAAATATCTTTAATTTTATATGGTTTGCTTTTACTAGAATCTTAGAGCAGTAATTAAGAATATTAATGATGATAAACTAGGATATTAAAAAATAAAAATTCATATTAATCTCACTAATTTTTATTTTACTTTTTTTGTCTAAAATTCCTAGATATTATAAAAGGCAAATAACATAAAAAACCAATAAATATTACTATACAGACAAATGCAGTGCATTTAAAAATATCACAATTATAAAATATATTATTAATAAAATTTAAAATATTTTTTATAAATTTTGGTATTGCAAGTAAGTGAAAGATACTCAAAACAAAAAATATAAACATACTAAAGTATCCTAAAGATATATTTATTTTACTAAGCGAATATCTATATTCTTTTAGTGAGAAAAAATTATCTTTGCTGTTATTTAAATCTAAATTAGCAGGAAGGAAAAATTCTTTTTTTATGTTTTTACTTGAATTGCATTTATTATTAAAAATCATTTGAGCTTCTACAAAATCATCTAGCATTTTTTCATATGCTTCGTAGCTATTTTTTGAACCTTTAAACATCAATACCCAAAAAATAGATAAAACATAACCACAAAAACATATAAAAATAGATATTAAATTTGTAATGTCTGTTCCTAAGTATGAGATTTGATTGCTAGATATAAAAAAGAGTTTCATCTGAAAAGTGCCATAAGCAGTGTATGCAATAAAAAGAAAAGCACTTAGAAAAACAGCTCTTTGCCAAAAAAATTGTAGCTCTAAATCTCTGCTTTGATAAATTCTTTTATAAATTTCAAATTTAATTTCTTGTTCATTCATTTATAATCCTTTAAGTTAAATTTTATTTTTATTAAAAAAGCTATGAGAGTATCTTCATATAATCTAAAAAATATTAATGAAGATTAAGAAGAAAATGAGGCGTAAAAAAAGCTCGAACCGAAGTCCGAGCTTAAACTATTTAGCTATAAGTTAAGAGTTAGAATTTTACTCTTGAACCTGATAGTTGGTATTCTTTACCTGCCATATCTTTAAATGAGCTAGCTGTTAATAAAGATCTGCATGAGCTATCAGCTCCATCTGGAGCATAGCTAGTAAGTTTTGATAATGTATCTGTTAGAGCTTTTTTAGCTTCGTCAACTTTGGTTTGTGCTGCTTCAACTGCTACTTTTTTAGCATCATCATCTGCATATCCATCAGTGCCACCAACAGCTTTATCTTTTGCTTTTTTAAGTTCTGCATTTTCTTCTGAAATTTTTTCTTGTAAAGCTGCTAATTTAGGTGTTCCTATAAAGATAGAAATTTCATTTTCTGTATTTTTTATAAGACTAATTGTAGCACAATCTTTAGTTTTGCTTACTTTGTAGTTAAGGGTAACTGTAATTGGGTCATTGCCATCTAATGCTGTCAATTGATCACTACCGCTATAGTCAATCCCTTCCACATTTGTATATGTAGCTATTGTATTTGAATTAAAACCACCTTGTGCTGTATAGTTAGCTGTGATATCGCTTACTGCTGTTCCTAAGTTACTAAGTGATTTTGCGACTTCTGCGTCATCTCTTGTAGCTGCTAATCTTGGGATAGCAACTGCTGCCAAGATACCTAAAATTACGATTACGAAAATTAATTCGATCATTGTGAAACCTTTTTTCATGGTTTCCTCCTTGTATAAATTCCACCTTACATACGCTTATGTGAAATGTTGAAAAATAGGTTTAAAATTTGGTAAATATTTTTATTGAATTTATTTGTAAATTTTGTATAATTAAGTTTTTACGATAGTTATAATTACAAGTGGTAGACTGGAAAAATTTTAACTAGATATCCAACAAGACAAAAACCTAAATGGTAAAAAGCTTATTTAAATTTTTTAATAGTATAATTTAGTAAAAGGTTTTAATAAATTCAATGCTATGAGATATTTATAGAAAGGTTTAGATATATGAGTAAGAAAAAAAATCTTTTAGTTGTTGTGGATTTTCAAAATGATTTCGTTGATGGTTCGTTAGGTTTTGATAATGCTAACAGGCTAGAAAGTGTAATAGAGAGTAAAATTCTAAGTTATAGAAAAAATGGTGATGATGTGGTTTTTACACTTGACACTCACGAAGAAGATTACCTAGAAACTATAGAAGGTAGAAATTTGCCTATAAAGCACTGTATAAAAGGCACTAACGGTTGGGAAATATATGGGAAAATTAAAAATTTGGTTAAAGATAGTGTGGTTTTTGAAAAAGGTGGCTTTGGCTCAGATAAGTTGTATCAATTTTTAAAAGAAAATTTTTATGTAAGCATTGAATTTGTAGGTCTTGTAAGTAATATTTGCGTAGTTACAAATGCAATTTTAGCAAAAACAGCAAGTCCAAAAAGTGAAATTATAGTTAATGCAAAAGCTACTGATTCATACGATAAAAACATAGAGGAAAAAACTTTTGATGTGTTAGAAAATTTACATATAAAGGTTATAAACAGGGAAGTGATTTAAATTTATAATGTGAATGTCTATATTAAGGTAGAATTTTAAAGTTTAGTGTATTATAAAATATTTAAGAATTGGAGAATTTCATTTAAGTATATACAAGGCGTAATAAATTTGTGCTTTTATTTAGAATGGTTTAATCTATAAGTTTTTATCTCTCAATATCCTAGTTTTATCATTAATGTATCAATTGCTATTTTAAGATTTTAGTAAAAAATAAACCATAGAAAATTAAAGATAAAATATTTATAGTCTTTTTTTATTTTAGAATTTTAACAACAAGTAATAATATAAGCCACGAAGATATAGACTATAAATCATTTAAATTATGTAAAATAGGACCTTTTCCATGTCCTAAATTTGGTGCATTTTTTATAGCTTTTGTTATAAATTCTTTTGAGATTTTAACTGAGTTTTCTAAAGAATTACCTAAAGCTAGGTTGCATGCAATTGCGGTGCTAAATGAGCAACCTGTTCCGTGAAGGTTTTCTGTATTTATAAATTCATTTTTAAACTCTTTTATATTGCCATTTTTATAAAATAGCCTATCAATACTAAAATCATTCTCTTTTATATTTTTAATGACTACATTGCAAGGTGCAATAACATTTAAATCATCTCCAAAAAGCACCTTTGCTTCATATAAATTTGGTGTTAAAATGGTTGCGTATTTAAAAAGATTTTTCATATATTTTATATTTTCATCACTCATTAAAGTAGAGCCAGCTTTTGAGATAAATACAGGATCAATCACAATGGGAATATCTAAATATTTGATAAAATCCTCCACTACATCTATAATCTCTTTATTAAAGAGCATTCCTATCTTAACAGCAGATATTTGAAAGTCTTCTTTAACTGTGTCTATTTGTGCTTTTACAAAACTCGGAGATATATTTACAATCTCCTTAACGCCCATTGTATTTTGGGCTGTTAGAGCTGTTAGAGCTGTTGTTGAAAAGATTTTAAAATATTCAGCAGTTTTTATATCCGCTTGAATCCCAGCTCCACCACTTGAATCGCTTCCTGCTATACTTAATAATACTTTCATTTTTTATCCTATGGTTTAAAATCAGGATCTAGAGATGTTCTTTCTAGATATAATTTGTGTAGTTTTGAGTTCTCTTTTTGTAAATTTTGTATATCTTTGATTAGGTAAATTTTCTCTTTTTGTAACTCTTTTAAAACTACGTAGGAACGCTCTCCAAAAAGAACATTTCCTACATATATTCCAAAGATTACAACAAATATAACAGCCAAGCAAAATAACATTATCAACTTTAAAGATGATGATTTTGATTTTACTTTATACTCATCTAAAATTTCACTCAAATACCATTTCCTAAATACTCATCTGTTTCAAGTTCAATCTCAAGTAAGCGGTTATATTTTGCATTTCTTTCACTTCTTGAAGTTGCACCTGTTTTAATTTGCCCAGCATTTGTAGCTACTGCAAGATCTACTATAAATGTATCTTCGCTTTCGCCACTTCTATGGCTTATAATAGTTTTATATCCATTTCTTTGTGCAAGTCTTATAGTCGCAAGAGTTTGGCTTAGTGAGCCTATTTGATTTGGTTTTATTAAGATTGCATTTGCTGTGTTTGTCTTAATACCTTCTCTTAAAATTTTCTCATTTGTAACAAATAAATCATCACCAACTAACTGAACACTATCTCCAAGTTTTTTTGTTAATTTTGCCCAGCCATCCCAGTCATCTTCGCCAAGACCATCTTCTATAGAGTAAATTGGATATTTTTCACAAAGCGTAGAGTAATACTCAATCAACTCATCGCTTGAAAACTCTTTTCCTTCTATATGATATTTGCCATTTTTATAAAGCTCGCTTGCTGCAACATCTAAAGCTAGTTTTATCTCTTCACCCACTTTATACCCAGCTTTTTTTATAGCTTCAATTATAACTTTTATCGGCTCTTCATTGTTTTCTAAATTTGGTGCAAAACCACCTTCATCTCCAACTGCAGTGCTATGACCTGATTCATTTAAAATAGTTTTTAAGCTTTGGTAAATTTCAGCAACAGCTCTTAATGCGTCACTAAATTTGGTAAAGCCAAAAGGCATTATCATATATTCTTGAAAATCAACACTATTGTTTGCATGTGCTCCACCATTTATAATGTTAAACATAGGAACAGGTAAAACGCTTGCATTTTCTCCACCAATGTATCTAAAAAGTGGCATATTTAGACTTTTTGCAGCAGCTCTTGCAACTGCCATTGAAACACCTAAAACTGCATTAGCTCCTAAATTTGAGTAGTTATCTGTGCCATCAAGTTTTAACATAGCTTTATCAATGAGTTTTTGATCATACGGGCTCATACCTACAATTGTTTCAGCTATAATCTCTTCAGTGTTTTGCACAGCTTTTAAAACACCTTTTCCGTAAAATCTACCATCGCCATCTCTAAGTTCTAAAGCCTCTTTTTTACCTGTGCTTGCACCACTTGGAACAATAGCACTAGCTTCAGTACCGTCTGTTAAAACAATGGTTGTTTTTATGGTTGGGTTTCCCCTGCTATCAAGCACCTCTTGTGCGAAAATATCTGCAATGCTAATCATTATCCACATCTCCTGTTATAATTTTATTTTCTAAAACTCCAAGTTGTTCTTTAATCCGTTCTTCAATCTCTTTTGCAATTTCTGGATTTTCTTTTAAGAAATTTTTAGCATTTTCTCTTCCTTGACCTATTTTGGTAGTTTTATAACTAAACCAAGCACCACTTTTATCGACTATATCAAGTTTTACACCATAGTCTATTAATTCACCTAATTTACTAACTCCTTCGCCAAACATTATGTCAAATTCAGCCAGTCTAAATGGAGGTGCTACTTTATTCTTAACAATTTTAACTTTGACCCTATTTCCAATTGACTCTTCATTTTGTTTTAAAGTTGCTATTCTTCTTATATCGATTCTAACAGAGGCATAAAACTTAAGTGCATTTCCACCCGTTGTAGTTTCAGGTGAGCCATATCCTATTTGTCCTATTTTCATACGAATTTGATTTATAAATATAACAGTAGTTCCCATTTTATGGACAACACTAGCTAGTTTTCTAAGTGCTTGACTCATAAGTCTTGCTTGAAGTCCAACGTGAGTATCACCCATATCTCCTTCAATCTCAGTTTTTGGAGTAAGTGCTGCAACTGAGTCAACTACTATTAGATCAATAGCTCCGCTTCTAGCAAGAGTTTCAACGATATCTAGAGCTTGCTCGCCAAAATCAGGTTGTGAAACATATAAATTTTCAACATCAACACCTAAATTTGAGGCATATTTTACATCAAGAGCATGCTCAGCATCGACAAAAGCACAAATTCCATCTTTTTTTTGAGCTTCTGCTATAACTTGTAAGGCTAATGTAGTTTTACCAGAGCTTTCTGGTCCATAAATTTCTATGATTCTTCCCTTTGGAATTCCGCCTATTCCAAGAGCTATATCTAGCCCAATAGAGCCTGTTGAGATTGAGTCAATTGGTTCAATCTCTTTATCGCCAAGTCTTACTAAGGTTCCTTTTCCAAAAGCCTTGTCAATCTGCTTAAGTGCTAAATCAAGAGTTTTTTGCTTTTTTTCATCCATTTTATACCTTTAAAAGTGTTTTTTAGATTCTAATATATTTTTACTTCAAGATAAGTAAAGATATATTATACTTATTTAAATCTAATAAAGGTATAAAGTTGAAAATTGTAGAGATTGCAAGCAATTTTTATATGAAATTTGATTCTAGTGATAGTGAAATTTTAGAATTTAAACATATTGAAAAAAATATAAAATATCTAAATAAAAAGATATTTGATTTTGCATACGATATAAGTTTGATTGATTTTTCATTATATCCTTTAGTTTTTGAAGAATATGCACTTATATATAGTGGTGTAAAGTTTGAAAAAGAGGCTAGTGGAAAATTGATTAGAAAAAAAGAAAAAAGATTAAAGCCAAATTTTAAATTAGCATTAGAGGATGAAAATTCAATATATGCAATGCTTTTAAGGATTAAATACTCTGAAGCTAGGATAATTACTATGGATGAAAAAGAGATTAAAAAAGCTATTTTAGAAGATGAGGTTCATGCTGGGCTTGTTTTTAATGGCGAATTTTTTAATGATTTTTGTGTTGAAAATGATATAAATCAAATTTGGAATAGTTTAAATAAAAAGAATTTACCATTTCCTGTAAGTTGCTTTGTCGTTAGAAGAAGCTTGCCTTTGGTTGATGCTATTGAGTCTCAAAGAGTGTTAGAAAATAAATTTCAAGATGGTAAGTTTTATGAAAATAAAGATAAAAGTAGTGCAATTGAGTTTTTGTTTGAATTAGGGTACAAATATGGTTTTTACCCTCAAAAAATCAATATTTATGATAATTTAATTCCAGTTGAATATTTGGATTTTAGGTTTAGTTAATGATAGTTGATTTTAGTAAATTTAGCTCTGTTGGAGTTGGTGGAAAGCATGAAGTTGCCATTTTAGATGAAGGTAGTGTAGAGCATTTTGATGGTGTTGTAATAGGCGGTGGATATAATATCTTAATATCGCCAAATCCGCCAAAGCTTGGTATGTTAGATAAGAAGTTTAAGTTTTTAAGTTTAAAAGATGATATTTTAACTATAGGAGCGGCAACTAAGAGCTCTTTTATATATAATTTTTCCAAAAAAAACAATATTTCAAATTTTGAGTTTTTACGTGGAATTCCTGGCACTTTAGGCGGACTTCTTACTATGAATGCAGGTTTAAAAGGCTATGAAATTTCTAATAATTTAATTAGTGTAAAAACTAGCAAAGGTGGATTTAAAAAAGAGGAATTAGTTTTTTCATATAGAAAAAGTGAAATTCCAGGTGTTATTTTGGAAGCTAAATTTAAAGTAAATTTAGGTTTTGATATAAGTTTAAGTGATCAAATCTTTAAACAAAGATCAAATCAGCCAAAAGGGGCAAGTTTTGGCTCTTGTTTTACAAATCCTAAGGGTGATTATGCAGCTAGACTTATAGAGAGTGTTGGACTAAAAGGCTATAAAATAGGCGGATGTGGATTTAGTCAAAAACATGCAAATTTTTTGATAAATTATGGTGGTGCAACTTATGATGATGTTACAAAACTTATAAAACTTGCTCAAAAAAGAGTTTTTGAAGAGTTTGGAGTTAGACTTAAAACAGAAGTTGTGGTTTTATAAATATAATTTGTATTTGTAAATTTTATAAGAGAAAAGGATTATAGCGCTAAACTATAATCCTTTATTTCCAAAATATTTTACTAGCCAATCAGCAATAGCTATACTTGCTTTATAGTTGCAAATCGCCTCATCTTTACACTCATCTTTTAGTGAGTTTAACTTAAAAGTTTGATTTTTATCACGAACTATTAAAGAGCGGTTAAAGCCAATGTGTTTTGCATTTGGATCAAAAAGATTGGCTCCAATAGAGATATATTCCTCATCTTTTAATGTTAGATTATATAAAGTTGGAAAGATATCTTTTTGTGAACCAGGAACTTTTGAATCGATATTTAATTTTTTCATTAATTTTGGAGGAAGGTAGAAATATATAGGGATATTTTTTGCTGTAAAATACGGGTCTTCTTTATATTTCATTATACCTTCAGCTGTGTTGTTATCAGCAGTTACTACTATGATTGTGTTATCTTTAAGTTTG
This sequence comes from Campylobacter blaseri, assembly GCF_013201895.1. Lineage (NCBI taxonomy): Bacteria > Pseudomonadati > Campylobacterota > Epsilonproteobacteria > Campylobacterales > Campylobacteraceae > Campylobacter > Campylobacter blaseri. The sequence continues at coordinate 1,734,128 of NZ_CP053841.1, read as the reverse complement.
CTTTGTTTGAACTTATCTAAAAATCCACCTAAGCTATCAAGAGCATAAGCATATGATGTAAATCTTTTATTTGCATATTCTAATGATGAGGTTAAGTTCTCTTGAAGCTCTTTTGAAAACTCTAAATTTTTAGTATAGTTTTTAGGTATCTCAAAAGGAGGGTGGTTGTTAGTGCTAAGTGCGACTATCATAGTTTTTTCTTTTGTTTTTAGTAGAGTTTGGAAAATATACTCATAAAGATACTCATCATACACGCCCCATTCATGAAAATACTCATCTTTTGGAAGTGTTTGCTCAAGACCATTAAAGATATTTATTTTACCAAGAACCTCATCATATCCTTGATGATTTAAAAATATACCAATATCTCTCCAGGTGAGATCTCCGCCATATATAAATTTAGTATTATAATTTTGCTTATTAAACAAAAAAGCAGGTGTAAACTCAAAACTAACTTGAGCATATTTTGACTGAGCTAGTGGGAAGCTATCAGGCCTAGATGGGATGTTTACAACTAAGGATTCTAAAGAGGCTATAGTTCCATCTCCTTCTGAAACTATATTGGTAAAAACTAAATCCTTATCAAAGTGTTTTTTAAGTTTGCCAAGGATATCAAATTTTTCACTTTGATACTTAAGTATAGGCATACCAAAACTTTCAACCATGATAACGACAACATTATAATCCTCATCATCCACTTTGTTTGTTTTAAAAGTTATTGAGCTAAGATTATCTTTATTTTTATCTATATTATTAATATCTTTATATATTTTAAAAGCCTCATCAATATCTTTAAATCCTGCTAGATTTACATAATCTAGTTTATCTTCAGTATCTCTTTTTTTAATTTTTATTGCTTCAATTAGAGTTCTTATTCCATTATGTGACATTTTATTTATATAGTGGTGCTTAGATACATTTGGAAGGTACTTTCCTAAAGGAAACATTCCAAAACTACCGCGAATTATTATGAAATTTAAGGCTAATAACACAAAGGCAAAAATGAAAGGATTTATTGAGCGCTTACTTTGAAATTTTTTAGAAAATATGTATTTTCCAAATTTATAGAGTAGATATAGATATATTGAAAAGAAAATTAAAATTAATAAAACTGGATAATCTTTCCAAAGTGTTACAAGCAGGGCTTTAGTGTCATCTTCATAAAGACCAAAAAACATTATATTTAAATGCTCTTTAAAAAATGAGTAAAATCCAAAATCAGTAGCTAGGATAATTGAAGCAATGACAAATAGAGCAAAAAGCACTATAAAGACAGCTTTTTCTGCATATTTTGTATATTTTGGAACGAAATAAGCAAAGATTATTAAAAGGGTGGGGATAACTTGTATATAGCCTATAACGGTTAAATCAAGCCTAAAGCCTAAAATAAACATATGCAAGATGTCTTTTATATAAAGACTTAGCTCATCTATCTCTTGAAAATGTATAAAAAAAACAAGGCGAAAAATACTCATTAAGATTAAGAATATACCTTGGTAAAGTAGTGTTTTTTTGAATAGATCAAAAGATTTGTTCATCAAATGCCTTTTTAGTATTAAGATAATAAATAGCTCAAATTATATCTTAAAAAGATATATAAAGTTGTAAATTTTATAAAATTTTTGAATCAATGAAAGGCATTAAATTTTAAAATATATATTTTGTTTTATCTAAGAAGCTTAAGTAGTAAATTTAATAAAATAACTATGTAGATTTGAGATTACTATACTATTTTGTCATTCAGAACATTTTTCCATTTCTTATTTTAATTGAAACAAAGAATTTTAATAAATTATATAGAAAATACTAAATAGCTATATATTTTTTAATATAATCAACCATTTTATCTTTTAAATGAATACTGTTTTTATTTAATGCTAAAAAGTGGTTATTTATTAAAGATTTTCCATTATAAATTGGATCTTGCTTTGTTTTTAAATCAATTACAAGTCCACCGCTTGCCTTTACTAAAAAATGCCCAGCTGCTATATCCCAAAGACTTGAATCGCCAAATCTAGCATAAGCACTAGCTTCATTGCTTGCTAGTTTGCAAAATTTTATAGCAGAGCCTAAATTGGTTTGAGTTAAATTAAAATAGTTTGCAAATTTACTTGATTTAGTTTTTTTACCATTTCTTCCTGTTAGGTGCAAATTTGGCGAGTTGCTTGAGAAATTTAGTAAGTTTTCATTTTTATAGACTTTTCCAATTTCATTACTATAATAAATTTCATCTTTAATTGGGATGTTTATAACACCTAAAATTGGTTTACCATTTTTAATGAGCGCTATACAAATACAAAATTCACCATTTTTAGCTATAAATTCTTTGGTGCCATCAAGTGGATCTATGAGCCAAAATTCCTCAAGTTTTTCTCTTTGCTCATAAGGCAATATACTCTCTTCTGAGCATATTGGAATATCTGTTTTTTCTAGCACCTTAAATATTTCATCATTTGCCGCTAGGTCTGCACTTGTAAGCGGAGATTTGTCATCTTTTGCATATAGGCTGTAATTACTATAGTGGTTTAAAATTTCCTTGCTAGCATTTTTACTAGCAAGGATAGCAGATTCTAAAAGTTCATTCATTATTTTCATTTAAACTATCTTTTGGCCCTATATATAGTTGTCTTGGACGAACTATTTTAATGGTATCTTGCTCTTTTAATTCCATCCATTGTGCCATCCAGCCAGGAACTCTTCCCATTACGAATAAAACGGCAAACATATCAGTTGGAATTTTTAAAGCTTTTAAGATAAGTCCCGAGTTAAAATCTACATTAGGATATAAATTTCTACTCACAAAATAATCATCATTTAAAGCTATTTCTTCAATCCTATTTGCTACTTTAAGCAAATTTTCATCGATGTCAATTTCACTTATAAGTTCATCTCTCATTTTTTTAAGAACCCTAGCTCTTGGATCATAGTTTTTATAAACCCTATGCCCAAAGCCCATTAGTCTAAATGGATCATTTTTATCTTTTGCTTTTTTAATGTATTTATCTACATTCTCAACTGTACCTATCATTTCAAGTTGTTTTATAACTCCTTCATTAGCTCCTCCGTGAGCATGCCCCCACAAAGCACCAATGCCAGCACTTATACAAGAATAAGGGTGAGAATGAGTTGAGCCAACTGTTCTAACTGTTGTAGTTGAAGCGTTTTGTTCATGGTCTGCATGAAGCATTAAAACACTATCAAGAGCTTTTACTTCAATGCGCTTTAAATCAACTCTTGAATGTGGAAAAGATCTCATCATATATAAAAAGTTTTCAGTAAATCCACGATCTAAATCAGGATAAATCAATGGATATCCCATACTATGTCTGTAATAAAACGCTGCAAGAGTTGGCATTTTAGCAACCAGTCTTTTTGCTAATTCCATATACTCAATAGGATTATCAAAATTCATATCTCTTGAGTAGTATGTACTAAGTGTTGCTACACAGGCTTGTAAAACAGCCATTGGATGAGCCTTATCAGGGAAAGCACTAAAAAGCCTTATCATTTTTTCATTTATAAATGAACGAGTTTTTAACTCCTGCTTGAAACTACCAAGTTCTTCTTTTGTCGGTAGCTTTTTATTTAAAAGAAGATATACAACATCTAAAAAATTCTTATTTTCAGCTAGCCATTCTATACTATAACCTCTATGTTTTAATATCCCTTTTTCTCCATCTATAAAGGTTATTTTTGATCTACACATTGCTGTTGAGGTATATCCTCTATCGAATGTAAACATTCCAGTTGTTGGATAGAAATTTGATATATCTATGACAGATGGACCCAAAGTAGAGTCAAGGATAGGAAATTCATACTGTTTTCCGTTTCTATTATCTGTAAGAGTAACGCTGTTAGACATTGCAAATCCTTTAAAGTTTTTTATATATTATCAAAAAAATTATTAAAATATATTATTAGAAAATTTTTAATTACTATTTTTATCTAATTTTAAGGCCGATACTATTTTTATAAATACCATGCAAACTATAGCTTGAAACAAACTTGCCAATATGAAGGAGTAGTATAAATCTTTTGATATATAGTTTGTTTCATACCCTATAGCAGCTGTTGCTATAAGTAGCGTTAAAGGTATGGATAATGAAAAGCCAAAGAGTATAATACCTTTAGATCCTAGATTTTTAATAAATATAGTTGATGCTATTAGTCTTACAATTATCATACCTATTGTGATTAATATCATATTTTTTAAAATTTCTATATTTAAAAGTGCTTCTAAATTTACAGTAGAGCCAATGTAGACGAAAAATATAGGTACTAAAAATCCAAATCCAAAACTAGAAAGCTTGTGTGGAAGATCTTTTTTGTGTTCAAAAAATGTAGGTATAAACGTTCCTGCTATAAAAGCACCTATAACTACTTTTAGATGTAGCATTATAGTAATTGCTATAACAAAACAAAAAAGTGCCATTGATAGTCTTATATCTTTTTCTTCTTTGTCATAACTTGGCATTAGAATTTTTTTAACACTTGGATACCACCAAAACAGAATTTCTAAGCCATTAAATATTAAAGTAGTAACAACTAAAAAACCTATAAGTGCAGATAAGTTTATAAAAAGTCCAGTTCCAAAGCCATATTTTAGATAAGCGCTAAAGACAGTAAGAAGAGCTATGCTTACAACTTCTCCTATAATGCCAACTATCATAGCCATATTAAGCCACTCTTCATCTTTTCCATACTCTTTATATAGGGTTGAAAGAATTCCTATACTTATTAAAGGGGTTATAATTATAAATATCTTATTTATATCAAAAGTGAAAATAGCTATAGTTGAGAGCACATAAAGAAGGGCTAAAAATAAAATAGATTTTTTTAAAATTTCTCTTTTGGTTGTTATAAAAACTTTAAGATTAACCTCTGTTCCTGCTAAAAACATAAGATAGTAAAAGCCTATATCGGCTACAACCTTAAATGAGGCGTTGTCTTGAAGTAGCCCAATTGCTCCAAACAAAATTCCAAGTAAAATTTCTGTTGGTGCTGTTGGAATTTTTATAATTTTTGCTATGTATGGAGATGCAAATATTATAAATGCCAAAGTTATTAAAATCGATATCTCACTCATAATTAGTCAATTTGCTCTTTAAATTTACACTCAGGACACTCTAAAAAAGTTCCTTTTTTAAGTTCTTTTTTAACCAAATTCGTTTTTTTACACTCAGGACACTCTTTGTTCGTTGGTTCGTAGTTGCTTACAAATTTACATTTTGGATATCTAGAACAGCCATAAAATTTACCTCTTCTTGAAAATCTTTCAACTATATCGCCTTCTTTACATTCTGGGCATTTTACGCCTATTGATTTAACCTCTTTTTTCTCTTTTGTTTCGCCACTTAAATTTCTACTATATTTACATTTTGGAAAATTTAAACAAGCTACAAACTCCCCATATCTTCCTTTTCTCTTAACTAGTTCTCCGCCACATTGAGGGCATTTTTCACCAATAGGAGTTGCAACTTTTAAACTTTTAATATTTTCTTTTCCAAGTGCAATTTTTTCCATAAAAGGGTTATAAAAATCAGCAAGAATTTGTTGCCAATCAGCTTTATCTTCAGCTATATCATCCAAAATAGCTTCCATTTTTGAAGTAAATTCACTATCAACAATATTTGCAAAATGTTTTTCTAAAATTTCTGTAATAGTAAAGGCAATCTCTGTTGGGATTAGTTGTCTTTTTTCTAAATTTACATATTTTCTTGCAGTTAGTATTGATATAGTTGGTGCATAGGTTGATGGTCTTCCTATTCCTAAACTTTCAAGCTTTTTAATTAGGCTTGCTTCTGAATATCTAGCTGGTGGTTCGGTGAAATTTTGAGCTGAGCTTATTTTTTCTATTTCCATGTTTTGACCAATTTTCAACTCAGGAAGTATCTTATCTTTATCAAGATCTCCATATACCTTATAAAAACCATCAAAAGTTACCTTTCTTCCACTTACTTTAAACTCAGTTTTTTCTCCACTTATAAATACATTTTGAAGCTCTGAAATACTTGGCGTCATTTGCGATGCTAAAAATCTATTATATATTAAAGTATAAAGCCTAGCTTCATCTTTTGGCAAGATAGCACTTGCATCTTGTGGGGTAAAGCTTAAATTAGTTGGGCGAATTGCCTCATGGGCTTCTTGGGCGGATTTTTGCTTTGTTGCATAAAAATTTGGTGATTTTGGTAGGTATTTATCTCCAAATTTACTTTTTATCAAATCTCTAGCTGCACTAAGAGATTCTTTTGAGAGGTTTAATGAGTCAGTTCTCATATATGTTATAGCACCACCATCTTTTGTATTAACACCCTCATAAAGACTTTGAGCTAACATCATAGTTTTTTTAGGGCTAAAACCAAGAGATGAGCTTGCAGTTTGTTGAAGCGTTGAGGTCATAAATGGCGGAGTTGGATTAGTTTTTCTTTGTTTGCTTTCAATATCTCTAATAGTAAATTTTTCATTTTTTACAATATCTAAAATTTTATTTGCTTCATCAAAGGTTTTTACGGATAATTTATCCATTTTTTTATTTTGAAATTTAATAAATTCTGCATCTAAGCCTTTTTTGAAAATAGCATCAATGCTATGATATTCAACAGGAATAAAAGCTTTAATCTCTCTTTCTTTATCAACTACTATTTTTAAAGCTGAGCTTTGAACTCTTCCTGCACTTAATCCCTTTTGAATTTTTTGGTTTAGCAAAGGGCTTAGTTTGTAACCAACTATCCTATCAAGTAATCTTCTTGCTTGTTGTGCATTTACACTTGATATATCAAGTTTTCTAGGGTTTTTAATAGCATTTTTAATAGCATTTTTGGTAATTTCGTGAAATACTATTCTAGGAAGTTCCTCTGGATTTTTACCTATTGCCATAGCTATATGATAAGCGATAGCCTCACCTTCTCTATCCTCATCAGTAGCTAGATATACTGTATTTGCCTTTTTTGATAACTCTTTTATCTCTTTTACTATCTTTGAATGATCTGTACTAACTCTGTATTGCGGCTCAAATTTATCATCTTTTATAATTATGCCAAAGGTCGTTTTAGGGAGATCTCTAATGTGTCCTTTTGAGGCTATCACCTCGTAATCTTTCCCTAAAAATTTTTTTATAGTTTTTGCTTTAGCTGGAGATTCCACAATTATTAAATTTTTCATATCTTATACCTTAAAATGCACTTTTTTCTGTAATTTTATCAAAATTTATTAATAAAAATTAAACATTACTTTAAAATTCTTGGTAAAGTTATGCCCTCTTGTGATTGATATTTACCTTTTTTATCAGCATATGTTATCTCACAAAGTTCATCTCCTTCAAAAAATAAAACTTGTGCTATGCCTTCGTTTGCATAAATTTTAGCAGGAAGTGGGGTTGTGTTTGAAATTTCAATTGTAATATGCCCTTTAAATCCTGGCTCAAAAGGAGTTACATTTACTATAATTCCACATCTTGCATATGTGCTTTTACCAAGACAAATTGCTAAAACATTATTTGGCATATTAAAATACTCAACAGTTCTTGCTAATGCAAATGAATTTGGCGGAACTATACAAACATTACCCACAAAATCAACCACATTCTTTTCATCAAAATTTTTAGGATCAACAACAGTTCCTCCAACATTTGTGAATATTTTAAACTCTTTTGCTACTCTTATATCATATCCATAACTGCTAAGACCATAACTAACGACACCAACACCAACATTTTCCTCAAAAAATGGATCAATCATCTTGTTTTTTAAGCTCTGTTCTCTTATCCATTTATCACTTTTTAAACCCATAAAATTTCCTTTTTACTAGAATTATATCAAAAAATTATGAGAATATATCATTATGTAATTAAACTACATATTGCTTTATCAAAAAGTAAGTATTTATAAACTAATTTATTATATTTATTGTAAATTAATACAAATATCTATATAATAATGATATTAAATATCAATATTATAAGGTTTTCGAGAATATGTTAAAATTTTTTATTATTGGAACAATTTGTTTGGTTAGCTTGTATGCGGTGGATTTAAATAAACAAAATAATGAAATAAATTTTGATACATTAAATATATCAGCAGATGAAATTAAAAAATCAAATGAGAGTTTTTTAAAAGCAGGCGCAGTATCAATAAGAGGCAAAGATACTTTTAGTAATCAAACACAAAGTTTAGATTCTATAGTAAGAAGTTTGCCGGGAAGTTACACTCAAATTGATCAATCTCAAGGTGGAATTTCTGTTAACCTTAGAAGTATGACAGGTCTTGGTAGGGTTAATACTATGGTAGATGGAGTTACTCAAACTTTTTATGGAACATCAACTGACGAGGGCGGGGTTCATAATTTTCTTAGTGATATAGGAACTTCTTCATTCAATACATTAATTGATACATCATTTTTAATTGGACTTGATGTTGAAAAAGGATCTTTTAGTAGTTCGGCTATAGGTTTAATGGGCAGTGCAAATTTTAAAACAATAAATGTTAATGATGTTATAAGAGGAAATAAAAACTTTGGGTTTTTAGGAAAATTTTCTTATGGAAGCAATGAAGTTGGACCAAGTTATATGGGGGCTTTGGCTGGAAAAGTTAATTTTGAAAATGGATCTAATCTTGGAATTTTGCTTGGATATGGTGGCAAAAAAATTAAACAAAACTATAAAATGGGTAATGGCAAAAGAATAAAAGATAATCTTAAAGATATAGATGGTGATGGTATTTTTGATATAGATAGTGCTTTTAATCCAGATAGATTAACCCAAAAACCTAAAAGCTATTTATTTAAATTAGATTATAAAAATGAAGCTAGCAATGCTACACTATCTTATAGAAAATATGATAATTATTTAGCACAAAGAAAGATTAAAAGTGATAATTATCAATTTGATTATAGATATAATCCATATTCTGATTTTATTGATATTAAATTTTTAGTAGCATATGGAGATAATAAACAAATTTACGACAAAGATTCAAGGCTGTTTTGGGCAAGTTTTGAAAATGGTATGACTTTTAAAAATAAAGCTTCAACTTTTGATATATCAAATACTATAAATTCAGATATTTTAAATGATATTTTATTAACAAATACTTTTGGAGTTAGATATTTAAATAATGAATACAAAAGAGAAACAGGCGATAAGGATTATGCTGTATTAAAAACAGATTATGGAATTCCTGATGGAAAACAAAAGATAATTAGCTATTATTTAAACAATAAGTTTAAATATAATATATTTACATTTGATGCAAATTTTAATTTTCAAGATTGGAAAACAAAAGGTTTTAAAGGAGAATGTGCCAAAGTAAATGGATTTTGTTTTCCTAAAGAGAGTGGAAATTTTACAAAAAAAGATAAAAATTTAAATAGTTCTTTTGTTTTTTCTGCTGATATACACGATCTATTTTCTCCATTTATAAGTTATTCAAAAATAACAAGGGCAATAAATGTTCAAGAGTTATTTACATCAGGTAGTGTTTATCAAGATATTAACACTATGTTAAAACCAGAAAAATCCAAAACTTGGCAAATAGGGTTTAATAGCTTTAAAGATGGATTATTTCAATCAAATGATTTTTTTGGATTTAAATTTGTATATTACAACACTGATGTTGAGGATTTTATATATGACAGAATGCTTTTACTATCAGGTAAAGATTCTACATTATTTACAGCTAGAATGAATGGAAAAGCCAAACTAAAAGGCTATGAATTTGAAATTAGCTATGATAATGGAGCTTTTTATACCAATGTAAGCTATACTAGACAAAAAACTTCAATGAATCTTTCCGATAGCTCAAGTATAGGCTCTATGTTTGGTCCTTCTAGTGGACAAACACAATTTAGTATCTTGCCAAAAGATTATGCAACTATTGATATAGGCTTTAGATTATTTGATAAAAAACTAACAATAGGCACAATAGCAAAATACACAGGAGAGGCAAAAAGGGTTGATCCTAGGGTTGATTATGTAGGAAATCCTACTTTGGATTCGTTGTTTGGTGACCCAAAAATAGAAAAATTGCCAAATATACCAACTATATATGATCTTTATGCAACCTATAAACCAAACGAACAATTTTCTTTAAAATTTGAGATTCAAAATATTTTTGATAAAGATTATATGGATGCATTATATACATATAATTCATCAAATGCAAAACAACAAATTGGTGATGAAATTTCTGTTTTTAATAACTCTGCAAGAGGCAGAACATTTATAGCTAATATAGAATACAGGTTTTAGAGTATGAAATTATTTATGAATAAATGCATTTTTTTAGTTGTTCCATTTTTGTTTTTTGGTTGCTCTAGTTTAAATACTCCAAATAGTTTAGAACAAATTACTTTTAATATTATAAACAACAACACCAGCAAAGAGATATCATTTAATGAATTTATAGATGAAATTTTAAAATATGATATTGTTTTAATAGGCGAAGAGCATAACAATCACAAACATATTTTAGTTGAAACAAAAATTATAGAGGCTTTAAACAGCAAAAAAGATGTAGAAGTTGTGCTTGAAATGATGAGTGTTGATAAACAAATAAAGATAGACAATGCAAAAATCAATGGCTATGAAAATAAAAATTTATTAAAAGAAATTGATTGGAGTGATAGTTGGGATAAGAGTTATTATAAAAGGTTAGTTTTATTTATATTTAATTCCAAAATAGATTTAGTAGCAGGAAATTTAAGCAAAAGTGAAATTCAAACTATATTTAATGGAGCTTATCCATTACAAGGAAAAGCTTCAACTACATTTCAGGTTAAAGAAAAAATTAAAGATATGATAATTGACACATCACACAAAATAGATGATACAAAAACTATAGATAAGTTTGTTCAAATTCAACAATATAAAGATAGAAGAATGGCAGATAAATTAGTAAGTTCTAATAAAACGGCTATTTTGATTGCTGGAAAGTATCATACAAGAAAAGATATTGGAATTCCATTACATATAGAGGATTTTAATAAGTCAAAAACTTTTATAAGCATTGGTCTACAAACTAATATAAAAAATGAATATGTTGATTACAGCTTTAAAATTAAATAATTAGGAGATTTTTGTGGGAAAAGTAAAGAGTTTATTATTGATTATATTTCTTAATGTTTCTTATCTTGTTGGTGGTGAAAATGAGATTGATTTTGATACATTAAATATTTCAGCTAAGCAGATAAAAAATAATGAAAAGACTTTTATTATGCCGGGGGCTATTAGCTCTAGAGATGAGATTGGTTCTCAAACACAAAGCATTGATTCAATAGTTAGATCTATCTCAGGAAGTTATACAAATACAGATCAGTCTCAAGGAACTGTTCAGGTAAATATTCGTGGAATGACAGGCTTAGGAAGAGTTAATACTATGATAGATGGTGTTACTCAAACTTTTTTTGGAACTTCAGCTGATAATGGTAAGTTTCATACAGGAGAAGGAACGCTGGGGAATTCAAGCTTTGGAGCACCTATTGATAAGAATTTTTTAGTATCTGTTGACGTTGAAAAAGGTAGTTTTCATAGTGGCAGTAGCGGACTTATGGGTAGTGCAAATTTTAAGACAATTGGTGTTGATGATATTGTAAGAGATGGTAATACGTTTGGTTTTTTAGGTAGATTTGGATATGGCACAAATAAAGTTGGACCAAATTATATGGGTTCTGTTGCTGCTAAAACTGAGCTTAATAATGGATATAATGTAGGTGCTTTGTTTGGATATGCTGGTAAAAAGCTTAAACAAAATTATAAAACTGGTGGCGGTGACAACATAGAGGATAAGAAGATTTTAAATGAAACATTTGATCCTGCTATGCCAGAGTCTGATTGGAATAAGAAATATATAGATGTAAGTCCTTTTAACCCTAAAGAGCTTACCCAAAAACCTAATAGTTATATTTTTAAATTTGAATTAAATTCAAACGATGATATAAAATCTATTCTTAGTTACAGAAAATATGACAATGAACTAGCTGGTAGAAAAATTAATCATGATACCTATCAATTTGATTTAAATTACAACCCTATATCTGAACTTATAAATTTAGACTTTTTAATTGCCTATAACAAAGGCACACAAAAATACAATAAAAATGCAACAATTTTTTCAAGAAGTGATATAACAAATGGACTTAGTGCTAAAAATAAGGCATTAACTATTGATATTAGTAATGAACTTAAATTTGATTTTATGAATAATATTTTTTTAACATTAAAGCCAGGAGTTAATTATATAGATAATAAATATACCAATTCAATTGATTATGAAAATACTCCTGGTGCATATGCTACACCATTTCAGCCAAAGGGTAAGCAAAAGATTAAAACACTTTATTTGGATACAAATTTTGAATATGATATATTATCAATAGCTACAAATTTTAGTTTAACAAATTGGGAGTTAAGTGGCTTTAAGCCAGAGTGTGATGTTAATACTAATTGCTTTCCTAAGGCAGCAACTGATATTAAAAAAAGTGATACAAATTTTAACTATTCAACAATTTTATCAGCACAATTACACGATTTGTTTTCTCCTTTTATAACTTATTCAAAGACAACAAGAGCCCCAAATATTCAAGAGATGTTTTTTGGTAGCAATTATGGAAATAGTGTAAACCCTTTTTTAAAACCAGAAGTTGCTAAAACTTGGCAGATAGGGTTTAATAGCTTCAAACATGGATTATTAAGCGATAATGATAGCTTTGGATTTAAAGTGCTTTATTATAAGACAAAAGTTGATGATTATATTTATAATAAAAGCTTTTATACAACAGATAAATTTACACTGCATTTAAACTCAGCAAACACTGTAACTCTTAAAGGGGTTGAGGCTGAACTTAGTTATGATATGGGCAGTTTTTTTGTGAATGCTAGTTATTCTCACGAAAAGTCAGATGCTCCTACAAATGAAACATACGGAGGTGATATGTTTGGATATGGAAAGATAGCAAAACTCCCAGAAGACTATGCTACTATAAATGTAGGAACAAGGCTATTTAACGAGAAATTAACTTTAGGTGCAATTATAAAATACACAGGAAAAGCCAAAAGAATACATCCAAATGATTATGATTTAGGAAGAGAGCCAACAGATGATCCAAATGATTTGTTTGCATCAAGAAAAGAGCAAGATTTGCCAAATATACCTACTATATATGATTTATATGCCACCTATAAATACAGCGATAATTTTAATCTGAAATTTGAAGTTCAAAATGTATTTGATAAAGATTATGTGGATGCTTTAAATGCTTTTTCAACTCAAGGAAACCAAGAACAATATGATAGTAATTGGAATGAGTTATATATTTTTTCAAATAAAGCAAGAGGAAGAACATTTTTAGCTAGTTTTGAGTATAGGTATTAATATGAAAACATTGTTAAGTTTAATTTTATTTTTTAATGTATCGTTTGCTTTAGTGGTAGAAGGAGACTCTACCACTAATCTATCTTATAGTAATTTTACTGAGCAAAATTTTACAGCTAATGAAAAAGATATTCAAGTAAATTCGGATAAAAAACTAGAGTTATCAATATATTCATTTTATAAGCAATCAGATTTTGTTACTAAAATAATTATTTATATTTTAGTAATTTTTTCAATTCTCACTTGGAGTGTTTTAATAGGGAAAACGATTCATTACTATGTTGTGTTTCATATTTTAAATAAAGACAGAGAAATAGTGTCAAAAATAGTAAATTTAAATAAAAATATAAATTTCCATAAAAATAGTTTTGTAAAAATACTTATAGAAGAGATAAAAGATGAAACAAATAAATCAAAGAATTATTCTAAAGACACAATAGATAGAATAAGATATAGAATTGAATCAAATAATTTATCATTTTTAGCAAATTGTAAATCTTATACACCAATTCTTGCCACAATAGGTTCTAGTGCTACATTTTTAGGTTTATTTGGAACAGTTTGGGGAATAATGAACTCATTTATAGCCATAGCTAGTATAAGTAATCCAAATTTGAGTGTAGTTGCACCAGGAATTGCACAGGCACTATTTACAACAGCACTTGGACTTGGCGTGGCAATTCCAGCTGTTTTATTTTATAATTATTTAAGCAGAAGAAGCGTTAAATTTGCTAATGAATTATCAAAAATATCAACTACTCTTTTTGTTATAGCCCATAGGAATTTAAACAAGGAAAATTATGATAAAAGTTGAAGATGAAGAAGAAATAAGTGATATAAATATAACTCCATTTATTGATGTTATGTTGGTTTTATTAATAGCTTTTATTGTAACAATACCATTGGTAACTACATCTATTGATGTAGAGCTTCCAAAAGTGGCTCAAGATGATGTAAAACAAAGTAATAAAAAACCAACTATACTTTCAATTGATAAAAATAGATTGTTAAAAGTTAATGACATCAATGTTGAACTTGAAAATATAGAAGATATTTTATTAAAACAGACTAATAACTCTAAAGATGAAGTGATATTTTTTTATGTGGATAAAGATGTTAATTATGAATTTTTAATGAAGATAATAACAAAAATAAAAAAAATTGGATATTTAAAAATAGCATTATCTGCCGAGATTAAGAATGACAACTAATAAAAATCTGTTTTTATCGTTATTAAGTTCTGTTTTACTTCATTTAATTGTATTGATTTTTATTTTTCATAAACCTATAAAAAGTGAAACCTTTAGTGGTTCTTTAGGGGAACACTCAGAATTTGAATCAATAATGATTATTTCAGAGCTTCCAGTAGGTATTTTAAAAGATACTAGCGTGCCATCAATTAATACCGAAAATACTTTAGATGAACCTAAAATTGAAGATGAAATTTTAAAACCAATAGAGCCAAATTCAAATTTAGATGGATTTAATGATATACATAGTGATATAGAAGTTAGTAAGCAAAATAAGATAAAAGACAGTAAAGAACACAATAAAAAAGAGACAAAAAAACAAAAGAAAAAACTAGTAAAAGTTAATTCAAATTTAAACTCAAGTGAAAAATATCAAATCTCTAGTGCTCCTATCAAAGATAATGGAAAAAAAGTTTCTTCTTATCAAGAAGGTGTGAGTAAACAACAAATCAGTAGTTGGCAGGGTAAAGTTTTTGCACATATAAACAAGTATAAGAAGTATCCAAAAAGTGCTTTATTTAAAAAACAAGAAGGCACAGTATATGTTCAAATAAAAATAGATAAAAGCGGATATGTGATTGATAAAAATGTAAAAAAACAAGCCAAACATAGTTCTTTAAATAGAGCCTCTATTCAAATTTTTGATGAAGCATCTCCGCTTCCTGCTCCGCCAAAAAGTATATTAGGAGATGATAAATATATAGTGATTAATATACCAATATTATATAACATAAAAGAGTATTTGAAAAATAAAAATTAATGTTATAATTTTCAAAAGGAAAATTATAATGCAAAAAAATTATATATATAAATTGATTATTATATTTTTACTATCTGCTATTTATAGTGGAATTGGAATTTTGATATTGTTTTTTATAAATAGATATATTATGACTCTGCAAAGCCCTGACTACATGGTTTTGATATACTTTATGCTTATTTTAATTTTATTTTTTTCATATACCCTTTTGATGAGAGTTTTAGTCGCTAATATAAATAACAATATAATCTATGAGCTTAGAACAAAATTTGTCCTTCGTATTTTAAATAGCGATTTACAAACTATAATAATCAACAAAAAATCAAAAATTCTAGCCTCTTTATCAAAAGATATAACAAATATTTCAAACGGCTTTATGCGACTTAGTGATACACTGCAAGGCTCTTTGTTTGTTTTTATTTCATTTTTTTACTTTTTTTATCTTTCAAAAGAGCTTTTTGTTTTTATATTTATCTGGTTTTGTTTGATTACAATTGGCGCTTTTTATTTTATTAAAAAAGCACATTTAGAATATAAAAAAGCAAGAGAAAATGAGGATATTTTATATAATGATTATGAAGTTCTACTTGAAGGATTTAAAGAGCTTAGCTTGAATGAAAAAAGAGCTAATAGTTTTTTAAATACCTTTTATCAAAATGCAAATGAACAAAAACTCACAAGCTCAAAAGCTGAAATTTATGGAAATTTATCAGGCAATTATTTAAACAATATGATGCTAGGTGGCATAGGTATGATTATATATTTAGCTCTTGGTTTAGGGATTAGTGATTTAAAAACAGCAGCAACTATGGCTATATCTATGATGTTTTTAAGAGCTCCTTTTATGATGAGTATTTTTTCTATACCATCAGTTGTTTTGGCTATTATCTCTATAAAAAAAGTAAAGGAGTTAAAATTAATTTCTTTTGATAAGATTGATTTTAGCAAAAGCTCTCAGGCTATTAAGTGGAGTGAGATAGAGCTTAGAGATATATCTTTTTCATATGGTGAGAATTTAGTTTTAGATAGAGTAAATCTTAAAATCAAAAAAGGTGAAAGCATTTTTTTAATAGGTAAAAATGGAAGCGGTAAATCAACTCTTTTTTTAATACTTTGCGGTCTTTTAAGGGCTGATAGTGGAGAAATTTACATAGATAATGAAATATTAGATGAAAAAAATATAAAAGAATTTCAAAATAGTATTAGTGTTGTATTTAGTGACTTTTATCTTTTTAAAGAGATATTAAATAGTAATGAAAAGAGTATTAATTATTGGATTGAAATTTTAAAGATGAAAGATAAAGTAAAGGTTATTTTGAAAAATGAAAAACTGCATTTTTCAAGTATAAATCTCTCATTAGGTCAAAGAAAAAGAGTGGCTTTAATCCAAGCTTTACTTGAAAAAAGAGATTTTTTAATGATGGATGAATTTGCAGCTGACCAAGATCCTGAGTTTAGAAAATACTTTTATAATGAAATTTTAAATTTATTAAAAGAGAAAGGAATTTCTATCTTTGCCATAAGTCACGACGATAAATATTTTGATAAAAGTGACAAGGTTTATAAGATAAAAAATGGAAAATTAGAACTTATAAAACAAGCTACCTGGAGATAAAATAGCTTGTTTTCATGGCTAGAACCTATTTTTTAGTCTAAAAAATTTCTCTTCTTGAGTTTTGTTTAGTTGCATTTTTTCATCACGGCTAACAAATATTTTAAAAATAGAATTATTGTTTTTATCATAAAAATGCAAACTATGACCAAGAAAACCCATAAATTTTGTGCTAACAAAACCTATATTTGCAATAGCATCTTCTTTTAAGTGCCCACCTAAAAATCCGCTATTTCCATTAAAATTATAAAAACCTCTTGCTTGTTTTGGTGTGTCAATTTTGAGCTTTATTTCTATTATAAATTCGGGGGTATTTTTGATAAATACAACCTCACCCCAAGAGCCTAAATCCTCTATAATCTCTAAAAATTTATCTCCACTTACTAGCTTAAATTCATTCTCATCTTTTAAATTTAAAATATCAAATTCACTAACTTGAAGTATTTTAGAAGCCTCATAAACAGACATTTTCTTATCTTGAAACAACTCATCAACTTTTTGCTTTAAATCTTTCATATATAGCCTTTTAAAATTAGTTTTTAATATTACTAGAAATATCATTAAATTATATTTAAAATAATTATCATTATATAAATAAACAGTTTAATAAACATTAATAAAACTTTAATAAATAAGTAGGTAAGATAGTTTTTAAATTAATGATATCAAAAATTAAAATTGATATTAATTTTAGAATTTTTGGTAAGCAAGGTAATTTCTTTTGAGGAGTTGTTGAGAGTGGTAAAGATATTTTTTATTAAAAAATCAGTATTGAAGTATAAATGAAAAAATATTATCTGTTTTTATTAATAATAATTAGTATATTTTTGATGTTTTTATCATTATTTTTAGGTGGTGCTGATATTGGATTTTCCGATATTATAAATCTACTTAATGGAGATGTAAAAAACGCTAAAAGCATTATTTTATTAGAGATTCGTATCCCTAGAGTAATAATGGCATTTTTAATAGGAATGCTATTAGCAAGTAGTGGAGTTGTAACACAGAGTGTTTTTTTAAATCCATTAGCTGATCCTTATATTATAGGGATTGCTTCAAGTGCTACATTTGGTGCAGTTATAGCATATTTTTTAAAATTACCAGATATTTTTTATGGTTTATTTGCTTTTATAGCTTCTGCTGGACTTTCTTTTTTGATATTTGTAATATATAAAAAGGCAAATAACATAGCAACTCTTTTAATAACGGGGATAGCTTTTTCATCTTTTTTAGGAGCATTTACCTCTTTTGCAACGTATTTAATAGGCGAAGAGAGTTTTAAAATAGTTGCTTGGATGATGGGTTATTTAGGTGGCGCTTCTTGGAATAAGATAGCAATGCTTATAGTGCCATTAATTTTTACAATATTTTATTTTTATATTAAAAGAGATGAGTTAAATATAATTTTAAGCGGAGATGAAGAGGCAAAAAGTCTTGGGGTAGATGTAGAAAAAATTAAAAAAAGACTATTGGTTGTGTCAGCACTCTCTGTTAGTTTTTCTGTTGCTTTTACTGGAATGATAGGCTTTGTTGGTTTAATTATACCTCATACTTTAAGAATGTTTTTAAGAACATCTAATAATGCAATTTTAATACCTTTATCTTCGGTTTTTGGTGGGATTTTTTTGCTAATATGTGATGATATAGGTAAGAGTATATTAAGTCCAACAGAGATTCCTATTGGAGTGATTACGGCATTTTTTGGCGCACCATTTTTTCTATATTTGGCACTAAAGTCTAAAAGAGGTGTCTTTTGAGCTTAAAAGTTGATAACTTATCATTTAAATTTGGTGAAAAAGTAATTTTAAAAGATATAAGTTTTGGTGTTAAAAGTGGTGAGATAGTTGGAATTTTAGGACCAAATGGTTGTGGAAAAAGTACAATTTTAAAAAATATACTTCAAATTTATAAACCAAGTAGTGGGATTATAAAATTAGAAAATAAAAAGATTGATGAATATTCCTTAAAAGAGCTCAGTAAAATCATAGGGTTTGTTCCGCAAAAATCAGCACTTTCTATGCCGCTTTTAGTGGAAGAAATAATACTAATGGGAAGATATTCTCATATGAAAAATGCATTTAGCGGATATAGCATTGATGACCTAAAGGCAGTAGATGAGATTATAACTAAGCTTGATTTAAATAAGTTTAAAAAAAGAATTGCTAACTCATTAAGTGGTGGCGAGTTTCAAAGAGTTATCTTAGCAAGGGCTTTAGTGAGTAATCCAGAATTTCTTTTGCTAGATGAGCCAACATCAGCATTAGATTTAAATTTTAGTGTGCAAATTTTAAAATTTTGTAGAAATCTTGCAAAAAATAGCAATATAAAATGTGTTTTAGTATTGCATGACTTGAATTTAGCATCATTAATATGCGATAAAGTTGCTATGGTTAAAAATGGTAAAATAAAGTATTTTGGAGAACCAAATAAACTATTTAATAAAGAAATTTTAAAAGAAATTTATGATTTAGATTGCGAAATAATTAACCATAAAAACAGACCTGTAGTGATAGCTAATTAAAAGATAATACAAATTAATTAAGGGATTTTATGAAAAGATATTTTTATCTGATATTTGTAGTTAGTGTTTCTAATTTTTTATTAAATGCAAAAGAGATTTCATTAAATCAAGTTACTGTAACTGCAAGCGAAGAAGATAATTTAGCATACAAAAAAGTTGGTAAAAATATAAAATCCTCTAAAAAACTTAGCAAAGAACAGGTATCTAGTTCAAAAGATTTAGTCAGGTATGAAACAGGTATAAGTATTGTTGAAGGAGATGGCAGATTTGGAAGTAGTGGTTATAATATAAGAGGGGCAGAGGAGAACAGAGTTGCTACTGTAATAGATGGTTTACATCAAGCTCAAACACTCTCTTCTCAGAGTTTTAAAGAGTTGTTTATGGGATATGGAAATTTTAACAATGTTCAAAATGGTGTTGAAATGGAAACTTTAAAACAAGTTACTTTCCAAAAAGGTTCAAATTCTGTTAAAACAGGAAATGGCTCACTTGGTGGTTCTGTTATATTTGAAACCAAAGATGCTAGAGATTATCTACTTGAAAAAGATTGGTTTTTTAGTGTTAAAAGTGGTTATTCTAGTGCAAATTCTCAAAAATTATTTTCTACAACACTTGCTGCTAAAGTGAAATATTTTGACTTTTTATTTGTTAAAGCAAAAAGAGATGGTCATGAGACTAAAAACTATGGGTATAAAGGGTATGATGATAGTATAGTTGGTAAAAAAAGAGAAAAAGCAGATCCATATAATATAAGTTATGATAGCACATTGGTTAAAGTTTCTTTTAATCCATCAGAAAATCACCGTTTTACAATTGGAACCGATATGTATGAGAAAAATTCACAAGGGAATGATTACTCATATACATTAACCTTGACTAGATGGGGAAATTCATTTCAAGAACTTGGAAAAAGATATACAGATGACAAAGTAGAGAGAAAAAATAACTTTTTAACATATGAAAATTATGATATTACACCTTTTTGGGATACTCTAAAACTTACTTTTTCAAATCAAAAAATAAAAACAAAAGCTAAAACTGATGAAAATTGTCGTGGAAATAATTGCATAGAGGTA
The DNA here is from genome assembly GCF_013201895.1 of Campylobacter blaseri. Lineage (NCBI taxonomy): Bacteria > Pseudomonadati > Campylobacterota > Epsilonproteobacteria > Campylobacterales > Campylobacteraceae > Campylobacter > Campylobacter blaseri. The sequence goes on along the minus strand of NZ_CP053841.1, from coordinate 1,713,542 downwards.
TCCAATAAAGAGGGAATAGATCTTAAAAATGGACAACTAGTAGATAAATATGGCGGTAAGTACAAGGCGGAGTTAAATAGCGAAGGAAAAGAACTATATGTAGATAGTAAAGGAAATAAAATTCTATTTAGCAATGCTGATTTAACATCAAAAAGATTAAATCAGTTGTGGTTTGATTGTTCTGTGTTTGATTGTTCAAAAGAGATAGAAGGATATAAGACGGGCTATGATACGACAGGAAAGACCATTGTACATAAAAAATTTAAATTAGATAGAGAGGCTACATGGGCAGTTAATGGAAAAACATATAGGTCAATTCCAGATGAGTATGGGTGGCTTTTAATGCTTCCAAATTCAAAAGGATATCTTGAAAGGGATTGGAAAGACAGGGATTTAAACACAGATACTAAGCAGATTAATCTAGATTTAACAAAATCTTTTACAACTTTTAATCTAGACCATTATTTGGAGTATGGAGGACTTTATAGTAAAACTGAAAAAAGTATGGTAAATAGACAAGGCTATGATGGTGCAAATGCAAAGTGGTGGGGAAAATATATACTCGAAGGAAATACTCCGTGGAATAAGCCAAATCAAATAGAAAATGTTAAAAATTCATATTTAAACCCTAAAATAGATCCAGAATTTTCTTTTTTAATTCCAGTGGAGATTAAAAACACTGCACTATATTTTTATGATGAACTTTATATAAATGATAAAATTAGTTTTGATTTAGGATATAGATATGATATATTAAGATATAGAACTAAATATGAACATGGTAAATCTCCAAAAATTCCAGATGATACTGTAAAAGGGCTTTTTATACCTATGCCAAAAGGAGAGGAAATTTGGTGGAATCCAGGACATTACTATCCACCAAATGATAAGCAAATTGCAGAAAATATTAGACAAAATATAGATTTTATATCAAAACCTAAAAAGTATAATAGCCACTCTTATGAACTAGGGTTAAATTTAGATCCACTAGATTATTTAAAGATTCAACTTAAATACTCAAAAGGCTTTAGGGCACCAACTTCTGATGAGTTGTATTTTACTTTTCAACATCCAGATTTTACCATTATACCAAACCCTACATTAGAAGCTGAAACTTCAAAAACAAAAGAGATATCTTTTACTCTTCATAATGAAAATTATGGATATTTTAGTATAAATGCTTTTAGAACTGATTATGATAACTTTATAGACTTAGTCTTTTTAGGGGCTAAAAATGTAGAATGGGCAGGTGGTTCTAGGGTTGATTATTATAAATATGCAAATTTTAATAGAGATAATGCAAAAGTAGAGGGTATTGAAATTGAGTCAAAACTTAATTTAGGTGCTTTAACCAATATTTTAGATGGATTTCATATTGGCTATAAACTAACTAAGCAAAAAGGAACTGTTAAAGATAAAATTGATATGCCTATGAATGCTATAAATCCTATGAAATCTGTGTATAACTTAGGATATAATGATCCTTTAAATAAATATGGAATCGATTTATATATGACTAGCGTTGCTAAGAAAAAAGCTAAAGATACATATAATATGTTTTGGAAAGAACAAGGTGAAACTGACACTACTATGAAATATAGAAGTGATGATTATACTGTAGTTGATCTTATAGGTTATATAAAGCCTATTAAAAACTTAACTATTAGAGGCGGTATATATAATATAACTGATAAAAAATATCTAACTTGGGAATCAGCAAGATCTATAAGACCTTTTGGAACAACAAATTTAATAGATCAAGATACAGGTGAGGGTTTGGCTAGATTCTACTCACCGGGCAGAAATTTCAAAATTGATTTTGAATATAAATTTTAAATATGAGGGAAAAATATGAAAAAAATAATTTTTAGTTTAATTTTATCTATAAATGCACTTTTTGCAAAGAATATCGTGATTCTTGAGCCATCAAGTATCGAGATAATTTTTATGCTTGAAGCACAAGATAGTATTGCAGCCATTGCAAAAACACAAAGTAGTGATATTTGGCCACAAGAAGAGGTAGCAAAACTAGCAAGTATTGGAACCTATATTAAACCAAATTTAGAAAAAATTGTAGAAATAAATCCTGATTTGGTTTTGGTTAGTTATCACTCAAGCTCTATCATAAATGATTTAGATAGATTTAACATTAAACATGAAATGATACAAGCAAATAGCATAGATGATATTTATAAGAATATAATTAAAATAGGAAAATTTGTTGTAAAAGAAAAAGAGAGTAAAAAAATTATAGATGATTTTCAAAATAGAATAAATGCACTTAAATTTGATAAATTGAAAGACAAAAAAGCACTATTTTTTTATTCAGCAACTAATTTGCTTAGTTTTGGAAAAGATACATTACCAGATAGTATATTTAAAATTATGGGAATTAAAAATATTGCTTCAAAATTAAAAGGTAGCAATCCAATTGTTTCGCCTGAATATTTATTAGAGGAAAATCCTGATTTTATGTTAGTTGTAAGCAATGGCAATGTTGATGATTTTTTGAAACAATATCCTATTTTAAGGCATACAAATGCAGTAAAAAACAATAAAATTTTTATAATTAATGGCTCTTCATTATTAAGAGGAACACCTAGAATTATTAACGAGATAGAAAAAATTTATAGCGAGTTTATTAAATAGATTTTAAAAAAGATATAAAATATGTTTAAAGAAAGAATAAAAAATCATCATAGGGAAAGATTAAACCCACCAATTATGAGTAGTTTTAATGAGTTAGATAGGTTTTTACAAAAAAAACCAAAAGATAAAAATATGGTTATATATTTTCATATTCCATATTGTGACAATATCTGTTCATTTTGCTCTATGAATAGAACAAAACTAGAAGATGAGCTTGATAATTATTGTAATTTTTTAATCTCACAAATTGATAAATATAAAGATTATCCATATATACAACAAAAAAGCATTAAAAGTATATATTTTGGTGGTGGAACGCCAACTGTTTTTAAAGAAAAACATTTAGAGAAAATTTTAAACAAGATAAACGCATCTTTTAATATCTCAAAAGAGGTTGAGTACAGCTTCGAAACTACTTTGCATAATTTATCTATGAGCAAAATAAATTTGATGACAAATTTGGGTGTAAATCGTTATAGTATTGGAATTCAAAGCTTTGATGATAAGGGAAGAAAGTTTTTAAACAGAGTTGGAACTGCAAAACAGGCTATTAACAAGATAGAGAAAATCAAAGAGCGTTTTAGTGGAAATTTATGTATTGATATTATATACAATTATCCAAATCAGAACATAAAAGATATTTTATATGACTCTAAAACAATTAAAGAGCTTAATATTGATAGTGTTAGCTTTTACTCTTTGATGTATTTTACAGGTTCAAAACTTAGTAAGGAGCTTGACGAAAAATACTATAATCTAGAACAAGATAAAAAACTTCATAATGCTTTTGTAGAGGATTTGCTAAAAGATAAAAGGTTTGAGTTTTTAGAATACACAAAAATATTGCAACCAAAAAGAGATAAATATAAATATATAACTTTAAGCCATAAAGGTGTTGATATTTTACCTATTGGAGTTGGTGCAGGTGGGAGAATTGCAGAGTATTCAATGTTTATGCCTAAAATGGGAATGCAAATAGTTACGAAAGTTCCAAAATTTGAGATAGAATTTGAGCGACTTTGTAATTTGTTTCAATATGATAAAATAAGCCTTGAGAAAGTGAAAAGCTATTTAAGTGGTGAAACTTTTGGTGAGCTAATGAACTTTTTTAAAAAATTAGAGGCTGAAAAATATGTCTATATAAATAATGGCTCTATAAATTTCACTTTAGATGGAATATTTTGGGGAAATACGATAGCAGTTGAAGTTGCAAAAATAGTAAAAAAAGATTTTATAAAACATATTGATATGAATATTATACCTATGCTACACCATCATATGAAAAATTCAGAAGTTACTAATAAAATGTCACCAAATATGTTAGAAAAAGCTAAGAAAATGAATGAAAATATGATGCGTATGCCACATCATTATACTGATGAACAGAATTTACATAGTAAAATTCCAGATATGAGCAAACAAAAACAAAAGGAAATTAAAATGAAAAATGTAGTTATTTATTCATCAAAAACAGGAAATACAAAAAAAGTTGCAGAAGCTATAGCGCAAAGTTTAGATTATGAGCTTATAAATATAGATGATGTAAGAGATTTTGATGATTATGAAAAAATTATTTTTGGTTTTTGGGTTGACAAGGGTTTTATGGATACAAAAACTAAGAAAAAAGCTGAAAACATTAAAAATAAAACTTTAGGTATATTTTTTACATCAGGAGTTGAGCCAAATAGCGAGCATGCAAAAGAGTGTTTAGAAAAATCAAAAGAGTATTTTACTATTTTAGGTAACAATGTTACTCACCTTTTTTGCTGTCAAGGGGCAATTGATCCTGAGGTTATAGAGATAATGAAAAATATGGCAATTAAAATGGGAGATAAAGCTGTTCATAAAATCACTGATGAAAGAAGAGCAAGATGGAAAAAAGCAGAAACTCATCCAGATAAAGAAGATTTAAAAAATGCAATTTTAGCATTTTCAAATTTTTGAATGTTATTTATATTAAAATTAAAATATTTATACGAATTTCAAACGACTTATAAATTTATAATGTAATATTAAAAACAAAAAAATATTAATCATGAAAAAGTTTTTGTTAATAGCAATATTAATAATAGGTAAATTTATATGCTGATGAAAATCTAACTTTAGAGTTGTGTCAAAAAAAGTAAGAGATATTGATGTTTTATCAATGAATGATGAAGATAGAAAAATTATTGACAAATGTGAAAAATTTAAAAGAGAAACAAATTATAAATAGTGTAAACTGGTAGAATGGAATTTGATAAAATTATTGATTTTAGACAAATAAACTGTTATAAAGTTAATGAATATTATGAAGGAAAATCTGAAGCTAGTTTAAATATTGGAAAATGTGAAATGATAATGTGTAAAAATCAAGCAGAAAAATATGCGATGAGCTAAGAAACGATTATAGTAGTGATGGTTTAAAAAGTATAGCTGGTGCGAATGAAAATAGATATGTTAAGCCTAAAATGCAAAATAAAATGAACTTAAAACAAATTTAGAAATAAAAAGAGATAAAGCTTTAAAGAGTTGGATAAAGCAAGTAAAAAATACCAAATATCTATAAGAGATAATAAAGATGTAAAAAAGTTAAAGAAAAATTAGATAAAGCTGAAAAAGAGCTAAATAACTCAATGAAACAATCAGATTAGAAAAAGAAAAATAATTTAATATATTCATCATAAAATTATAACTAATATTTTAAAGTTTTATAATAAAGTAAAATACAAATTTTTATATATGAAATTTTGATTTTGCAAAGACCTTCAATTGCATAAATTTAGGGTCTTTGCAATGGTTGTTTATTTAATTAGCCCAAGGGATACAATATCATTTTTAATTTCTTCGACAACTTCTTTAACATCCTTTTTGGTTAACAAAGGATTAATTGTGCAAAATCTTAAAACAATTTTTTCATTAAGCATAGTTGTATAGTATATTGCCTTATTGCGTTTTGTAGCCATTTCAGATAGTTTTTTATTTATTTGGTTTAGCTCTTCTTCGCTATGGTTGTTATCAAAATATCTTATGTTTACAGTGCTTAACTGAGCAGGCGATACTATTTCAAAATATGCTTCTTTTTTAAATAGCTCTTCAAAGTATTTTGCATTTTCAAAACCTTTATCAATTGCTCGTCTCATCTCTTTTAAGCCGACTCTTTGTAAGGTATACCATAAACGCATGCCTCTTGCTGGAGCGGTTAATTCAATTCCCATATCCCAAAAATTTATATTTGAATCGTCTGATTTTATATCTGTCAAATATTCAGGATTGGAATTAAAAGTTCTTGCCATAGCTTGACGGTCTTTGCATATCACAACCGCACATCCATAAGACTGAAATAACCACTTATGACCATCCCAACTTATAGAATCACTGCGTTCAATGCCGTCTAATAATTCACGGTAAGAAGATAGTAAAGCACTAGCACCATAAGCACCATCTATATGAAGCCAAGTATTGTATTTTTCGCTAATGTCTGCTAATTTGTGTAGCGGATCAATTGAGCCTGTATTTGTAGTTCCACAAGAACCAACTATTAAAAACGGAATATAACCCGCTTCTTTGTCTTCTTGAATTTGTTTTTCTAGCTCTTCTGGAATCATTTGAAAATATCTATTTGTCTTTACTTTTTTAATATTTGCTCTAGGAATTCCCATAACTCGTATCCCTTTTGCAACGGATGAATGGGTTTGATCCGAGATGTAAACAGTTCCTTTGTAAAATTCATTGTCTTTTAGTTTTTCATCTCTAGCAACTATAGAGGCTGTTAAATTTGCCATAGAGCCACCTGAAACAAATAATCCACCAAGCTCTTTTACAGGATATCCAACTTGTTCGCCTAGCCAGTTTATAAGCCTTTTCTCAGCAACTGCCATTCCTTGACTTAAAGTATGGCTTCCTCCATATGGTGAATAAAAAGCATTAATTGCTTCTCCTACAACAGATATCGGCGATAGTGCTAAGGGTATAAAAGAAAAAAATCTTGGATTGTTTTGCATAGTTCTATATTTGTAAACTAGCTCTTTTAAATCATCCATAACATCATTTGCTGATCTAGGTTCTTCTTGAAAAGGTATACTTTTTATCTTTTCTTTTTTCTCCTCAGGCAATGGATTTATTATACTAGTTCTAGAAGCATTCATTTGCTCTTCAGCCATCATAGGCATAAATTTGTTTAGAGATTCTTGCGCTTCTTTCCATTGAAATAAAATAAATTCTTCTTTATTCAAAACTATTCCTCCTATTTTTTTGATAAATATTATAACACAAAATATTATATCTATAAGCAAAATATTGAAATTATAAATGGAATATTTATATAATAAATATGCATAAATTTTTGTTTTAATAATTATACTGATAATATCAATATATTAGGTAAAATAAAGTAGTTTTTAAATATGTTGATTTTAAATCGTGCTAAATTTATATATTATTTTTTTAGAAATAGTAGTGTATAATAATAAAAACTTGTTATTTTACTAAATTTAAAAATAAGTTGTTTTAGCAAAGTTTATAAACTTTTGATAATATTAAAATAGTATAAAATTTTTAACCGGAGTGGAGAATGAAAAAATTAGAAGATATAAAAAATCTTATGGAATTTTTTGAAAAAGTTGGAATAGGGCGTCTTAGAATAAAAGAGGGGGATTTTGAAATAGAATTAAAAAAACATAGTGAAGATAAAGCAGAAGCTTTAGAGCAACAATGCACAGCCCCAAAAAATCAAACAACAACACCAATTAATTTTGTTGTAAATGATACTATGCTTTCATCAAATACTAAAACAGATACCATAGATGCACCGATGGTCGGCACCTATTATGTGGCACCAACACCAGGAGCAACTCCATTTGTAAAAATTGGACAAAGCGTTAGAAAAGGTGAGGTTATAGGAATTATTGAAGCTATGAAAATAATGAATGAGATTGAGGCTGAGTTTGATTGCAAGATTGTAAAATCATTAGTTGAAGATGGACAGCCGGTTGAATATGGAACACCTTTATTTGAGGTGGAGAAAATATAATGGAAATAAAACGAGTTTTAATAGCAAATCGTGGTGAAATTGCTCTAAGAGCACTTAGAACTATCCAGGAGATGGGAAAAGAGGCAATCGTTGTCTATTCTACTGCTGATAAAGATGCTTTGTATGTAAAATATGCAGATGCTAGTATATGTATAGGTCCACCAAGAAGTAGTGATAGTTATTTAAATATACCTGCAATTATGGCAGCAGCTCAAATCAGTGAAGCTGATGCTATTTTCCCAGGATATGGTTTTTTAAGTGAAAACCAAACTTTTGTTGAAATTTGTGAAAAAGAGGGTGTTAAATTTATTGGACCTGATGTTTCTGCTATGAGTTTAATGAGTGATAAGAGTAAGGCAAAAAGCTTTATGAAAAGAGCAGGAGTTCCAGTAGTTCCTGGAAGTGATGGAGCTGTAAAAGATGCTGACACAGCCAAAAAATTGGCTAAAGAGATAGGATATCCTGTCATTATAAAAGCAGCAGCTGGTGGTGGTGGTCGTGGTATGAGAGTAGTTCATAAAGAAGAGGATTTAGAAAAAAACTTTTGGTCTGCCGAGAGTGAAGCAGTATCTGCTTTTGGTGATGGAACTATGTATATGGAAAAATATATTCAAAATCCAAGACACATAGAAGTTCAAATCATTGGTGATAATTTTGGCAACGTCATACACATAGGAGAAAGAGATTGCTCTATGCAAAGACGACATCAAAAGTTAATAGAAGAGAGTCCTGCTGTAGTTCTTGATGAAGTTGCAAGAAAAAAACTCCAAGAAAGTGCAGTAAAAGCCACAAAGTCTATAGGATATACTGGTGCTGGAACTTTTGAATTTTTATATGATAGCACCACAAAAGAGTTTTATTTTATAGAGATGAATACAAGATTGCAAGTTGAACACTGTGTTAGTGAAATGGTAAGTGGTCTTGATATAGTTGAACTTATGATAAGAGTAGCTCAAGGTGAAAAGCTACCTTCGCAAGATGAGGTTATTTTAAGAGGTCATTCAATTGAATGTAGAATTACAGCTGAAGATCCAAAAAGCTTTGTGCCAAGCCCGGGAACAATCACGAAATATATTGCCCCTGGAGGACGTAGCGTTAGAATGGATAGCCATATTTTCCAAGGATATACAATTCCTCCATTTTATGATAGTATGATAGGAAAGCTTATTGTTCATGCAAGCACTAGAGAAAAAGCGATCTCAAAAATGAATGTTGCGCTTCACCAACTAACTATACAAGGAATAAAAACAACAAGAAATTTTCATATAAATATGATGGAAAATAAGGATTTTCGAGACAATAATTTTGATACAAACTATCTTTCAAAATACTATTAAAAATTATTTCCGCCTATTTAGGCGGAAATACATAGATGTTTTATAGAATACTTTTTAAAGCTATGTTTAGTAAGATTAAGATGATAAATTTGCAATTTAATAATTAATTTTTTGGTATGAATAAGACTAAAACATTGTAATATTAAAATGGTTTAGTTTAAAATAGATTAAATAAAACTATAAGAGCTTATAGTAAATCTGAGTAGTTTGGATTTTTATCAAATTCACTTTTTGCAAATGGACATAGTGGAATTATTTTAACCCCATTTTTTCTGGCTTCTTGAACTATTAAGGCTACAAGTTTTCCTGCTATGCCTTGTCCTGTGTAGCTATCTTTGACAAAGGTATGATCTATTATCCATATATTATCAGATTTAGAATATGTACTTTCACCTATATTTTTATCTCCATCATATGCAACTACTCTTTTCTTGTCAGGTTCATATATGATTTTTATCATTTTATTTACTTTTTTTCATAACTTAGTGCACCAGATGGACATCTATCAATTACTTCCATAATGTGTTCTATGCTATCTTCATCAAGTTTTACCCATGGTCTTCTATTTACATCAAAAACTTTTGGAGAGCCTTTAACGCATTTACCTGCGTGAGTACAGGTATTTGGTTTCCAATAAACTGTTAAACCATCTTTTTCGTATTTTTTAACTATTTGTTCCATTGTCTAGTTCCTTTTTATTTACCCCTATTAATTTAAAATAGGGGAATCAATTATTTTAACTATATTAATAATCTATATTTTCTTTTATAAAAGTATCGTTTTGAAGATCATTAAAGGCTTCTCTTAACTCTTCTTGAGTATTCATTACAATTGGTCCAGCCCAGGCTACAGGCTCACTAAGTTTAACAGAACTCATAAATAACACTTGAGCTTTTTTGTCGCCATTTTTAATTCTCAAGATATCGCCATTAGTTAATTTTACAGCTGTTTTTTCTTCTACAAATTTATCATTTACATAGATGTTACCAACTAGAGTAAAAAGCATAATTGAAGCATCATTTTTTGTATCTATAGAAAATTCTTTGTTTGCTTCAAGATGTATGTCATAGTAATCAAGTGGTAAATGTTCGCCTTTATATCCTTGATGTTCTTTATAGGAGCCAGCAAGCAATCTAAGCTTACCTCCTTCAATTTCTATCTCTTCAATGTCATTATTTTTTATACTATGATAACTTGGTTTGCTCATTTTTTCAGACTTAGGAAGGTTTATCCAAAGTTGAACTCCTAAAACTCTTTCGCTAGCAGGAAGCATTTCTTCATGCAAAATACCAGATCCAGAGTTCATCCATTGAACTTCTCCATCAGATATCATATCTGAGTTTCCAAGGCTATCTCTATGGACCATTTTTCCTCTATATACATAGCTTATAGTCTCTATGCCTCTGTGAGGATGCATAGGAAAACCTGCTGTATAATCATCAGGATTTGTGCTATCAAACGAATCAAGCATTAATATTGGATCAAATGTTCTTGTTGTTTCTCCGCCCAATACTCTTACTAAATGCACGCCAGCACCATCAATTGCTCTTCTACCTTTAACCTGTGTTTCGATTTGTCTTTCCATTTTTTATCCTTTTTTATTTATATTATATATTAATAAATATAATATTATATTAATAAAAATTAATAGTATCCTTAATGGAAATTTACTTCAATAAAACTATAACAAGCCTTAAAAAGATAAAACTAACTATTTTTTGGGTTCTAAAAATTCTATAACAGCTTGAGCTCTTAGTTTTTCAAAATACTCTTCAATATTCTTTTTTCTAACTTGGATTATATATTGATTTGTAACATCATCTTTAACTTCTTCAAATGATAAAGTTTTATATCCAGACTTTGAATCAATTCTAAATACTTCATAAAATCCTCTTGGATTTGGAATTATAGGAGTAAATCCGCCATTTGGTATGGACATAAATACAAATTGAGAATTTGGATCTAATTGTGATTTTTTAATTGTGATTTTATGATTAAAAGTATTGCCAATGCTCCCGCCTTTAGAGATTCTTAGTATATCTGCTTTATTATCAGAAGCAAATCTAGTAACATTTACTGCATCAAAAGTTGTGAAAAGTCTTTTATTTTGTTCATAAAAATCTCTAATATTTTCAGGAGTTATTTTCTTATCAGCTTTTTCAAAAATAGCCGCAAAAAATTTTTGTTCTTTTAAGTTTTTAGCTACATCTTGTTCAAAATTTTCAAATTTAATACCTTGTCTTGATAAATCTTCTTTAAGGGCATTAACTGATTTACCATTTTTTTCAGCTATCTGTTTTATTTGATTATCTATCTCAAAAGGAGAAACAACAATACCTCTTTTTTTTAACTCTGAGGTTTTTAATTTATCTTTTATTAATAACTCAAGAGCAGTTTTTTTATCAACTCTTACTTTTTCCATAGTGCTAACTAATTCATAGTTAGTAATAGGCTCATTGTTTACTAGGGCAACAACCCAATTAACTATGTTTGCGTACGACAATGTAAAACTAAAAAGAGTTATTAGTATAAACTTTTTTTTCATTAAAAACCTTTATTTTAAGCTTTTTGGATTATAATATAGCCTAAATTATAACATAGTTTAATTAAATTTGAGCAATAAAAGGAAAAATATGATCGTAACTCGTTTTGCACCATCTCCAACTGGGTATTTGCACATAGGTGGACTTAGAACAGCTTTGTATTCTTACTTATATGCAAGAGCAAATAACGGCAAGTTTCTTCTTAGGATAGAAGATACAGATTTAAAAAGAAATTCACAAGAAGCGGCTGAGGCTATTGTTGAGGCTTTTAAATGGTGCGGCTTAGATTTTGATGGTGAGATAGTTTATCAAAGCAATAGATTTGATGTTTATAAAAAATATATCCAAAAACTTCTTGATGAGGGGAAAGCTTATAAATGTTATATGACAAAAGAGGAGCTCGAAGCTTTAAGAAATGAACAAATAGCAAATAAGCAAAGACCAAAATATGATGGCAGATATAGAGATTTTAAAGGAACTCCACCAGCAGGAATTGACCCAGTTATCCGTATAAAAGCACCACTTAGTGGAGAGATTAAATTTGATGATGGAGTTAAGGGCGAGATTAAGTTTAATGCTGAAGATATTTTAGATGATTTTGTAATTGCTAGAAGTGATGGAAGTCCAACTTATAATTTTACTGTTGTAATTGATGATGCTTTGATGGGTATAAATCAAGTAATTAGAGGAGATGATCATCTTTCAAATACTCCAAAACAAATTGTTTTATATAAAGCTTTAGGATTTGAAATTCCAAAATTTTATCATGTTGCTATGATAAATGGAACTGATGGACATAAGCTCTCCAAAAGACATGGTGCAACTGATGTTATGGAATACAAAAAAATGGGATATTTAAGTGAAGCACTTTTAAATTTCTTGGTAAGACTTGGTTGGAGTTATGGAGATGAAGAGATTTTTACAATGGAGGATTTAAAAAAGAAGTTTAGCCCTAATAATCTTAGCAAATCAGCAAGTACATTTAATCAAAGCAAATTAGAATGGTTAAACCAGCACTATATAAAAGAGGCTAAATTTGAATACCTAGTAGAAAAACTAAAAGATTTTGATTTGGATTTAAGCAAAAATAGCCATGCAAAATTACTTATTGATTCTTTAAGAGAGAGAAGTAAGACCCTTATTGAGATGAGCAATAGTGCAAAAAATATATTAAATAGACCAAAAGAGTATGATGAAAAGGCATATAGAAAATTTATTAATGAAGATAGTTTAGAATTATTAAATAAATTTAGTGTTATTTTGGATAAAGATATGAGTGCAGCTGAATATGAAGAGGCGACAATTAAATTTCTAGAAGATAACAATTCAAAACTTAAAAATTTAGCTCAACCTTTAAGGGTAGCTATAACTGGCACTAGTGTAAGTCCTTCAATTTTTGAAGTGATTGAGATACTAGGAAGCGATGAGGTAAAAACTAGAATTAACAATATAATAAATAAGGAATAAAAATGTCAACAAAATATACAAAAGAAGAAGCTTTAGAGTATCACCATAATGGAAAGATTGAAGTTTGTGTTAAAAAGCCAGTTGCTACTGCTAAGGACTTAACGCTAGCTTATAGCCCAGGAGTTGCTGAGCCTTGCAAAGAGATAGCAAGAGATAGAGAGCTTGCATATAAATATACAAATAAATCAAATTTAGTGGCTGTTATAAGTGACGGAAGTGCGGTTTTAGGTTTAGGGAATATTGGTGGGCATGCTAGTAAGCCAGTAATGGAAGGTAAAGCAGTTTTATTTAAAAAATTTGCCGGAGTAGACGCTTTTGATATAGAGCTTAATGAGAGCGATCCAGAAAAAATCGTTGAAATTTGCAAAGCTATTTCACCAACTTTTGGAGGTATAAATTTAGAAGATATCAAAGCTCCAAAATGTTTTGAGATAGAAAAAAGACTAAAAGCTGAGACTAATATCCCTGTTATGCATGATGACCAACATGGAACTGCGATAATTACAACAGCAGGACTTATGAATGCAATCGAGCTTAGTGGAAAAAATAAAGAAGATATAAAAATTATAGTAAATGGAAGTGGTGCTGCTGGTATTGCTTGTGCTAGAATGTATAGAGCTTTTGGTATTAAAAATATAATACTTATTGACTCTAAAGGCGTTATTCACTCAGAAAGAACAGATTTAACACCGGAAAAAATAGAATTTGCTATTAAAACAAAAGATAGAATTTTAGAAGATGTTATAAAAGATGCAGATATGTTTTTAGGGCTTAGTAGAGCTGGAGTTTTAACAAAAGATATGGTAAAACAAATGGCTCCTAACCCTATAATATTTGCTTTGGCTAACCCTGAGCCAGAAATTTACCCTGAAGATATTGAAAAAGTAAGAGATGATGCGATGATAGGAACGGGAAGAAGTGATTATCCAAATCAAGTAAATAATGTTTTAGGTTTTCCATATATCTTTAGAGGCGCTTTAGATGTGAGAGCTAGAGCTATAACTGAAAATATGAAAATAGCGGCTGCTAAGGCTTTAGCTGATTTAGCTAAAGAGCCTATTACACAAGAAGTTAAAGATATTATAGGTAGTGATGACATTAAATTTGGTAAATATTATATAATTCCAAATCCATTTGATAGAAGGGTTTTTGTTGCTGTATCTTCAGCTGTTGCAAAAGCTGCATTTGACGATGGGGTTGCAAGAGTTAAAGATTTTGATGTTGAAGAGTATAAAAAACATTTAGAAAAACAATTATAACCTTTAAAGATAGTTTTATAATGAATAATTTTGGACTTTTTACAGACTTTTACCAACTTAGCATGATGCAAGGCTACTTTAAAGAAAAAAGAGATAGCGTAGTTGTATTTGATTGTTTTTTTAGAAAACACCCATTTGAGGGTGGTTATACTATAATTTGTGGCATAAATGAGGTTGTAGAGTATATACAAAATCTAAAATTTAGTGATGAAGATATAGAGTATTTAAGAACTCTTAACTCATTTGATGATGATTTTTTACAGCATTTAAAAACTCTAAAATTTAGTGGTGAAATTTATGCTATGAAAGAGGGTTCTATCGCTTTTGCTCACGAGCCAATTATAAGAGTAAAAGCAAATATTTTAGAAGCACAACTCATTGAAACAGCTATTTTAAATATAGTTAATTTCCAAACACTAATTGCAACAAAAAGCTCAAGAGTTGTGGAGAGTGCAAAGGGTGGTGGAGTTATGGAGTTTGGGCTTAGAAGAGCCCAAGCAAGAAGTGCAGGGCTTTATGGCTCAAAAGCTGCCATAGTTGGTGGGTGCGTAGGAACTTCAAATGTTGAAGCTGCTAAGAAATTTGGCTTAAAGGTAATTGGAACTCACTCTCACTCTTGGGTTCAAAGCTTTAACAGTGAGCTTGAGAGCTTTAGAGCTTATGCAAAATGTTACCCAAATAGCACTCTTTTACTCATTGATACTTACAATGTTTTAAATAGTGGTTTGCCTAATGCAATTACAGTTTTTAAAGAGCTTAGAGAAAAAGGTTATAAACCATTAGGCGTAAGGCTTGATTCTGGAGATTTGGAATATTTAAGTAAAGAGGTAAGAAAAGCTTTAGATGCTGAGGGTTTTAAAGATGCAAAGATAACTGCTTCAAATGATTTGGATGAGCATTTAATAGAGCACCTTCTTATAAATGGAGCTAAAATTGATAATTGGGGTGTTGGAACAAGGCTTATTACAGCACATGATAGCCCAAGTCTTGGTGGAGTTTATAAGCTAAGTGGAGTTTTGAAAGATGGTAAAATTGAGCCTAAGATGAAAATTTCAAACGACCCAAGAAAGATAAACAATCCAGGGTTAAAACAAGTTTATAGACTTTATGATAAAGATACAGATAAAGCCATAGCTGATTTAATAACCTTAGACGATGAGGTTATAAATAACGATGAAATTAAGATTTTTCACCCACTATATACATATAAAAGAAAGATAGTTAAAAATTTCTATGCAAAAAAACTACTTAAACCACTATTTATAGATGGTAAATTTGTAGGTAAAATGCAAAGTGTAAAAGAGATAGCTAAGTTTGCAAAAGAGGAAAAAGAGAGTATGTGGGAGCAGTACTTAAGAAATATAAAACCACAAACTTATAAAGTAGATTTATCGCAAAAATTATGGGATATTAGAGAGAGTATAATACAAAAACACAAACCAAATTAAAGGATAAAAATGAGTAACATTAAAAAAATTTCACACCCCTTAATAGAGCATAAAATTTCAATTCTAAGAGATAAAAACACAGACCCTTTCCAGTTTAGAATGCTTATAGATGAGATTAGCTATTTGATGCTATTTGAAGCAAGCAGAGATTTGGAGTTAAAAGAGGTAAGAATTGAAACTCCAGTTGCAAAAACAAAGGGTAAAAAACTATCTAGTAAAATAATGATATGCCCTATTTTAAGAGCTGCACTTGGTATGCTTGATGCTGTATTTAAGCTAATTCCTGATGCAAGTGTTGGATTTTTAGGTTTTCAAAGAAATGAAGAGAGTTTGGAAGCTGAGTTTTTTTATGCAAAATTGCCAAAAGACTATAAAGAGAGAACTGCTATTATAATTGATCCTATGTTTGCAACAGGTGGAACTGCAATTGATGCTGTTAAATACCTAAAAGATAAAGGTGTAAAAGATATAAAGTTTATATCTATAGTAGGAGCACCAGAGGGTCTAGAAAAATTTAGTAAAATTTACCCTGATGTCGAGGTTTATTTAGCTGCAATTGATGAAGGACTTAATGATAAAGGCTACATTGTTCCAGGTCTTGGCGACGCTGGTGATAGGGTATTTAATACTTTAAATAGCTAATGATGAAATATATTTATTATATAATTTTTCTCTTTTTTTTAGTAGCTTGTAGCTATAAAATAAATAGCATGGAAAAAGAGAACCTAGATCCTGTAGATGAGATTAAAGCACTTTATTATATAGGAACTCAGGGTCTAGTTATTGAAGTTAGTACAAACGATTTGTTTCAAAATGTAACAGTAAAAGATAGTAATCAAAAAAAATTTAATCTCTCAAGAAATACATTTAAAAACAAATTTTGTTTTAGCGATAACCTAAATACCGAACTTTGTTTAAATAATAATTTAGCAACATTTAAAACTCAAACTCAAAATTTGGTAAAACTAGTTTTAGTAAGCATTGAAAAGTAAATAAATTTTTACGCTAAAATTTATTTACTAGACTGAAGTCTAGATTTAAAAAGGAGTAAAAATGAGTGCAAAAAGCAATGCAAAAAATTATGTAAACGATGTGTTAAATACTGTTAAGATAGTTTCTCCAAGACAGCCGATTTTCCATCAAGCAGCAACTGAGGTTTTACAAAGCTTAGTTCCGCTTTTTGAAAGAGAGCCAAAATACCAAAAACACAGTGTTTTAGATCGTATCGTATTGCCTGAAAAAACTACAATTTTTAGAACAGTTTATATAGATGACAAAGGCAAAGCTTGTGTTCATTTTGGATATAGAGTTGAGTTTAATTCTGCTTTAGGACCTTATAAAGGCGGACTTAGATTTCATCCGACTGTAAATTTAGATGTTCTAAAATTTCTAGGCTTCGAACAAATTTTTAAAAACTCACTTACAGGTCTTAATATAGGTGGCGCAAAAGGTGGTGCAAATTTTGATCCTAAAGGTAAGAGTGATGGCGAGATTATGAGATTTTGCCAAGCATTTGCTAGTGAGCTTTCAAAGCTTATAGGTGATGTTAAAGATGTTCCAGCAGGAGATATAGGTGTTGGTGCAAGAGAGATTGGTTATATGTATGGTCAATATAAAAAAATAACAAGTAGATTTGATGGGGCATTTACAGGAAAAGGACTTAGTTGGGGTGGAAGTTTAGTAAGAACAGAAGCAACTGGATATGGATCTGTTTATTTTGCAGAAGAGCTACTAAAAACTAAAAATGATAATTTAGAAGGAAAAACTTGTACTATAAGTGGATCTGGAAATGTTGCTATTTATACTGCCCAAAAGCTTTACCATTACGGTGCAAAACCGATTGCGGTTAGTGATTCAAGCGGATATATTTATGACAAAGAGGGTATTGATGTAGAACTTTTAAAAGAGCTAAAAGAGGTTAAAAGAGAAAGAATTAGCGAGTATGCTAAGATTAAACCTAGTGCTAAATTCGTTAGTGTTAGTAAATACCCAAAAGATAGAAATGGAATTTGGGATGTGCCTTGCGATGCGGCTTTTCCTAGCGCAACTCAAAATGAGTTAAATTTAGAAGATGCAAAAACTCTTTATAATAATGGTTGCCGCTTAGTTTGCGAGGGTGCAAATATGCCAAGTAATCTTGAAGCAATTGACTTTTTCTTATCTAAAAAAGATCTGCTTTTTGGTCCTGCAAAAGCTGCTAATGCCGGAGGTGTTGCAGTAAGTGCTCTTGAAATGGCACAAAATGCAAGTATGACTAGTTGGAGCTTTGAAGAAGTTGATACAAAACTTCAAAATATAATGAAACATATTTTTAAAATATCTTATGAAGCTTCAAAGGAATTTGGAGATGAGGGCAACATCGTTCTTGGTTCAAATATAGCAGGCTTTAGAAAAGTTGCTGATGCTATGATTGATCAAGGTTATATCTAAAATATCAAATTTCAAAGGGCTTTAGGGCTCTTTGGTTATTTATAAATTCATAAAATTTACAAATAAAATTTTTAAATAAATAATCTATTTTAAAAGATACAAAAACTCAAAATTAGAGTACAATTACCCGAAATTTATATATAGGAATATTTTATGGAATTTCAAATTCAAGGGTATGAGTTAAAAAAACTTGATATTCATTCAAAATCAATTATGGAGGAATATTTAAGGCAACTTGGTAAAGACCAGCAAATAGATGTTAGCGACTACACTTTTGCATCAAATTACATCTGGCTTGCAAATGCTAGTGGTTTTTATGTGATTATTGATGAGTGCTTTTGTCTATTTTTGCTTCAAGGTGGAGAGCTGTCTATGCTTTTGCCACCAATTGGAAAAATTAGTAAACTAAAAGATGTTATATTAAAATGTTTTGAACTTATGAATGAAAACAATAGCTCAAAAAATTACTCAAGAATTGATTATGTGGCTGAATGTTTGCTTGAGAGTTTTGCACTTTCACTTGATAAAACAGCAAATATTTTTGATATTTTTGAGGATTTTATTTTTGAGAAAAAATTGGCAGACTATATCTATAAAACCGATGATTTGATAGAACTTAAAGGCAATTCTTACCATACCAAACGCACTGAAATTAACAAATTTAAAAAGACATACCCAAGCTATAGAGTTGAAATTTTAGATCCATCTATCCATAAAGATGGAATTTTAGAACTTTCAAACAGATGGGCACAAGAGCGTATAAAATATATGCCAAAAGAGAGTGTTGATGAGTTTATGGAGGGGATTTATTAAGAGAGATCAGCTATTAAAAAAGTAATTCAAAGCTATAACGAGCTAGATTTAGTTGGGATAGTGCTTTATATTGATGATAAAATGCAAGGTTTTACCATAGGAGAGCAGATAAATGAAGGTGTTGCAAGTGTTATAATAGAAAAAACAGATTTTCAAATTCTTGGTTGTGCACAGTTTATTTTTAGAGAGTTTAGTAAAATTTTAAAAGATAACTACTCTTGCGAGTTTATAAATGTTGGCGATGATATGGGGTTTGAAAATCTAAAAAAAGTTAAGATGAGTTATAGGCCATTTAAGCTTGATATAAAATATACAATTTATCAAAAATGAAGATTAGATTAGCTCACTCAAGTGATGTAAAAAGGCTTTTGGAGATTGAAAATAGAGTCTTTTCAAAAGATGAATTTGCTCTTTCAAAAGCTAATTTTTACTACCATATAAGAAAAAATTTACTCTATGTGTCAGTTGGTGAAAAAGATGAAATTTTAGGATACATTTTAGTTTTTAACAAGCTTAAAATTCCTAGAATTTACTCATTTGCAGTTGCAGTTCAGCACCAAGGAATTGGGAGTAAACTTTTAAATTTTGTATGTGATAAATTTGAGGCTT
The DNA here is from genome assembly GCF_013201895.1 of Campylobacter blaseri. Taxonomy (NCBI): domain Bacteria; kingdom Pseudomonadati; phylum Campylobacterota; class Epsilonproteobacteria; order Campylobacterales; family Campylobacteraceae; genus Campylobacter; species Campylobacter blaseri. The sequence goes on along the minus strand of NZ_CP053841.1, from coordinate 1,693,976 downwards.
TACAACTTGAAGTAAGGGCTGATAATTTTAATGCCATTAGATTATATGGAAAATTTGGATTTAAAAAGTATAAAATTTTAAAGGCATATTATCCAGATGGAGCTGATGGCATTAAGATGAAAAAGCTTTAAATTTTTAAAAATATAGATAATGCTTCAAATTTACACAATGCAAAAAATAAAAAAAGATAGTATCTTGCATTTAAGAATTTGCAATATAAATTTTGGTAAAATATCTTAAAACTACCTTAAAGGAGATTTTATGAGCGGCATTGTTCTAATTGTCTGTTTTGTGATAGCTATCATTTTAATGATTTGGCTCATCTCAAGAGTTGGAGTTCATCCTTTTATTGCTATTATGCTTATCTCTTTACTTCTTGCTATTGTTGCTGGAATTGATTTGGTTAAAATTCCAGGCATTATAGGAGATGGGTTTAGTGGAATTTTTAAAAGTATTGGTATAGTTATAATCTTTGGTGCACTTATTGGTATGGCTTTGGAAAAAACAGGTGCAGCACTAAAACTAGCTGATATGGTCGTAAAATGTATAGGAGAAAAACATCCTGAAATGGCTATGCTTATAATGGGATGGATCGTAGGAATTCCTGTTTTTTGCGATAGTGGTTTTGTTGTTTTAGATCCAATTCGTAGAGCCATTAGAGAGAAAATACATGCAAGTCCTGTAGGTATGGCAGTAGCTTTATCAGGTGGACTTTATACATCTCATGTTTTTGTGCCTCCAACTCCTGGACCAATAGCAGCTGCTGGACTTATTGGTGTTGGCGGAAATTTATTGCTTGTTATAATAATTGGTGTTGTAGTCTCCATCCCTGTTTTAATCGCAGCGTATTTGTATGCTAGATATATAGGTAACAAAATCACTCTTAAAGATGAGACAAATAGCACCCAAAAGAGCTATGATGAGCTTATTAAAGAGTATGGAAAGTTGCCAAGTAGCTTTTTAAGTCTTGCCCCTATTTTTGCTCCTATTATCTTAATGGCATTAGGTTCAATTGTAAAAATTGCTGGTTTAAAAGGTGCTATTGCTAACTTTTTACTATTTTTAGGAAGTCCTGTTATAGCTCTTGGAATAGGTGTTGTATTTGCAGTTTGGCTCTTGTTTGATACTGGCAAGATAAAAGAATTTAATGCTATGACAAATGAAACTTTAAAACTAGTAGGACCAATTTTGTTCATAACTGCTGCTGGTGGGGTTTTAGGTAAAGTTATAACCGCTGCTGGATTTGTTGAGTTTATGAAGGCAAATGCTCATATTATTGGTAGTGTTGGAATTTTCTTTCCATTTTTAATCTCAGCCATAATCAAAACAGCACAAGGAAGCTCAACCGTAGCACTTACTACAACTGCTTCAATTATGGGACTTTTTACCGATCAAACATCTATGATGACGGCACTTGGACTTACTACACAGATGGGTGCAGCACTTACAGTTATGGCTATAGCGGCTGGAGCTATGACAGTTTCACATGCTAATGATAGTTATTTTTGGGTTGTTACAAATTTTAGTGAAATGACCCCAGAGCAAGGATACAAAACTCAGACAACACTTACTTTGATAATGGGTATTGTCGGAATCATAACTGTTTGGATAGCCTCTTTAATACTATTATAATTAAAAGTTAAGGCTAAGTTTTAAAATTTAGCCTTAAATTAACAAGTTTAACTTTAAAATCAAGGAGAATAGATGAGAGTTTTGGTTGCTATTGACTCTTTTAAAGGCTCACTTAGCTCATATGAAGCTGGTAGTGCGGTTAAAGCTGGTATAGAAAATTTCTGTGATGAAGTTATAGTTAAACCTGTTGCGGATGGCGGAGAGGGAAGTGTTGAGGCTTTGGCTGATGCACTTGATGGCAAATTTGTTGATGTTATAGTTCAAAACCCACTAAGTGAAAAAATATCTGCTAGATATGCTATAACAGGGGAGCTTGCAATACTAGAAATGGCTAGTAGCTCAGGGCTTACTCTAATTAAAAAAGAGGATAGAAATCCTATGAAAACTAGCACTTATGGATTTGGGGAAATGATAGCTCATGCTATAAACGAAGGAGCTAGAAAATTTATAGTAGGCATTGGTGGAAGTGCTACAAATGATGCTGGAACTGGTATGCTTAGTGCTTTGGGATTTGAGTTTTATGATGAGTTTGGAAACTTACTTGAGGGCATTGGTGAAAATCTTATAAAAATTAGCCAAATTTCAACTAAAAATGTTTTGCCTTCTCTTAAAGATTGTGAGTTTTTAATCGCCTGTGATGTTGATAATCCACTTTTTGGGAAAAATGGAGCAGCTTATGTTTATGGTCCGCAAAAGGGTGCTGATGAAAAAATGGTAAAAGAGCTTGACAATGGACTTATTAGCTTTGCAAAAGTAACAAGTAATCACTTTTTAAATGAGTTTTGCAACTTAAGCGGTGCTGGGGCTGCTGGTGGGCTTGGATTTGGTTTTGTAAGCTACCTAAATGCAAAATTAAAACCTGGCATTGATATAATAATTGAAGAAATTGGGCTTGAAGATGAGATAAAAAGAGCTGATTTAGTAATAACTGGCGAAGGAAAGCTTGATTTTCAAAGCTCTATGGGAAAAACACCAACAGGAGTTGCAAAAATTGCTAAAAAATATAATAGACCTGTAATCGCACTTGGAGGCTGTGTTTGCAAGAGTGCAAAAAATTGTAATGAGAGTGGAATTGATGCATTTTTTAGCATATTAAATGAACCAATTAGCATTGAAGAGGCTATGGACAAAAAGACAGCCATTGAAAATATTAAACGCGTTAGCGAACAGGTTATAAGGCTTTATAGACTTTAATTTTTGTTTGAATTTTAAGAATTAGCCAAGCTAGTTTTTACTTATATTCTTAAATTATAATTATTAATTTCAATTAATATAAAAAATAAGTTTTATTTTAGTTATAAATTTTTATTGTTTTAAGTTGAGTTTTAAAAAATATGCATTATTATAATATTTATATTTTATTTATAAAAGAACTTTTATGAACGAGCATCAAAAAGAGGTTTTTAGTAATCCAGCATTACTTAGAGAAAAGTTAGGAATTTATCTTCAAACTCCAGAAAAAGTTGAAATTTATGCGGAATCTTTTGAGAAATTTTTTGAGGCAGGAAACCGTAATGAGATTAAATTTAAAGCTACTTGGAGCTGGTGGGCACTTTTTGGAGGTTTATTTTTCTATTTATATAGAAAAGATTATAAAATGGCAATAATCTATTTTATACTATCTTTAATTCCTATTGTGAGTCTAGTAGCATTGTTAATACCTGCATATGCAAAATATAGCATATGTGATAAATTTTGTAAAGCATTAGCCCTAAATAATGATGAATTTTTAAAAAATGAGGGTGGTGTTAATAAGTGGGCAATTTATCTTGCTGTTGTTTTATTTGTTTTGGTTATATGTCTTATTTTGTTTGCAGCTTCAATAGGGGCATACTCTTATTGAAATTAAATTATTAATGAATTGAAATAAATTGACTTTAATGTTGAAATTTATACTTAGTTAAAATAAAAGCCCAAATTTCAACTATATTTTATAAAGAATATTATTTTTAATGTAAAAAAGAGTATTAAATTTCAATACTCTAATAAAATTATATAATTATGCAAGGAAATATATGAACGAGTATCAAAAAGAGGTTTTTAGTAATCTAATTTTACTTAGAGAAAAACTTGAAATTTATCTTCAAACTCCCAAAAAACTTGAAATTTATGCAGAATCTTTTGAAAAATTTTTTGAAGCAGGTAATTGTAATGAGATTAAATTTAAAGCTACTTGGAGTTGCTGGGCATTTTTTGGTGGGTATTTCTTTTTCTTATATAGAAAAGATTATAAAAAGGCACTAATCTTTAGTGTTATACTCTATGCGGTTATATAATTTGTCCGCTTGTAAATTTATTAATAATTGTTTTTTTAATACTCGTTGGAATTGCATGCTATAAATTATTATTAATGACAAATATATCTTTTATAACCACTATACCTATGATTTTAACCGGTATGTATAGTAAGTATTTTATTTGTAAGAGATTTATAAAGATATTAGAAGTAAAGAATGATGAATATTTAAGAATCGAAAGTGGTTTTAATAAGTGGATTATCTATATTTATTTTATAGTAAATTTATATGTATTTGGTGGCTTGCATTATGTATTTTTCTATAATTAAGAAAATTATATAAATAGTCTTAGTAGCGAAATTTAAATTTCTTTAAGTAACTAAGTCATTTAAAGTTTTTTAAAAGTTCTAATATAATTGTTTTAAAATAGCTTATGAGATAAACAAGTAAAAAAGCTTAGAAGTTCAAACCCAAAAAGGGCTTGAACTTAAAAATTATTTAACTAATTTGCTTTTTTCTACAATGTATGGAACGCCTTGAACACCTGCACTAAAGTATTTGTTGGCTAAAGCTTCCATTTTTTTAACATCTGCTTCACTAACTTCTGGAGATTTTGCATCTTGTGCATACCATTTGTTTAGAACTTTAATTTTTTCTTCATCAGATTTAGCATTTTTCATCTCTTCATAAACTTTAACACTTTTTGCATGAGCTTTAGCACCATGGATTGATGTCATTATAATTTCTAGATTATTTTCTTTTAATATTTCATTTATATTTGCTACTTCTCTACGGCAGTAAGGACAGTCTGTATCTGAAAGCATAATTAAAGTTGGTTTTGAATTATCATTTCCTATTTTTATTATATTTGCTTTGTCTTCTTTTGAATATAGTTCAGCAAGTTTTTCAATCAATAAACTATCTAGATATTTTGCTTTATAACTTTCTTGTGTTTTTAAGTTTAGTAAATCAGGGATAACAAAATCACCTTTTGAAAAGATAACTTCTTTTCTTCTCATATCACCTTGACTCATCTCAATGATTACCATTTCAACGCCATCAAAATCCTTTACAGGAACTCTCTCAACGATTTTCATTTTGATTTCGTGTGGCATACCTTGGTAAAGAGATAAAATCTCTGCATCTGTAGCTGCAAAAACTGCGCTTAAACTTAAAGCTGAAGTTAGTAGTATTTTTTTCATTTTTTTCCTTTGAATAATTTGTTCTTATAAGGCATTATAGTAGATAATGTTAAATGGAATTTAAAAACTTTCTATCGTTGTCAATTTTTATAATATCATCAAATTTATCAAGATGTTCCAAATAAGATATCGCGAATTTTCTACTTAAACCAAGCTCATTTTTTACATTTTGAACATTTGCTTTTCCATCTTTTAATATAATCTCTCTTATTTTTTTCATAGCTAAGTCTAAATTACTTGAAGTTACAAATAGATTGTGTGCAAGCCTTACAACTCTTTTAGTAGCAGTTAGGCTTTTTAATGCATTATCGCCCGTAACTCTATCTATATCAAGTTCATCATATATATTATAGGGTGCGTCTGGAGTTAAATTTGCATTTTCTAAGATAGTATAAATTTTATCATTTAAGCTTTTTTCAATTTTAGAAAAATCAATGCCTTTTTTTACAAAAAGCATTCCATTTTTTTCTAAAACATTGGCTTTTAAAAGTTCATTTAATACAAAATTTGCCAATACTTCACTTACCCAAGTTGTTCTAAGTGCAACGCTTTGGGCTGAAATAACTGCAAACTCATTTTTAGAAATTATAAATTTAATTATCTCTTTTAAGTCATCTATAGCCCCATTTGCGTATATACATAAATTTTCACTATCTATAAAGACATTGTTTAAGCTTTTAGCGATACTTAGTGCCTCTTCATGAGATAAATTAAATCTTTGATAAGATGAGATAAGTCCAAAGCCGTGCTTATGGTTTTGTGTTAAAATTTCAAAAGCTGTTTTAAAGTTTTTATCCAACAAAGCAACTAAAAGTTTAATTTTTTCACTTTTTTTAAGAGGTTCGCTAACAGGATTTAAAACCTTTCCACCACCAACCACGCGGGAGTTTCTTAAAATGACAAAAGGCTCATTAAATTTAGCAAAAACATTTTTATCAAATTTAAAAGTAACAAAACTTTTATTATCTTTTTGGCTTAAGATTTTACATTTGGCACTAAGTTGCCTACTTCCTATACAAAAAGTTAAGTTTTCATTATGTGAAATTTCGCCACTAACAAAACAATCAATCTCTTTAAAACCTCTAAAAAACCCTTTTTTGCTTAAAATTTGACCTTTTTCTAGTGAATTTACCGTTATGTTTGCTAAATTTAGTGCTACTCTGTTTGGAGAGGTTGCAATATCTACAAAGTTATCATGAACTTGAACACTTCTAACTGTAACTTGCTTGTTATTATCAAGGCAAATTAGCTTCTCATTTTTTGATATAGTTCCTTCTATCAAGCTTCCTGTAATAATTGTTCCAACACCTTTTAGGGTAAAAATTCTATCAATATAATATCTTGCAACTATACTCTCATCTCTTTGTTTTGGTTTTATGGTAAAAAGATAATTTCTAAGCTCATCAATGCTAGTTTTATATTTTATGCTTACAAAAAAGGTTTGCAAAGTTTTTAAACTTTCAAATTTAGATATATAATCTTCAACCTCTTTTTCAACCTCTTTTTGTCTTTTTTTGTCTGTTAAATCGCACTTTGTTATGCAAAGAATAACGCTTTTAATTCCAAGAAGTGAGAGAATTTCAATATGCTCTTTAGTTTGGGGCATAAGTCCATCATCGCTAGCTACTATTAGCATACTAACATCAAAAGCATAAGCACCACTTATCATAGTTTTTACTAAGTTTTCATGTCCGGGAACATCTATAAAGGCTATATTTGTCTTGCCATTGCTTAAATTTGAAAAACTTAAATCAATGGTAATTCCACGCTCTTTTTCAGCTCCAAGTTCATCGCCCTCAAAGCCATTTAACTCTTTTATAAGTGCAGTTTTTCCATGATCTATATGTCCTGATGTCCCTACAATGATACTATCCATTTTTTTCCTTTTTAAACTTACTCTAATATCTCTTTGCAAATTTCAATTAAATCTTTTAAATTTTCATCCATAATACTTCTAAAATCAAGTAAAAATTTCTCATTTTCTATCCTACCAATAACGCCTTTTTGCCTAAATTCAAATTCCAATTTTTGCGGGTTGCCTTTAAAGGCTAGTGCAATTGAAGGGTAGGATTTACAAGGCAAAGTTCCACCACCTACAAAGGTTTTGGTTTGGATAACTTTGCACCAAGAATCTATGTTTGATTTAACTAAATTTGCCATATCCGTTAGTTCGTCTAAGTCCTTGTTGATTTGGTTTTGTGTTTGGATTAGATGAAACTCTTTATTTATATAAGCTTTAATTGTTTCATTTAATAAGCTTAGTGTTACTTTATCAACTCTTAACATTCTTAAAAGCTGATTTTTTCTTAGCTTTGCAATAAGCTCTTTTTTGCCTAAAATTATGCCACATTGAACACTTCCAAAAAGTTTATCTCCACTAAAACTAACTAGATCAACACTGCTTTTTAAGATCTTATCAACAGGTGGTTCTTGTTTTGATAAAGAGTAGGGAAGCTCGTTTAAATACCCACTTCCTAAGTCATAATAACTTAAAGTTTCACTCTTTTTTGCTAAACTTGAAACATCTTCTATAGTTGCATTTTCACTAAACCCTTCAATACTAAAATTTGATTGATGAACCTTCATAAGCATTGCAGTTTTTTCATTTATAGCATTTTCATAGTCATTTATATTTGTTTTATTTGTTGTGCCAACTTCTTTTAGTATAGCTCCTGAGTTTGCCATAACCTCAGGCACTCTAAAACTTCCACCAATCTCTACAAGTTCCCCACGACTAACAACTACCTCTTTATCTTTTGCAAAGGTATTTAAAACTAAAAATACAGCACTTGCGTTGTTATTTGTGATTATGGCATCTTCTGAGTTAAAAAGATTTGAGCATAAAAAGCCTGTATAGTCGTATCTGTTTCCGCGTTTTCCCTCTTTTATATTGTATTCTAAATTTGAGTATGAGCATATAGTTTTATTAGCGCGAGATAAAATTTCAGGATTTATAACACTTCTTCCTAAATTTGTATGTATCACAACGCCAGTTGCGTTTATAAGGGGCTTAAGTTCTAAATTTTCATACTCTTTATACTGCTTTACAATCTCTTCTATAATCTCATCTTCATCTTTATATGTTAAATTTGAGATAGCTTTTTGTCTTTCGTTTTCTACAACTTTTTTGGCTAAACTTAAAACTATAGGGTAAGAAAACTCCTCAAATTCTTTAGCTTTTACAAGTTTGTCTATCTTTGGAAGATCAATTTTTGCCATAACTACACCTTTGTAATTTTATAGATATGATTATATCTAAGATTTAATTTTTTTATGATAAAGGGCTATTTTTGGTGTGCATATTTTAATGCAAAATATGTTAAGATTAAAAGAAAATTTAAAGGCTAATCATGGAAAAACAAGCAAGTATAAAATGCCCTAATTGTGGAGAGTTGATAGATATAAATGAGCTACTTTATCATCAGCTAGAGAGCGAATTTAGACAAAAAACATCACAAGAAAAGAAAAAATTTGAAGATGAGTTAAACAAAAAAAGAGGTGAATATAAAGAGGCATTTGCAAAACTTAAAGAGCAAGAACAAAGCGTAAAAGAGCAAAAAGAGAAATTTTTAGAAGAGCTTGAAAAAGCTACAAAACAAAGACTAAAACTTGAAAAGCAAAAGCTTAGCGAAGAGCTTAAAAAAGAGATTTTAGAAGAGCAAAGTGAGTCAATGAATCTTTTAAAAAAAGAGCTTGAAGAGAAGTCAAATCAAGTAAAAGAGCTAAACAAAAGTAAGGCTGAAATTGAAAAATTAAAGCGTGAAAAAGATGAAATGGAGTCAAAGCTAAAAGCAAATATAGAGATGGAATTTAGCAAGCAGCTAAGCGAGGAAAAAGCTAAAATTCAAAAGAGTATTGACGAACAAAATGAGCTTAAATTTAGGCAAAAAGAGGAGCAATTAGAACAGCTTAGAAAGCAACTCCTTGAGGCTCAAAGAAAAGCAGAGCAAGGCTCACAACAGCTTCAAGGTGAGGTGCAAGAGCTTGCCATTGAGGAGTATTTGAGTGCTAAATATCCATTTGATAATATTGAAGAGATTAAAAAGGGTGCAAGGGGTGGGGATTGTGTTCAAATAGTCCATACTAGAGAGTTTCAAAATTGTGGAAAAATTTACTATGAGAGTAAAAGAGCTAAGGATTTTCAAAGAGCTTGGATAGAGAAATTTAAAGCTGATATGAGAGAAAAGGGTGCAGATATTGGGGTTTTGGTAACTGAAGTGCTACCAAAAGAGCTTGATAGAATGGGGCTAATTGATGGTGTTTGGGTTTGTACTTTTGAAGAGTTTAAAGGGCTTTGTGGAGTGCTTAGAGAGGGCATTATAAGAGTATATTTGGCTAAAAAATCAGGCGAGAATAAAACAGATAAGATGAGCTTGCTTTATGGATATTTAACTAGCAATGAGTTTAAAATGCAAATTGAGGCAATAGTTGAAGGTTTTACACAAATGCAAAGCGACCTTGATAGCGAAAAAAGGGCGATGCAAAGAATTTGGAAACAAAGGGAAAAGCAGATTGAAAAAGTGCTTGAAAATACTATAGGAATGTATAGCTCCATAAAAGGCATAGCTGGAAATAGTATAGGAAGTGTTAAGGCTTTGGAATTACCGTATAGCGAAGAGGCAGAAGAGCTAGAAGAATAGTGATAAATTTAAATTTTAAATAAATTCTATCCTATACGATAAGCTACTTTAAAATATAATAATAAGAAATTTAAAGATAAAAGATAAAAATTTAAATAAAAATGTCATAGATGAAAAAAGTATAAATTATGTAAAGATTGCAGTAAATTTTTAAATGAAACTTGTGCATAGGGATTATTTACACAAAGTAGTGGCTGTTGAAAAAGATGGAAAATTTGGAATGGTTGATTATGAAAAAGAACTTATTATTCCAATTGAATAAGATAAACCAGTATAGATTTAGCAATAAAGGACTATATAGGGTTAAAAAAATGGTAAATATGGTTATCTAAATGAGAAAATAAGGTGATAATTCCATTTGAATTAGGATTATGTTGCTATACTTTATGAGGGCTTTTTAGTAGCTAAAAAAGATGGCAAAATGGAGTTTATAATGGCAAAGAAGAGCTACTTGTGCCGTGTGAGTATACTTTAATTGATAATTTTATGGATTGTTTTGATAATATAGAAGATAATTTTGCTTTTATATACCACGCTGAAAAAATTGGACTATTAAATCACGAGTGCAAATTTAGTATACCTGTAAAGTATGATTTTTTATCTTGCGTAGATGATAATTTATACTTAACAAGTTTAGTCAAAACTTTTTGCCTAATTAGCAAATATAATAAAAAATAGCACCATTTAAATACAATTCTAAAAAAGAAGTTTTAAATCTATTAAAAAGTAAAAAGTAAAGAAAAATTTATTTGACCTATTTAAGATTATATTACAAACATAAATTTCTTGTAAGTAGTTTTGAATTTTAATCTTTATCTTTTTGGACTGTCTATCTTTAAGGTAATAATATATAAGTTAAGGAAAATAATCTTAACTATATAAATGCAAGTAATAAAAATTGAATTATAGAGGCTATTTTAGCCTCTATGTTTTTTTGAATTATTTAGAAAGTGCTTTTTCTACACTAAATGGAAATGCTTGATATCCAGTTGTATCAAAAAGCTGTATTTCAACTGAAGGTTCTGTTTTACCCCATTCAAATTCTACTAAAGTAGGGCTTGGTTCAGATAAGAATGCACCAGTTGTAAAGTCAAATTGAGTTCCTGCTGTTGCAAAATATCCAAATACAGAGTCTTTATCTGGCTGATATTCTGTTATAGAAGTTACAGGGCTAAATAGAGAATTTCCTCTTTCTTTACCCCATTCCCAGATTTGTTCAACTGTCATGTTTTTCTGATCTATTTTGTAAATAACCATTCTACTATATTTCATTGATGGAAGTGCAGGTTGCTCCATTCCTCTACCATCACCATTATCAAACGCACCTAGGTAAAGAATGTCGCCTTTGCTTTTTTCATCAATTTTAAATGCAGTATGTTGTGTCCATGTAAAGTCAAATCCACCTTTTTCATTTACATACCCAGGGCATTTTTCTCCACGTTCACCACAATCTATTTTATTGCCTTTGCTGTCAACTGGTTGTAAAACTGCTTTTGCAAGATCACCTTTCCAGCCTTTTGCAGCGCCAAGTATCCATTTTACTTTTTTATCTCTACCAATTTTAATCATAGCACTTTGGTGACGAGAAGATATAATTATACTATCATCTTCAGGGTCATAATCAACACTATTAACATGCGCCCAGTTTCTACCAGGACCGCTACCTAGAATATCTCCAAATTGATCATTTGTATCAAGTGCAGCTAGTTCTTCAGCACTCATGGTTTTACCAGCCATACTAGCATCTATGTTTAGACAAACAGCACCTTGATCTAAAGATATTAAAACATCATCACGGTAAGGATCTAATATATCAAATAGTCTCCATTCATCAAGCACATTACCTTGTGGATCAACTTCAACTATAACATCTCTAACTGTTCTTACATGTTTACCATCAGCTCTTTTTAAATTCGCACTAGCAGCTCTTATAAAAAAGTTTCCATTGTCTGCATCATCAAGAGAGTGTGAAAAGTCATTGTAGTTTGCAGGTAAGCGTCTGTTGAAGCTTTTGTGTCCTAAAATATCATATTTTGCATATCTTTGTCCATAGCCAAAACTAAGTCTTCCATCTTCGTTTTGCTTAAAGCCCATCATAACACCAGCTTGGTAGATGCTTTCTAGGTCATAAATTTTATTTGGTTGCATATACCATCTAACTTCGCCAGTTGTATCAATTATAAAGTTTCTTGGATAGTAGTTCCACTCTAAAGCTCCACCCATTGGGTTATTCCAAACAACTTTTGTGCCAACACCACTTTTTTCAACTATGTTATTTAAAAAATATAGCCTATCTTTGAATTTTGGATCAAGTTTTTTTATCTCTGCTTTTGTAAATAGTGTATTTTTTTGCATATTTATACCAGCAACTTCACTATAAACAGGTGCTGTGTAAATTCTATAAGTTTCTTCTTTAGTCACTTCTTCTTTAGTTCTAGTTGAAATTCTAGTATATTTTACTTTAACTTCATTTAGATAATCAGGATATAGTCCAAAAATTGGAATACCACCATGAGTAAGAAGATTTCTTTTACTTACTGTATAAGCTATTTTTTGTCCACCTTTTTTTGGTACTATCTCTACGCTAACATCTTTTAATACATATCCGCCATTTTTAATGATAGCAGTTAGCGGAGCTATACCATATGGATTTACTACAGTTTCACCAAGTTCCCCTTGTTTGTGGTAGTTTACATTAGCACCACTTGCACCACCCATTGCAAATGAAGTAGTTGCCATACCTCCAATTAACATACTTGCAACCAATACAGATGAAAGTGTTTGTTTGATTTTCATAAATCTCTCCTTTATAAATAGATTTTAGTACTACTACTATATATAAAAAAATAATCTAACAAACAAATAACACTAATATTAATTTAATATAAATTTAATGTTTAAATATTATTTATAATTTGTTTAGCTTTAAAATTTAGGAAATTTGCTATGAATATTTACAAACTCCTATAAACATCTTGTAGGTAGTTTTGAATTCTAACCTCTATTTTTTTCTTACTAGAGGTTGGTTTATACTCTTTTTTAATAATATTTGTTAAAATTTTAGCAGCGTATGAAACAGAGGCTTTTAAATCTTTTTCTTGTAGATATTTTCCTACAAACAAAGATGTGAAAATATCTCCAGCTCCTCCAACTTCTGTTGGGATGTATTCTATCTCAACTCTAAAAATTTCATCATCTTCATAGCCATAAACATAGTATTTTTCACCTATTTTAACAGATGTGATAATAGCTGATTTTATACCTTTTTTTCTTGCTTTTTCTAACCAAGATATAATTAAATCGTGATTAATTTCACTATCATTTGGGTATTTTTCATTAAGTATAAAGGCAAATTCTGTAAGATTTGGCAAAATGATATCAGCCTTTAATGCAACAAGTTGAGATGCCCTTACTAATTCCATAGATAGCCCATTATATAGTTTGCCATGATCACCCATTATAGGGTCGCTTATAATTAAAGGTTTTTTGCTTTGATAGTTTATAATTTCTTTTATAATTTCAACCTGTTTAGGGTTCATAAGTATGCCAGTTACTATGGTATCAAACTCTAAATTTAACTCTTTCCAAACATTTAAACTATCTTGCATAAAATTAGTTAAATCAGCTATTGAGGCATTTCCATAATCAAAATTATTAGAAACAACAGCAGTTGGAAGAAATGATATGTTGGCTTTCATTGTGCTTAAAATAGGACTCATTGCAGAAAGTGCGACTTTACCAACTCCAACAAAGTCAGAAACTAATAAAATTTTATTATCATTCATAAATATTGCCTTTAATTTTTGAAAACATTTTATAATCATTGTGCTTTAAAATTTCTTACCATAGCTATTTTAATTAAGATAGCACTATATTAAAAAGGCTATAAATACCTTATATGTTTAAAATAAATTTCAAAAATTAAATAAAAAACATAAAAAATTTATTAAAGTCTCATTAAGAGAAAAAAGACTAAAATAGTTTAAATTTGATAATAGGATAAAATATGAAAGAATTTGTTTTTTTGAAAGATTATGATGTTGATGCTGTGCTTTCAGATGACATTGATGTGATAACAAGCATAGAAGAAGAGAGAGCTTTAGTAAGCAACTCAAGTAAACAAAATACTGAAGTTTACGCTCCAGAGATAAATTTTTACCTAAAACATAGTAAAGATAATATCTTAGACAAGGCAAAAAATGTAAGCATTTTATATGAAGCAAGAGCCCACTGTTTTGACCAAGCAAGAGATATTGACTACCAAAAAGAGATTGGTAGAAATGTTATTTTAATAAGCGATAATAATAAAGACGAATTAATAAAGGATTTAAAAGAAGCAGAGTATAAAGTAATACACTTAAATCACAATGAAGTTAAGTTTCTATATGGAGAGATAGGAGATCTTTTCGTAACTATTTTAAGAGAAAACGATGAGATAGAAGTTGAGGCTGATTTTGTGCTAGTTGATGGCATTAAAGACTATATGTTAAGACAAAGTGGAACTTTAGATATAACTCACTTTTTAAATGATGAGGTTATTGAGTATCTAAACCAAAGAAGCCCAATCCACAAATACAAAAGTGCTATCACTTACGACTCAACTATCTGCCAATACCACGAAAGAAGAACAGAGCATTGTAGTAAATGTGTGGATGTTTGTCCAACAGTTGCTATTTTAAAGGACGACGAGGTTAAAAGACATCTTGTATTTTCGCATATAGATTGTATTGAGTGTGGTGGATGTATTAGTGTTTGTCCAAGTGGGGCACTTGATTATGCAAAAATGCCAAGAAATGCATTTTATGAAATAGCAAAAATGTATGAAGACAAAAAAATAGTAATCACACCAAGGATAATGGATATAGAAAATTGTGATGTAGAACTTCCTGAAGGTGTTTTACCTTTTGCTATTGAGGGTGAGAAATTTTTAAGTGAAACCCATTTTATGACACTTTTACAAAGCAGTGGAGCAAATGTAATTTATTATAGTGATATAATGGCACCAGGTGTAAAAGAGTCAATTAGTTTAGTAAATCAAATTATGCAGGCTAAATTTGGAGTTGATGGAGTATTGGTTGCAGAAGATGAGATAGAGCTTAGAAGAGCTTTACAAAATAGCAAATTCATAGTTGGATTAAAATATGAAATGAGTGAATATGCAACACCAAAAAGGGAAATTTTTGCAAAAAGAGTTGCACACATTGTTGGAAATGATGATTTAGGAGTTGCTAAAAGTGGCGATTGGGTAAGATATGGAAAAGTTGAGATATTTGAAAATAACTGCACTTTATGTTTAAGTTGTGTAGGTGCTTGTAATGTTGGCGCTTTAGTGGCCGATAAAACCAATAATTCAATTAAATTTAATGCTTCAATCTGTACAACCTGCGGATATTGTGAAGCAAGTTGTGCTGAAAAAGATGCTATTAAACTAACTCGTGGAGAGATGAGATTAGAGCCAACCTATTTTGAACATCAAGAGCTTGTAAAAGATACTCTTTTTGCCTGTATTGAGTGTGGAAAAGAGTTTGCAACCTCAAAAGCTGTTACAAAAATAGCAACTATGATGACTCCGTTTTTTGAAGGCGATCCACATAAGATGAAAACTCTTTATTGCTGTGCTGATTGCAAAGCTAAAATTATGGTTCAAAAACAACTTGAAGAGACAAGAAAATTTAAAGAGGAGTTAAAATGAAAGATAATATAGCCATTGCAAGAAGCTATTACTATGAATTTTTTGCTATCCCATTTTTCTTTAATGAAAATGACAGTAAATTTAAATTATGGAAAGAGCAGCTAAGATACTTAAAACAGTCCCCTATAGAAGAAAAAAATATAAAAGATTTTGAAATTTTAGAAAAGTTCAGCTTTGAAGAGTTTAAGGCTGAGCAAAATCTACTATTTTTTGATTACTCTTTTGCGAATGTTCCTTTAACTGCATCTTTTTATGATGAGGGGCGAGATGACGGGTTTGCAAAGGAGTTAGTTTTAAAAATACTTAGAAAAAGCAAATATAGAAAAAATGAATCTTGTAAAGATGGAGAAGATTTCATAGGATTTATATTTTATGCCATGTCTTCATTGTTAAAAGATAAAGACGACAAAGAGAATAATCTAAGTAGCGAACTTTTCAAAAGTGTTATAAATGACTTTGTTGACGAGATGTCAAAATTTATGAAAGAAAATAAAGGCTCAAATTTTTTCACCCATTTTAGCAACTTAATAGACACTTTTTTTGCTTTTGAAAGAGCGGTTCTTGGGGCTGTAAAGCCTGTTAAGGATAAAAGTGCGGCAAAAGAATCTATCAAAAAGCAACCATATCTCACAAATATAACAATAGCAAAAGACAAATATGATTGGAGTGATTTAGACTTATAATATTTTTAATTATATAAACATTTTTTAGAATTCATATTTTTTTAATTATAAATATGCTAAATTTGCATATAGTTGAAATGTCCTATATATAGTGAATTAGGACATTTCTTGTCTTAAATATGTAAAAATAGCATATTTAAATAAATATTTTAAAAAAGGAGTAGCTATGAAACAAAAACGTAGGGATTTTCTTAAAAAATCCCTAAAAATCGGTGCTGTAACAGGTGCTGCTGCAACTCTTGCTATGGCAAGTGATAAAGTAGAGCCTGGTAGTAGTGGGGTAGTTAGCGGAAAAGCTGTAAAAAAAGAGATTCTTTACTATAAAAGTAGAGATTGGGAAAAGTATTATAATGTGGCTTGGTAGGAGAATATAATGAGTCAAAGTTCAATAGGAAGAAGGTCCTTTCTAAAGCTTGCAGCACTAGGAGCTGGTGCAACTGCAGCATTTGGAAACAATGAGACTTTAAGGGATGCAACACCCGAAGAGATTAAAAATCCATTTCCTAACTCTGTAACAAAGAAAACAATTTGTTCAATTTGTTCAGCAGGATGTGGAATTTTAGCAGAAGTTGATGAAAAATCAAATACATGGCTAAGACAAGATATGGCAGTAGATCATCCAATATCTCAAGGAAGTCACTGCTGTAAAGGTATTGATCAAATTGATTTAACAAAATCAAAAATGAGACTTAAATACCCATTAAAAAAAGTAAATGGAAAATGGGAGAGAATTAGCTGGGAAACTGCAGTTAATGAAATTGGCGATAAAATGATGCAAATTAGAAAAGAAGATGGTCCTGATAGTGTTGAATTTTTAGGATCGGCTAAATTTTCAAATGAACAATCATACTATTTTAGAAAATTTGCAGCTTTTTGGGGAAGTAATAACATAGATCACGTTGCAAGAATTTGACATAGCGCAACAGTCGCCGGTGTGGCGAATACATGGGGTTATGGCGCTATGACAAATCACTTTGGTGATATGGAAGCTAACTCAAAAGTTATTCTTTTTATAGGTGCTAATTCAGCGGTTGCAAACCCAGTTGGCGGTATGAAACATGCTTTAAGAGCAAGAGATAGAAACAATGCCAAAATAGTTGTTGTTGATCCAGTTTTTACAAGAACAGCTGCTAAGGCTGATATGTTTATTAGAATTCGTCCTGGAACTGATATAGCGTTTGTTTATGGAATGCTTCATCTTATTTTCAAAAATGGCTGGGAAGATAAAGAGGTTATTAAAAATCAATCTTATGGAATTGATGAGATAAGACAAGAGGCAAAACATTGGACACCAGAAGAGGTTGCTAATGTAACAGGCTGTAAAGAAGAAGAGCTTATAAGCTTTACTCGTCTTTTTGCTACTACAAAACCAGCAACTCTATGTTGGGCTTTAGGTATCACTCAGCACTCAGTAGGTAGTTCAAATACAAGAATTCTCTCAATCCTTCAATTAGTTTTAGGAAATATGGGTAAACCAGGTGGCGGATGTAATATTATCCGCGGTCATGATAATGTTCAAGGTTCAACTGATATGGGTAACCTTGCAGATACATTACCAATGTATTATGGACTAGCTGATAGCGCATGGAAACATTATTGTAAAGGCTGGGGTGTTGATTTTGATGAATTTGTGAAAAGATTTGCTGTTTCAACAAAGGAAAAAAGAGATAAAGTTGGTGAAAAAGTAAAAGGCACAAATTTTAATGAATATTTTTACCATGATCCAAAAAATCCAGAAGATAGAAATTGGAGAAATGAAAAGGGATATTCTCTTGCTAAGTGGTGGCAAGGTGTTTTAAAAGAGGAAAACACATTTTCAAGTGGAAATCTAAGAGTTCTTTGGGTTCAAGGAACAGGTATTACATCTATGGCACATACAACCAAGATACAAGAGGCTGTTGATAAGTTAGATATGCTTGTAGTTGCAGAACCTTTTTTAAATGAAGTTGCAATTTTAAGCGATAGAAAAGATGGAATTTATGTTTTACCTGTATGTACTCAATTTGAAAGCGAGGGCTATGTAACTGCAACTAACCGTTCAGCTCAGTGGAGGACTCAAGTTATAAAACCAATTTATGAAAGTAAAGAAGACCAAGAGGTAATGTTTTTATTTGCTAAGAAATTTGGGTTTTATGATGAGCTTGTAAAGGGTATGATGCTTGATGTTGTTGATGGCGAAATAAAACAAGTTAAAAACGAATTTGTTTGGCCTGATGATGCAACTGATGAGATAGCAAGAGTTGGTCAATCAATTGGGAATGTAGGTAGGACTGCAAAAAGATTAAAACGTCACCAAGAAAACTGGCATAACTTTGATCCTGTAACTTTAATGGGAAGAGGTCCTGTTGAAAGTGAATATTACGGTCTTCCTTGGCCTTGTTGGGATAAAGAGCATCCAGGTAGTCCAATTTTGTATGATATAACAATTCCTTACGAAAAAGGTGGCATGGGCTTTAGAAATAGATTTGGGTTAGAACATAACGGAGTTAGTCAATTAGCTGATGAGAGTGTAACTTTGGCTGGAGCAAAAATTAAAGGTGGCTATCCACAAATTACTAAAGACAATATAGAAAAAGTTTTAGGTATTACTTTAACAGAAGAAGAAAAGACAAAAATAGGATCTAGTTGGAGTATGGATTATAGCGGAACTATTCTAAAAAAATGTAGAGAATTTGGAATAACACCATATGGAAATGCAAGAGCTAGAGCTATTGTTTGGGAATTTCCTGATCCAATACCAAAACATAGAGAACCGCTTCACTCTCCAAGATGGGATTTAGTTGAAAAATATCCAACTTACGATGATCAAGAGAGAAATTTCCGTGTAGCTTCTAAATTTATTAGTGAGCAAACTGAAAAAGATTGGTCAAAAGAGTTTCCAACGGTTATGAGTTCACTTAGACTTGTAAATTTAAGTGGTGCTGGTATGATTGAGCGAACAAGTAAATATCTTGCTTCAATTACTCCTGAAATGTTTGCACATGTAAATCCAAAACTTGCTGCAAATTATGGCATAGAAGATGGAGCTATGATGTGGATACATGCACCTCAAGGAACCAAAATAAAAGTTAAATGTATATATTCTGAGTCAGTTACTCCTGATAGAATTTGTTTGCCTTACAACTTTGCTGGTGTTATGCAAGGGGTTGATTTAAGCAGTAGATATCCTGAGGGAACTAAACCTTATACTATAGGTGAAAGCTCAAACACTGTAACAAACTATGGATTTGATATTATTACTCAAATTTCAGAATATAATGCTGGTCTTTGCAGACTAGAAAGAGCGTAAGGAGTATAAAATGGCAAGAATGAAATTTTTTGTAGATGAAAGTAGATGTATAGCTTGTTATGCTTGTCAAGTAGCTTGCTCTTCTGCTCATGAGGTTCCAGTTGGCATAAATAGAAGAAAAGTTATAATACTAAATGAAGGGGTTGTTGGTAAAGAGACAGCTATGACTATGGCTTGTCAGCACTGCACTGATGCACCTTGTGCACAAGTTTGCCCTGTTAAGTGCTTTTACATTAGAGAAGATGGGGTAGTGCTTCATAATAAGCACACTTGTATAGGCTGTGGCTATTGCTTATACGCTTGTCCATTTGGAGCACCACAATTCCCAAGAGATGGTGCTTTTGGTATAAAGGGCGAGATGGATAAATGCACCATGTGTGCTGGTGGTCCTGAAGAGACTAACTCAGGCGATGAAAGAGAGCTTTATGGACAAAATAGAATCTCAGAAGGCAAAGTTCCTATGTGTGCAGCAGTTTGTTCTACAAACGCACTTTTGGTAGGAGATGCAACCGAGGTTGCTAATATGTATAGAAAAAGAGTTATGACTAAAAACTCAATAGCAAGAGAAGGGGATTACTCTTTTTAATAAATTAGCCCTAGAAGAAATTTTTTCTAGGGCAATAAATTTATCTAAATTAAGATAAAATACTTCTAGTTATAACTAGGAGGAAAATATGAAAAAACAGATTCTTATGCTATCTTTACTTTTTATTTTTACAGGATGTGCACAAACAAGATTTAATGACAGTGTGGTTAGACAAAGTGAACCAATCTTTGTGGATACAAAGCCTAAAAACAGTAAAGCATATATTAGATTTATAAATTCAAGCAACTTCGAAAGTAATTTAATGGATATTTTAAATCATAAATTAATCCAAAATGGTTATGAAGTAGTACATAGTAAAAAAAATGCTAGTTTGCTAATAGATTTAAATTTGAACTATTTTAGAAGAAATAGAGTAGTAGACACTAGGCCAACAATAGGATTTGGCATTGGCAGAGGAAGTGGATCGTGGGGGTATGGATTTGGAATGGAGAGTTCAAATAATGACTATTTTTATGATGCACAACTCTCTTTAAAAATCTCTATAGATGATGGTAAAAAAGAACAAAACTACATGACAAATTTAGATTATCAAAATACTAAAGGCTATAACTCTATAAAAATACTTCAAGATGATTTTGATGAGAGAATTTCAAATCAAATTTTAAGATACTTAAAAGATTATCAATAAGTTTTAATTTTTTTTATATTAAAAAATTAATAATAAATTTTTATCTATATAGATAAAACCATAGGCTATAATGAATTTAAACCATTAGAAGGAGATTTATGATTGAGATTATAAAAGAGATAACAAATGTAGCAAATACCTATGTTTGGGCTATTTTAGTCTATATTTTAATAGGGGTTGGAATATATTTTACGATCAAGACTAAATTTGTTCAAATTAGACTATTTAAACAAAGTTTTATAAGAATGGCTGCTGGAAAAAGAAAAGCAACTGATGCTATTAGCCCTTTTCAAGCCTTTGTTGTTGGGCTTGCTAGTAGAGTTGGCACAGGAAATGTTGCAGGAGTTGCAATAGCAATTGCAATAGGAGGTCCTGGAGCTGTTTTTTGGATGTGGATAACTGCACTTATTGGAATGAGCACAGCTTTTATAGAATCAACCTTAGGACAACTTTATAAAGTTAAAAACCCTGATGGTAGTTTTAGAGGAGGACCAGCTTACTATATAACTGATGGTCTTGGTCAAAAATGGCTTGGTGTTATTTTTGCTTTAAGTTTGGTTTTTTGTTTCGGGCTTACATTTGAAGCTGTTCAGGCAAATACAATAGTTGCAGCAACGCATGAAGCATGGGATTGGAGCCCAAAAATGGTTGCGATAGGGCTTGTTATAATAACAGCACCAATTATATTTGGTGGGATAAAAAGAGTTGCTAGATTTTCAGAAGGTATCGTTCCTATAATGGCGCTTATATATCTTTTGGTTACAATTTATGTAATTATTACAAACTATGATAAAATTCCTACCATTTTTGGTATGATATTTTCAGATGCATTTAACTTTAAATCAGCAGGCGGGGGGCTTTTTGGAGTTTTAACCATAGCTATGTTAAATGGTATTAAAAGAGGGCTTTTTTCAAACGAAGCTGGTATGGGTTCAGCTCCAAATGCAGCTGCAGCAAGCGATGCATTTCACCCTGCAAATCAAGGATTAATTCAAATGCTTGGAGTTTTTGTTGATACTATTGTGGTTTGCTCTTGTACTGCATTTTTAATCTTAATAAGTGGAGTTTTTGTTGTTGGTGGAGAAATTACAGGAGTTGCACTAACACAGCAAGCATTAGATAGTACTATTGGAAGCTATGGCGGAGATTTTTTAGCTATTTTACTTATATTATTTTGCTACTCTTCAGTAATTGGTAACTATGCTTATGCAGAAAGCAATGTTCAATTTATCAAAAACGATAAAAATATTTTATTTGCATTTAGAGTGCTAGTTTTAGTTATGGTATATTTTGGCTCAATCCAAGGTCAAACTCTTATTTGGGATATGGCAGATGCTTCAATGGGCGTAATGGCTTTAATAAATTTAGTTGCTATCGTTGCATTGTCTCCTATGGCATTTTTGCTTTTAAGAGATTATGAAAAGCAAGTTAAAGCGGGTAAAAACCCAGAATTTGATATAAACGAATATCCTGAGCTTAAGAAAAAAATCACAAATGGAATTTGGGAAAAATAAAGTTATTTAGAAAGAACTAAAAGTTCTTTCTAAATATATAAATTTTTATTTTCAACTCTTAAATAGTAGTAAGGCCTGCTATAAAAACAACAAGTATTATCACAGGCAAAACATATTTTATATAGTTATACCATATTTTAATTAAAGGCGATTTTAATTTATTAGCATTACTTATCTCATATATTGCGTCTTCTTTTAAAATCCAACCAACATAAACACAACACATAAAAGCAGTTGAAGTAAAAAATATATTTGCACTAATAAAATCAAAAGCATCAAATATATTTCTTCCTAAAACCAAAATATCTTGCCAAGGACCATAAGCTAAAACCGACGGAATATTTCCAAATATAAAAATTACTAAAAGCGTTATTGTTGTAGCTTTTGTAGTATTCATATTAAGTTTTTCTTCCAAAACGCCTATTATGACTTGATATATTGTAATTGAAGTTGTAAGAGCTGCTATCATTAAAATTATAAAAAATACAACAGCTAAAATACCACCAAATGGTATATATGAAAATGCAATTGGTAAAGTTTTAAAAACTAAGCTTGGACCAGCTGCAGGTTCAAGCCCAGCTGTAAAAATTGCAGGAAATATCATAAAGCCAGCCATAACAGCAATAATAGTGTTTATTACTCCTGTAAAAGTTGCTGTTTGTATTAAATTTTCATCTTTTGAAAGGTGACTTGAAAGGGTTATCATAACTCCAAAACCCAAAGATAATGCAAAAAATACTTGACCTAAAACATCTATGAAAAGTTTAGCATTAATTTTACTAAAATCAACACCAAGATAGAAGCTAATTCCATCTTTTGCTCCGTCTAAATTTAAATTTGCAATAATTACAGTTATAAAGCATAAAAACAAAAACGGCATTAAAAATTTTACAAATTTCTCAATTCCATTTATAATACCCTTTTTTAAAATATACCAGTTTACTGCGACAAATAAAAATGTATAAAAACCTACCATAAGGGGATTGTGTTCAATATTTTTATAGTAAAATGCCTCTGTATATTCTTTTGTTATAGGAGCAGATAAAATAAATTTGTGCATAATTATATTTGAGATGTAAGTCATAACCCATCCGCCTAAAACCATATAATATGCTAAAATTCCAAATGCACCAATTAGCCCCATATATCCAACAAATCTCCAAAATTTACTAATTTTACTACCATCTCTTTTATCTACTATGAAAGCATCAACACTATTTTTCATAGCACGTCTACCTATAACATTTTGCACAAGCATCATAGGAATACCTAAAATTATCATGGCTATACAAAACAAAAGAACATAGGCGCCACCACCATTTTCACCTACCAAATATGGAAATCTCCAAGTACATCCAAAGCCTATCGTGGCTCCTGCAACTGTAAGCACATAGGTAAGCTTGTTGCTCCATGTCTCTCGTTTGTTCATTTTTATTCCTTTTTAACTAAATTATAAATTATCAATAAGCATTAATTTAATAATTTTTTATAGTATCTAAAATTCTTAGATTATTTTCTTAAAACAGAGGATAAATTTAAAATTTAAATAAGCCATTTATATTATTTATAATAATTTTTTATGTTATAATTAAGTCTCTTGCAATATATTAAGGATGATGGAATGAAAAAAATTATAGTTGTTGGGGCTGGGTATGCAGGGCTTTCTTTTATAAAAGGATTGACTGAAAATATATTTAGCAAAGCAGAAGTTACTTTAATCAATAACAATTCATACCACTATCATGCTGCGCAGCTTCACAAAATAGCATCAGGAGAGGCTGATAAAAGTGTTATTTATGATATAGAAAAAATTATAGATAAAAGAGTTAAATTTGTAGTTGATGATGTTACTAAGATTGGTAAAGACTACATACTTGCAAAAAATGGAAAATATGAATTTGATTATTTGGTTTTATCGTTAGGATATGAAAAGGAGATGTTTGGTATTGAAGGTATGGACGATGCTTTTGATTTGGGAAATTATGAAAAATCATTAGCTATAAAAGATGAAATTTACAATAAAATAAATGAACTTAAAAATTCTAAAATAGATGAGTTAAATATTGTAGTTTGCGGTGGAGGTCTTAGCGGTGTTGAACTTGCAGGATCGCTTGCAACAGAACTTAAAGAAAAAGAGGGTAAAAATAATTTTGAATTTAATAGAGTCAATATAATTATAATTGAGGCTCTACCTAATATTTTGCCAATGTATGATAAAGACGTGGTGCAAAAAGCTACTCAAATTTTAGAAAATTTAGGCGTAAAAATAATGACAAATTCTAAGATAATTAAAAAAGATGATGATGGAATTGAGATAGAGAATTTTGGAAGTTTAAAAGGCGATATAGTTATTTGGACAGCAGGAGTTAAGGGAAATAGCTTAATAGACAATAGTTGTTTTAAAAGCTATAGAGGAAGAGTTGAGGTTAATGAGTATTTAAAGCCAAAATCTTGCATAGAAGAGATCTTTATAATAGGAGACATAGCAGCTTTTAAAGATAAAAAAACTGGTAAATTTTACAATCCTACAGCTCAAATTGCTTGTCAAATGGGCACTCATCTTGCAAAGATTATAAATGCTGAATTAGGTTTGGCTAAAGTACCAAAATTTAGCTATAAAAACAAAGGTTCAGTTTGTTCAATAGGTAAAAATTATGCAGTGGGAAATATTTTTGGTAAAAATATATATGGCAAATTTGCAGTTATTATGAAAGAGATTATAGAGAAAAAATGGAATTTTGCATTAGAGGGCTTTAAGGGTCTTTTAAGGGGCTAAGTTGAGCTTTAACCCCATATTTATCTATATATCTATTTCAATCCCAACAGGACAATGATCGCTTCCAAAAACATCATTTAATATAAAAGCATCTTTTAATTTATCTTTTAAGCTATCAGATATAAAAAAGTAATCAATCCTCCAGCCAGCGTTGTTTGCTCTAGCATTAAACCTATATGTCCACCATGAGTATTTAGCTTCTTTTGGATAAAGATATCTAAAAGTATCTATAAAACCATTTTCTAAGAGCCTGTCTATCCACGCTCTTTCTATATCTAAAAAGCCACTTCTTTTTGAATTTGCTTGTGGATTTTTTAGATCTATTTCATTGTGTGCTGTGTTTACATCGCCACAAATTATGATATCAAAACCATCTTTTTGTAAGCCATCTGCATAGTTTAAAAACTTATCATAAAATTTCATCTTATAATTAAGTCTTTCTTCATCCTTTTGTCCGTTTGGAAAGTATATGTTAAACAAAACAATATTTTTAAATCTATGTTCTAAAACCCTTCCCTCATCATCTTCAAAAAACATGGAATTTGTGGTAATTGTGTCAAAGTTTGCTAAGCTCATAACCCCTGAATATCCAGGGCGAGCAGCTGAGTTTAAGGTTACCTCGTCAAAACCAAGATTATAAATTTCATTTGGAATTTGATCTTCTGTAGCCTTAACTTCTTGCAATCCTAAAAAATCAGGTTTATAATCTTTTAGCCAATCAAAACCATCTTTATTGACAACAGCTCTAATACCATTTACATTCCACGAAAAAAGTTTCAAATTTCATCCTTTTTTATTTTATTATATTTAAAATTAATAAATTCGCAAACTAGATAATAAGTTTATTTTTGATATAATGCGCGATATATATAAGGGAGTTTTATGAAGATATCTAAAATGAGTCTGTTTTTTGGAGTTTTGTTAGCTTTTATTTCCGTATATTTTGTTTTTTGGGGATTTGGCTATGTGGAGAGTTCAAGTAAATTTATATTTTTAATTGCAGCTGTTTTTGGTATTTTTATGGCCTTTAATATAGGCGGCAACGATGTTGCAAACTCATTTGGAACCAGTGTTGGCTCAGGAACTTTAACTCTTACGCAAGCACTTATGGTTGCAGCTATTTTTGAAGTTAGTGGTGCAGTTTTAGCTGGTGGAGAGGTAACATCAACTATAAAAAGTGGAATTGTTAATCTTTCTAGCTTACACGGCGTTAGCTCTATGGATTTTGTATATATTATGATGAGTGCTTTGATGGCTGCTTCTGTGTGGCTTTTAATAGCGACAAAACAAGGATGGCCAGTTTCTACAACTCATGCCATAGTGGGGGCTATTGTTGGATCAAGTTTAACTTTGGGATTTATTTTAGAAAGCCCAGATGTTACAGCTTTGTCTTTGGTTAAATGGAGCCAGATTGCAAAAATAGCCTTTTCATGGATATTGTCACCTCTTCTGGGTGGGCTTGTTTCATTTTTTGTATACAAAAATATTAAAAAGTATATTTTAAATTATAATACTATAGCAGAGCATAAAATATCAAAAATTAAAAAAGCAAAAAAGAAATTTAAAAAAGAGTATAAAGAGAGATTTGACAAACTAAGCGATATGGAAAAAGTTGAAAAAACAGAGGCTATGAATAGAGATATTTATACTATGAAGGATATCAACTATGACCCAGAAGATCTAGACTCTGAGTATTTTAAAAAAATGCATGAATTAGATAAGAAAAAAGAGGATTTAAAAAGCCACCATGCTCTTGAAAAAGGAATTCCAGCCATTGCAGCTATAGGTGTTGCTGTAATTTCAAGTATGCTTATATTTAAAGGTCTTAAAAATGTTGATTCAGGACTTAGTAGTTTAAATAAATATCTTATAATAGCTATGATTAGCGCTCTTACTTGGATGGCAATGTTTATATTTGCAAAAACTTTAAGAAGGTCTGATCTTTCAAAATCAACATTTTTAATGTTTTCTTGGCTTCAAGTATTTACCGCTGCTGGTTTTGCCTTTTCTCATGGCTCAAATGACATTGCAAATGCGGTTGGTCCTTTTGCGGCAATTATAGATGCACTTTCTACTGGGCAAATCAACGCTAAAGCCAATGTTCCTCCTATAATAATGATAACTTTTGCAATTGCTTTAATTTCAGGACTTTGGTTCATAGGTAAAGAGGTTATTTCTACTGTAGGAACAAAACTTACTAAAATGCACCCAGCATCTGGATTTAGTGCTGAGCTCTCAGCTGCAAGTGTTGTTATGATAGCTTCTATTTTAGGGCTTCCAGTTTCTTCAACTCATATTTTAATAGGTGCAGTTTTAGGAATAGGTGTTGTAAATGCACAGACAAACTGGAAGCTAATGAAGCCAATAATGCTAGCTTGGGTTATAACCTTACCAGCTGCCGCAACTCTTAGCTCCATAGGATTTTTAATATTTAGAGCAGTTTTATAGAACTTTTTGCTAATCTACTTTGTTGCTT
Source organism: Campylobacter blaseri (assembly GCF_013201895.1). Lineage (NCBI taxonomy): Bacteria > Pseudomonadati > Campylobacterota > Epsilonproteobacteria > Campylobacterales > Campylobacteraceae > Campylobacter > Campylobacter blaseri. The sequence goes on along the minus strand of NZ_CP053841.1, from coordinate 1,666,600 downwards.
AATAGTACAGATATAAATTTAGTTTTTGGATTTATATTTAGTGCTATTTGCAAGCTCATAGTTATTGGAACAGCTAAAAAAAGACCACCAATCCCAAAAACATATCCCCAAAGAAGCAAGCTTAATAAAACAATTATAGTTGAAATTCCAAGTCCATCTCCTAAGAATTTTGGCTCTATTATACTTCCTATCACCATATTTGCTGTAAGGTATATGCCAAGCACCCAAAATGCATCAGCCAAATCCCCGCTAATAAGAGTAACAAATATTGCAGGTATAGCAGCAACTATGGATCCTATAGTTGGTATATAGTTTAGGAAAAATGCTAAGATTCCCCAAAGTTTTGCATAAGGAATTCCTAAATACCAAAGAGATGTTCCTATAAAAAGTCCGGTAGTGGCAGAGGCTATTGTTTTAATTAATAAGTATCTTTTTAAATTATATACAAAACCATCTACAAAAACATTTGCTGCTGGATTTTGTTGGTTCATATAGGCCACCTTATCTTTTAAAATACGTGTTTCAAAAAGCATAAAAGCAACCATTAAAAACAGAAAAAATGAAGTTGATATAATAGAACCCGTTTTTTTGACAAAAGAACTAGTTGTAGAAAAAATACTATTTGGATCTAATCCAAATTTCTCTAAGTTTGCAAATTTAGAATCTATGGTTATTATGTCATAAGAATTTATTTTCTCTATCCAGTCATCCATTAAAACACTAAATTTTCTTTGAAACTCGGGAAGCTGTGCCATAAAATCATACATAGTGCCAAAGGTTATATTTCCCAAAATTGTTAAAAGCCAGAAGAATCCAATTGAAACAAGTAGAAAGGATATCGAGCGTGGAATTTTTATCTTTTCTAACATATCCATAAGGGGCGATACTATTATAGCTATAAAAACCGCTAATAAAAATGGAACAACAATCCCACTAGCTGCCTTTAATCCAGCAAGTATAATTACAATTGCCGCAAGAGATATGAGAATTTTTTGACTTTTCAATTTCAACCTTTTTTTGCTAAATTATATCTAAAATTTTAAATTTAAGAGTTAATTTTATATAATTTAAAGCCATATTTTAGCTAAATTTTATGGTTTTAAAGCTTGGTGTGCTAAAATTAGCTAGTAATATGGTTTTAAGGAAAAATATGATTATTAAAGAAGATAAAAAATCTCTTATAGCAACCCTATTTGCTATAATTTTATTGTTTATAGCCTCGCTTGCTGGGTATTTTTACTATGATGTAAAGGGAGCTGCTATTTTTTCTATGGCAGTTAGTTTTGTTTGTATATATTTTTGTCTAAATAAGGCACTTAAGGAAAGTTATATTAATATTCAAGATGATGGATTTTTGATTAAAAAAGGTAAAAAAGAGATCAAAATTTATTTTAAATATATTAGCAGTATTGATACTAAAATTGTAGATACTAAAAAAAATAGCAAAATAATAGTTATTAAATTTAGGAAAAGAAAAATAGATATGGAGCTTGTTGAAGGCTTATTGCAAAGACTAGGAGATGATGAGGCTACTATTTTAACTAAATATGAAAAGCCAACTGATGAAATTTATAATATTTTAAAAAGCAGTTTGCATACTTTTAAGAATAACTCCTAATATAGTAGCTTGAAATGGTTTTTATGCCATTTCAAAACTAAATTTACTTTTCCTCTTTTGGAAATTTTTCACACTCAACTTTTGCTATCTCTTTACTGATTTTATAAGCACAAAATTTAGGTCCACACATAGAGCAAAACTCAGCTTTTTTAAATGACTCTTGAGGCAAGCTTTCATCGTGATATTCTCTTGCCCTTTCTTCATCAAAGCTAAGCTCAAATTGTTTGTTCCAATCAAAGTTCCACCTAGCATCACTCATAGCATGGTCTTTTTCAATTGCACCCTTTCTTTTTAGTGCAACATCAGCAATATGAGCAGCAATTTTATGAGCTACTATACCCTCTCTAACATCTTTTGCATTTGGTAAACCTAAGTGCTCTTTTGGAGTAACATAGCAAAGCATACTAGCTCCATGATACGCAGCCATTGCTCCGCCAATTGCACTAGTTATATGGTCATACCCAGCACCAATATCAGTTGGCAAAGGTCCAAGTACATAAAAAGGGGCGTCATTGCATAACTCTTGTTCTAGTTTCATATTATATTCTATATCGTTAAAAGGAACATGTCCAGGGCCTTCTATCATAACTTGAACATTTTTTTCATAAGCTCTTTTAGCAAGCTCTCCTAAAACTTTAAGCTCGCTAGTTTGAGCCTTATCTGTTGCATCATAAAGGCAACCTGGTCTTAAACTATCTCCTAAAGATAGAGCCACATCATATTTTGCACAAATTTCAAGAATATCATCAAAAGCAGTGTAAAAAGGGTTTTCTTTGTGATAATGCATCATCCAAGTTCCCATTAAACTACCACCACGACTAACTATACCCATTTTCCTTTTTGAGACAAGGGGCATAAACTCTAGCTTAAAACCAGCATGTATTGTAAAGTAACTAACTCCTTGAATGGCCTGTTTTTCTAAAACACCTAGCATGGTTTCAATGGTTAAGTTTTCAATTTTACCAACATCGTGGATAATTTGATACATTGGAACTGTTCCAATTGGAATAGTTGAGTGGTTTATCAAAGTTTTTCTTATGCTGTCTAAATCTCCTCCAGTTGAGAGATCCATCACAGTATCTGCTCCATATTTTATTGAAATTTGAAGCTTATCAATCTCCTCCTCAACCCCACTACTTACACTTGATGAGCCTATATTTGAGTTTATTTTGCATTTTAATGCTCGTCCAATTCCCATAGGAGTTAAATTTGTATGATTAATGTTTGCAGGGATTATAAGCCTTCCTTTTGCAACCTCATTTCGTATAAGTTCTGGCTCTAAACCCTCTACTTTTGCTACATACTCCATCTCTTCGGTTATTACTCCATTTTTTGCATAATATAGCTGAGTTGGAGTTTTGTCATTTTTTCTTTTTTCGCACCACTGTTTTCTCACAACAATCCTTTTATTCTACTTCGTATCTCTCACCAGGTTTCATCTCAATTATCTCCCATGGTAAGCCCTGTTTGTTAAGCTCATCCATAAATGGTTTTGCATCAAAATTTTCCATATTAAACACGCCTTTTCCACTCCAAATTCCACGAGCTATCATCATAGAGCCTATCATTGCAGGAACACCTGTTGTATAACTTACTGCTTGAGCACCAGTTTCTTTATAGCACTCTTCGTGGTCGCATACATTGTAGATATAAACTTGTTTTTCTTTTCCATCTTTAAAGCCACGAATTACACAACCTATATTTGTTTTGCCTTTTGTTCTAGGACCTAAGCTTGCTGGATCTGGAAGCAGGGTTTTTAAAAACTGAATTGGAACTATTTTAACGCCATTATGTTCAACCTCATCAATTCTAAGCATTCCAACATTTTCTAAGCATTTCATATGAGTTAAATAGCTTTGTCCAAAGGTCATAAAAAAGCGAATTTGTTTTAGTCCTTTAATATTTTTAGACAAACTCTCAAGCTCTTCATGGTAAAGCAAATAGCTATCTTTTACACCAACTTTTGGATAATCCCATTTAAACATTATCTCCATAGGCTCAGTTTCTATCCACTTGCCAACCCCATTTTTATCTTTTTGCCAATATCTTCCTTTTGCACTTACTTCGCGTAAATTAATTTCAGGGTTAAAATTTGTTGCAAAAGCATATCCATGGTCTCCTGCATTGCAATCAAGTATATCTATATAGTTAATCTCATCAAAAAGATATTGCTGTGCATATGCACAAAAAACATTTGTAACCCCTGGGTCAAACCCACTTCCTAAAAGTGCCATAGTATTTGCTTTTTTAAAATCCTCATCTTTTGCCCATTGAAGTTTATACTCAAATTTAGCAGTGTCAGGGTGTTCGTAGTTTGCTGTATCCATGTAAGGAATTCCTGCTTTTACACAAGCATCCATAAGTGTTAAATCTTGATAAGGCAAAGCCACATTTAAAAGCAAATTTGCACCTGTTTTTTTAATAAGTTCTACAACTGCATTTGTATCATCAGCATCAATTTGTGCAGTTTCTATCGTAACTCCAAGCCTATCTTTTATAAACTTAGCTATATTATCGCACTTACTTTTTGTTCTACTTGCTAGAGTAATTTTACTAAATACATTGCTATTCATAGCACATTTTATAGTTGCTACTTGGCTAACTCCACCAGCTCCAATTATTAAAATATTTGCCATTTTTATCCTTGTAATAAATTTCTTATATTTTATCAAAAATAGATAAATTTAAAAATTGGAAATTGTATTATAAGGTTTGGTATTGAGTAAAATTTACACAATAAAAATTAAAATTGACATACTAATGTTATTTTATATTTTTTAGTTAATATTTAAGATTATAATAGTACTTAAGACTTTTGAGGATGTTTAAAAATTATATTTAAATTTTTACATATAGTTAAATTTAAATATAATAATTGTAAAATAAGCTCAATAAAATAAAAAGGAGATATATGAATTTAGGTTTTGTAGATATTGTACAAAAAGTAACAGAGGATGGAACATACCAATTAATGACATTTGATTTTTATGCTACTTTTGTAGCTATATGTGGGGTGCTTTTAATTGGTGCGTTTATAACAGATAATTCAAAATTTTTGAATAAATATTATATACCAGTTCCTGTAACGGGTGGTTTGATCGCGGCATTAGTATTTTTTATAATTAGTGTTGTATTTGACATTAGGCTTGCGTTTGAAGAGAGCATTAAAACACCATTTATGCTCATGTTTTTTACATCAGTTGGGTTAAGTGCTGATTTTGCAAGTTTAAGAAAAGGCGGAAAACTGCTTTTAACCTTTGGTATTGTTGTTTGTTTTTTCTTGATAGTTCAAAATGCCATAGGTGTTAGCATAATGAGCCTTCTTGGCGAAAATCCTTTACTTGGTTTGCTTGGTGGTTCAATTACACTTAGTGGAGGTCACGGAACTGGTGCTGCATGGAGTGATGTTTTTAAAGCTTCTCCTTATGATTTTACAGCAGCAAAAGAAGTTGCTATGGCAAGTGCTACTTATGGACTAATTGCAGGTGGTTTAATAGGTGGCCCTATAGCTCAACATTTGATTAAAAAATATAATCTTAAATCAACCGAAGAGCCATATGATGTTGACCCTAATGAAAATGAAGTTTTTGATAATGTTCATAAACAAAGATTAATAACTCCTTACTCTTTAACAAGAAGCTTAGGGCTATTTGCATTAGCTATGTTTTGTGGAACTTTTATAGCTTACATTACAAAAGGAACAGCAGTTGCACTTCCTACATTTGTTTGGTGTCTATTCTCAGGTATTGTTATAAGAAATGCACTATCATACTTTAATATTCATCAAGTATTTAATAGAGAAGTTGGTGTGGTTGGCAATGTTTGTTTATCATTTTTCCTTGCTATGGCTATTATGACACTAAATTTAGTGGAGCTTACAAGGCTTGCACTTCCGCTTTTGATTTTATTAGTAGTTCAAACTATCGCATTAATTCTTTATGTAAGATATGTAACATTTGGGGTTTGTGGTAAAGATTATAATGCAGCTTGTTTGGTTGCTGGACATTGTGGGTTTGGTATGGGTGCAACACCAACAGCAATTGCAAATCTTCAAACAGTAACTGACCACTTTGGACCTTCAAGAATATCTTTTATAGTTGTTCCTGTAATGGGTGGATTTTTTATTGATATTGCAAATGCTATCGTTATAAAACTATATCTATTTTTACCTATGTTTGCTTAATATATATTTAGAGTGGAAATTCCACTCTAAATTTCTAAGGTATAATTTTCTATCAAATATACAATTACAAAAATACTAATCTTTTTATTAATATTATATAATAGCAAAACTTACCCCATTTATATTGTTGAAATAGTCAATCTCGAGTTTGCAAAATACAATAATATGAGCTTATTTATAATAAATTAGAAAAAACATTATTTATTATAAAATTGAAAAGAATTTAGGTAAAAACAAATTCCACTTTGTTATATAATACAAAATTACAAGGTATTGGCAAATTACACTCATCAAGATTATAAAAGTATTTTAAAGTGGTAAACATTAATTTTATTTTAATTAAAACTAGAAATTAATCTTTAAATTTTCTAAAATAACTCTCATCAGCAAATTTAAGCATCTCTTTATCTCCTCTACTATCGCCATAAGCTATTATTTTATCAAATTTACTTATATCATAAGTCTCTTTTATTCGCCTTACCTTTTCAATTCCATAACAGTTTTTACCATCAATTTCACCTGTTATAACTCCATCTTTTTTCTCTATTTTTGTACCTAAAAGCTCAAGATTATTAGCTTTACACCAAGGATATAGCCAGTCTTCTAAAGAAGCTGTAACTATAACAACTAAATCACCATTTTGTTTATAGTTGTTTATTTTTTTCATAGCGGAGTTTTTAAGAATATCTTCAATGTGAGTAGTTGAGTATTTTTTGCAAATTTTATTAAAATTTTTAACACTCATTCCAGCAAAAAAATATTTCATTAGTTTTCTTCTTGTGTAGTTATTACTAATAATTTTTAGCTTATAAGCAAGTAAAATTGGAGAAAGTAGGAAAATTCCACGAAAAAATTTCTTAAAACCAACAACATAGGCTATAAATTCTAAAAGCGAGTCATCACGCGTTATGGTTCCATCAAAATCAAATAAAACTAAATTCACTTTTTCTCTTTTTTCGTTGTTTTGTTAGTTTTTATTTCAAATCTAATAAGTTCATTTTCATTTTTCAAATCATTAAAAAGAGACAACAAAGCATCAAAATTTTTATAGTTTTTTCTAAAAATATCAGGATTTTTTAAAACTATTGTAGTTTTTTCATCTATCTCATTTAAGGAGTCCCATAGTGCATCTAGGTTTTTACCATAGTAAACTGGAAACTTAAACTTTTTTATTAAATACCTATGAACATCTGTTTCGTGTTTTATAAATCTTCCATCTATAACTATTTTTTTCACTTTACAACCTTATCTATTTTTTCAAAACTATTATAGTGATCGCTTGTATAATAAATCAACCCATCATTTGAAAAAACTAATCTTTTTGCATTTCTGTTACCGCCTTTATAATCTATATCGCACTCTCTCCAAACTCTTCCACTTTTATTTGGTAATTTATTTTCATAGTTACCAAACCTATCTCCGCCTATGCTTTTATTGGGTGCTACATCCCAAAGATTATAACTCTTGCTTTGCCAACCAAGTTTCATAGCCTCTTTTTTAGTTATATAGTTTTTTGGAAGTGATTTGTATTTAAAAATATAGGAAGAAACCTCTTTTTTAGATGTATAAGAACCATTTTGAACAATGCTTTGATTTTTGTTGATTTTATATTGTTGTTCACTATAAGTTTGCTTTGGGGCTGTTGCTTCATCTGTTTGATATATAAAGCTAAATATAGCCACAAATAAGAATATTAATATTGGTAGTATTTTTTTATACATTATTTCATCCTATAGTTTTTTTCTAAAATATTTAATATAAATTTCGCAAGTTCTAGTCCTTTTGATCTGTGAGAAATTTGAAGTTTTATATCTTGGCTTAATTCCCCAATAGTTTGAGTAAAACCATTTGGAATAAACATAAAGTCATATCCAAATCCATTTTCTCCACGCTCCTCATTAATCACTTTTCCATACATAAATCCATGTGTAGTATAATCTCCAAATTTAGAAGATATTGCTATACATGCGGTATAGTGGGCATTTGCTGAACTTAATCCTAATTTATTAAGCTCTAAAATAATTTTTGCTCTGTTTGTTTTATCTGTCGCATTTTTGCCACTATATCTTGCACTATGTATCCCAGGATTTCCGCTTAATGCATCAACACAAATTCCACTATCATCACTTAAAACTATAAATTCATCTTTTTGTTTTTCACTTAAAGCCTCAAATACTGCTTTTGATTTTATTAGTGCATTTTCTTTAAAGCTTTTACCATTTTCAACTATTTCAAAAGGCTTTATAAGCTCGTCTAATGCATAAATTTCAAATTTATTATAAAAATCTTTTATCTCTTTAACTTTATTTTTGTTACCTGTTGCTATAACTATTTTCAATTTAAAACCTTTAGTAAAATTTATTAATTTTATCAAATTTTATGTTAATTTTGTTTTTATTTTATGAGTTATGATAAAATAATCCTTTTTTAAAAAGGAAATATATGTTTAAAACAACTCTGCCTCTTTCATTTATAGTTGCAACTAGATTTTTTGGACTTTTTATAATTTTACCAGTTTTTAGTTTATATGCTGAAAACCTAGAAGGAGCTACTACATTTTTAATAGGCATTTGTGTGGGAATTTATGCACTTATGCAGATGCTTCTTCAGACTCCATTTGGTATTTTATCTGATAAAATTGGACGTAAAAATACTATGGCAATAGGGCTTATAATTTTTATAATTGGTTCATTGGTTTGTGGTTTTACAAATGACATATATGTAATGATATTTGGTAGATTTTTACAAGGGTGTGGTGCTGTTGGCGCTGTGGCTATTGCTATGATAAGCGATTTTATAAAAGAGGAAGAGCGTGGCAAAGCTATGGCTATAATGGGTGGAATGATAGGACTTTCTTTTGCATTTTCTATGGTTTTAAGTCCTATACTAAGTGATAAATTTGGACTATCATCGCTTTTTCATATTAGCACGTTTCTTACTATACTTTGTCTGGTTTTGCTTTATACTATAGTTCCAAAGGAAATTAAAATAAAATCTTTACAAGAAAAAATTACCATATATGAAATTTTAAAAGACAAAGATTTGGCTTTAATGAATTTTACAAATTTCTTACAAAAAATGTTTATGACTATGGCATTTTTCATTATACCTATTGTCCTTGTTGAAAATATGGGATATTTAAATGAAAATTTATATAAAATTTATATTATAGCTATGGTATTTGGCTTTGTCGCTATGGGATTAGCTGGTGCTATGGGTGAAAAAAGAGGATTTGCTAAACAGATACTTCTATCTGGAATTGTGCTTTTTATATTAGCATATGGAATTTTTGCTATAACAGATAATCAAATGGTTTTTATTATTGGTATTGTTATTTTTTTTATAGGCTTTAATATGCATGAGCCAATTATGCAAAGCACAGCATCTAAATTTGCAAAATCAGATCAAAAAGGTGCGGTTTTAGGTATTTTTAATGGTGCTGGATATTTTGGTAATTTTGCAGGCGGTGTATTTGCTGGATATATGATGGGTAAATTTGGACTACATGAGCTTGCTATGTTTGTTACAATTATAGCTATAGTGTGGTTTTTACTTCTTATATCTCTGACAAACCCTGCTGATTTTAAAAATCTATATTTTGATTTAAAAAGCTTAAAAGATACTGATTTGAATAGATTACAAAATTTAAGAGGATTTATAGAATCTTACCAAAAAGATAATAGTTTTGTTGTAAAATATAATTCAAAATTTATTAAAAAAGAAGATATACTTTTGAATCTAGGATTAAAAAATGGCTAAAATAAGAGGGATATTTTATTGTATATATTGTGTATTAAGTATATGTTTCATCATATTTTTAATGATGATGTTTAAAAATAAAAATCATAAAATAAGAAATATATGGGCAAAGTTTCAAAGATATTTTATAGGCTATAAACTCCAAAAAATAGGTGAGTTTGATGAAAATGCTGATATTATTTTAATAAACCATAAAAGTATGCTTGATATTATTATCTTAGAAGAGTTGTATCCTAAAAACTTATCTTGGGTTGCAAAAAAGGAGATAGGAGATATATTTTTCTTGGGTAAAATTCTTACTCTTCCAAAAATGATAAGTGTAGATAGAAATAATCCCCGCTCTATCGTTACTTTGATAAGGGATGTCAAAGATAGGTTAAAAGATGGTCGTGTTATAGCGATGTTTCCTGAAGGAACTAGGGGAAGGGATGAAAAACTTTTAAAATTTCAAGATGGAGCGAAAGTTTTAGTCGATAAGCTAAATTTAAAAGTTCAACCTATTGTTTTAAAGAATACAGTATCACATTTTGATGTTAAAAAATTTGAAGTTAGAGGTGGAGAGATAAAAGTTTTTTGTATGGAAGTATTTGATGTAAGCGATGAAAATTGGTATAAAAATTTAAGAGAAAAAATGCAAAAGGTATACGATGAGCTTTAAAATTTTACTTTTTGTAGGTTTTGGGGGATTTTTTGGAGCAATTTTGAGATTTGTAATTTCTCAAATAAGTTTAAAAATTTTGCCAATGGGTTTTGCAACATTAATGGTAAATATTTTAGGAAGTTTTTTAATGGGGTTAATTCTTTCATATTCTAGTAAAATTAGTATTAGTGTTGAGTTTAAGATGTTAATAACAGCAGGGTTTTTAGGAGCCTTGACTACTTTTTCAACTTTTGCTTATGAAAATATAGTATTTTTAGAACAGGGAAAAATAGCTACATTTTTTTTAAATATAGCTACAAATGTATGCTTGTCTATTTTAGCTTGTTATGTTGGAGTATTAATTTTTAAATAGACTTTCATTAATATTTGTGTTTGACTTTTTCTTAGGTTTTAAAAATCTTTTTTCTCCTTTGGAGTATCTTTTTTTTCTTTTGTTTGTTTATCCCCTTTTTTTAAAAGTTTATAGATAGGGCAAAAATCATTAACCCCTGAAATTAAGGGTATAAGTCCTAGAAGTGACCACCATGTTGGATAGAATAGTCCAAAATATATTAAAATTGTAAATCCTAAAATTATTCTTATAGTTTTATCAATTATTGACATAAAAATCCTTTCAATAGTAATTATAAACCATAAATATTTAAAAGCATTTAAAAATAATAAAATTTTTATTATGCTATAATTTACAGCTATTAATATTTTAAAAAGGTTTGAGTTTGAAAAAAATAATTTTTATTTTAGTCGTTTTAGTTTTGGGTATTTTTTCATACACAATATATAAAGAATTTAATACTAATGAAAATTTTAAAGATAAAACTTTATGTATGCTAGGAACTAGCGATAGTTGTTTTGCTTTAGGTTTAAAGTATTTAGAGGATAGTAACAAATCAAAAGCTAATTATAATGAAGCATTTAAAAACTTTAAAAAAGCTTGCGATAAAAATCATTCTTTAGCTTGTAATAATGTTGGTTTTTTGTATCAAAATGGACTCTCAACGAGTAAAAATATTACTGAGGCAATAAAATATTTCAAGAAATCTTGTGATAGCGATTCAATAATTGCTTGTAACAATTTAGCTACAATTTACTATAATGGTGCTGATGTAGAAAAAGATCTATTAAAAGCAGCAGAGTATTTTTCAAAATCTTGCAAAAATGGAGATATTAACTCTTGCAATAATTCAGCTCTGCTGTATCAAAATGAAAAAAAATATGAACAAGCTGTTGTAAATTATAATATCTCTTGTGATAAAGATAACTATTTTGCTTGCAACAATTTAGGTGCTTTTTATTTAAATGGAGTAGGTGGTTTAAATAAAGATGAGAAAAAGGCATTTTCACTATATGAAAAATCCTGCAATGGTGGAAATTTTGTAGCTTGCAATAATATTGCATTTTTATATGAAAATGGAATAGGCATTGCACAAGATGTAAAAAAAGCAGTTGAAATTTATAATATAGCTTGCCAAAACAATGAAAGCAATGCTTGCACAAGATTTGGTTATTTTCTTCAAACAGGTGCTTATAATATAAATCCTGATATTCAATTATCTGCAAATTTGTATAAAAAATCTTGTGATCTTGGAAATCAAAATGGTTGTAATATGCTTCAAAATTTAATTAATTTAGTAAACGAAGCACAAAAACAGCAAAAATCTAATGAAAAAATAGATAACAATAATACAAAAAAATAAATTAATAAAGCACTTGTATGGAATTTAACACTATCATAATAGGTGGCGGTGCAAGTGCTTTGTTTTTAGCTTCAAAACTAAATTCACAAAATGTAGCAATTTTAGAAAAAAATTCAACTGTTGGTAAAAAGATTCTTGCTAGTGGCGGCGGTAAATGCAATATCACAAACGAGTTTATAAATGCCAATAACTATTTAGGAAATTTTGATTTTATATCTAGAATTTTAGATAATTTAAGTTATATTGAAGTTCTTGATTTCTTTAAAGAGCTAAGTTTTATAAAGATTAAAAACAATCAGTTTTTTTGTAAAAATGGGTCAAAAGAGGTTTTAAGTTTTTTAGTAAAAAAAGCAAATAAGCATAAAATATTTTTAAATACCGAAGTATTAGATGTCGATAAGATAGATGATGTTTTTTTAGTCAAGACAAAAGATAAGCTATTTAAGTGCAAAAATTTGGTTGTTGCAAGTGGTGGACTTAGCTATAGTAAATTAGGAGTAAGTGATATAGGCTATAAAATAGCTTTAAAATTTGGACATAAAGTATCAAAACTAAATCCAGCTTTGGTTGGTTTTACTGTTCAAAAAGATGAGTTTTGGTTTAAAGGACTTAGCGGAGTTTGTTTTAGAGCAAAGGTGCAAGTAAAAGATAGAGAGTTTTTTGACGATATACTTTTTACACATAAAGGAATAAGCGGACCTTCTATTTTAAACGCCTCTTTGTTTTGGGAAAAAGGCAAAATTTATATAAATTTTTTACCAAATTTTAAAATATCTAATTTTAAAAGTAGCAAAAAACAAATCTCAACACTTTTTCCACTTCCAAAAAGATTTATAAAATCTTTTTTAATATCAAAAAATTTAGAAGATAAACAAATGTATAAATTAAACGAAGATGAATTTGAAAAATTACAAAAATTGCAAAATTATGAATTTGCTCCTGCTGGTAATTTTGGTTTTGATAGGGCTGAAATTACAAAAGGTGGAGTAGAGGTTTGTGGTATTGATGAAAATTGTCAAAGTAAACTTACAAAAAATTTATTTTTCATAGGTGAAGTTTTAGATGTTAGCGGAATGCTTGGCGGATATAATATACATTTTGCATTTGCTAGTGCAAAGAGAGTAGCTAAGCATTTATCAGTGCGATAAAGCTATAATTTTATAAATATATTTATCTAAATTTAGACGAAATTTGAATCAAGCCAAAATTTAAAAAGATCTAATATTAATTTATATATAAAATTTCCTATTTTTAATAAACTCTTTTGGCAATATATTAAACTCATTATAAAACATCTTTGTGAAGTGGCTTTGATGTTTAAAACCTAAAAAATTTGATATCTCAAATATATTCATATCTGAATTTTGTAGAAGATCTTTTGCATGAAGCATTTTTTGTTCTCTAACAATTTCAAAAGCTGTTTTATCAAAAAGCTGTTTAAAACCAACTTTTAGTTTAAATTCGTTCAAATGAACCATTTTTGCAAGTTTGCTTATACAAGGTGGATTTTTAAATGATGATATAAGTATATCTTTTGCCTTATTTAAAGCAGCTATATCAAAATTACTAAGAAAAATCTTATTAGTATTTGTCTGTTTTTGTATGCTTGAAAATTCATTATATAAGATATCAAAAATTTTACCTTGCAAAAATATATCGCCCAAACAGTCATCATAGTTTGTGTTTATTATCTCATCTAAGTAAATTTTTGTATTTAAATTTGTTCTATTTAGTTTTAAATTTTCACCACTGTTTTTTAAAAATAAATTTGCCATATCAGGACTTATAACTATGCCCATGACTCTTGTTGTTCCAGTTTTATAAAATGTTTTTGTGTTTATTAAACTATCAAGTGTTTGTATATAAGTAGAGTTTGGAGATAAATCTAAACTAATATTTTGAGCCTTAAAACTACTTTGACCATTTATCATAAATCCAAGCATTAGTCCTTTACTTGAATATGAGTCATTGTAAATTTCAACATCTTCATCTAAATGGCTAGCTATGTCATAAAATTCAACCTTATCGCTTAATCTTTTTCTTTTAATTGTAATTTGTAAATTTTTATGACAAAAACTTGTTGTATCAAGATCTTTTACTATCATATCGCTATATAAATCATTGCCATTGATTTTATATGCCAAAAAATACCTCCGATATAAAAACAAATACTTTAGATATAAAAATTATATTGATAATCCAAATCAAAAATATTATACTAATTAAAACTTAAAATGTGACTGAATAAGGAAAACGATATGATGAAAATAATTAAAATACTTTCACAAAACGCAAAATATCCTAAGGGTATTATTGGTAATTTTATACTTTCAGCTATGAATTTAGGTCATAATAAAACTGCTTTATGGGCGATATCAAAGATTAATTTACAAGATAAAAAAATAGTTTTGGATATAGGTTGTGGAGGCGGTAAGAATATTTCAAATTTTATAAATTTAAATAAAAACTTAATAGTTTTTGGCATAGATTGTTCAAAAACTAGTGTTGAAAAATCAATTAAGACAAATAAAAATTTAATAGATGAAAAAAGAGTATTTATATCAAATCAAGATGTTTTAAGTATGGATTTTGAAGATGAAAAATTTGATCTCATAACTGCTTTTAATACTACTTATTTTTGGAGCGATATAAAAAGAGGTTTTGAACTAGTAAGAAGAGTTTTAAAACCAAATGGAGAATTTATGATTTTAAATGATGGTGGAAGTAAGCAAGCTTTAGAAAAATACAGCAAAACTATAAATGTAGAAAATATGCTTTTATGTGATGAGTATGAAAATCTTCTTAAGAAATTGCATTTTAAAAATATCAAAATTTATAAACATAAAAATGAAAGGACAGTATGTATAGTATCAACAAAATAATCTTTTTATCAGCGGGTTTAACCTTTGTATTAAATGCTCATGAGTTAAATTTTGTCTCTCTTGATAGGATTGTAGTAACGGCACAAAAAACAGATGAAAGTTTAAAAGATATTCCTGCTCAAGTAAGCGTTTTAAAGGGAGATGATTTGCAGGATAAAAATATAAAAAAGATTGAAGATCTAAATAACTTTTCAGCCAATTTATCGATATTTAATGGCTCAGGGATTATCTCTGCTTCTATTAGAGGAATACAATCAAATTCTGCATTTGATAATACAAATATTGCTATGTTTGTTGATGGAGTTTCATATCTTGGCACATCAGGAAACTATATAGTGCTTGAAGATATTGATAGAGTTGAGATTTTAAAAGGACCACAATCAAGCTTGTATGGTAAAAATGCCTATTCAGGAGTTATAAATATAGTTTCAAAAGAGCCAAGCAAAGACATCCCTACAAAATTTGGAATAAATTTAGCAAATAGAGGGGGTAGGAATTTTTCATTTAGCACAGGCACAGAGCTTATAAAAGATAAATTTTTTGCATCTTTGAGTGCTAGTCATAACAAAAAAGATGGCTATATGCAAAATACATTTTTAAATAAAAGAGATGATTTTACTAAAAATAATTTTGTAAAATTAAATCTTAAATTTACTCCACTTGATAATCTTAAAATAATGTTTATTCAAAGTTTATATGACTCTAATGATGGGGCTCCTCATATGAATCTTGCAAATGCTGATAATCCACGCATAAATCAAAATGGTTTTCAAGCAAAAACTACTAATAGGATTTATCAAAATTCACTTAATGTTAAATATGAGTTTGATAAGTATCTATTTGAGTCTTTAAGCAGTTATAAAAATCAACGCAACACTAGTGACTATGATGGAGACCATACTCCAATTAAAGTAATGCAATTAGGTAGTTATTTCAAGACAAAAGAGTATATGCAAGAATTTAGATTTGGATTAAATGAGAATTTTGGAAAATTTTTATTTGGGATAAATGGTGGATATCAAGACTCAAATAGATTATTATTGATGAATGGGTTAAATTTTCAAAAAAATATTAAAAAGAGTAAAAGTTATGGAATTTTTAGTCATAGTGATTTTTATTTGACTGATTATTTAACCGCTACTTTGGGGATTAGATTTGATAAAGATCGTATAGATTTAGACGATTTACTTTTAAGTAAAAAAGAGTCAAGTTCATATAGCGCTATTTCTCCTAGATTTACTCTATCTTATGATATAAATGATGAAACTTTAGCATATGCAACGATATCAAAAGGATATAAATCAGGTGGATATTTGCTTTTTGCTCCAGTTAATAATAGATGGTATGATAAAGAGACTCTTATAAACTATGAAATAGGAGCAAAGACAACTATGCTAGATAGATTAAATCTAAATTTTGCATTATTTTATACGGATATAAAAAACAAACAAGTGATGACTTATGTTTCGCCATCAGTTGCGTATGCTACAAATGCTGCAAAAGCTAATAGCAAAGGTTTTGAAATAGAATCACAATATAAAATTTCAGATAATGCCACACTTTTTGCAAATTTAGGCTATGCAAAAAGTGTTTATAAAGATTTTAAAGATGTAAAGGGTGATTATAAAGGTAAACTTATAAACTATGCTCCAAAATGGACTTATAGTATGGGTATTAACTACTATGGCTTTGGTGGATTTTATACAATTGCCTCTATTCATGGACAAAGCAAGATGTATGCAGATGAGAAAAATACAGCAAAAACTAACGGATATGCTCTTGTTGATCTCAAATTTGGATTTAAAAAGAAAAATATTGATATATCACTATATTGTAATAATTTGTTTGACAAGAGATACGATACAAACTATGTTGGATATAAATTCTTATCCGCACCAAGAGAGGTGGGCGTTAATATGAATTATAAATTTTAAATAGATTTTATAGATAGAGTATCTTTATTTAAAAATTTATAAATAAAAATCCTTGCAGAGGCAAAATAAATTCTTTTGGAGATAAAATTTGATTGATAATATAAATCATAATTAGATAAACTAAATAAAATTTAAAAGGAGATGAGATGAAAATTTTACGAATTTTTTTGGTATTGACAGTTTTTTTATCAAGTGCATTTTCTCATGCATTTTGGATAAATTTAAGTGAACATACTGCACACAAGCCAGGTCATTTATTGGTAAATATAGGCTGGGGACATAAAATACCTATTGATGATATTTTAAATTCTGAAAATGGAAGTATAAATTTAGAAAAATTTCAGATGATTGATGAAAAAGGCAAAATTTTTAAGCTATATTTTCCAGAATTTATCGCACCAAAGCCATTTGAGGAAGATAAAAATTTCAGTATATACAAAGCAGATTTTGCATTTAATAAAATTTCCCTTAAAGATAATATGCTAAAAAATACGATTTTTGAATCCACTACAAAACCAGCATTTGTAACTCAGTATATAGATAAAAATGGAAAAATGAGATTAAAACAAAAACCACTTGACGAGATAGATGATGTTTCAAAAGTTCTTTTTGCACTAAAATATCAAGCTTTTGCTAAAAGGTATCTAAATTACAAAGGAAAAGCAAAACCATTAGGACATGCTTTGGAAATCATGCCAAAAAGTGATATGTCAGATTTGAAAGTCGGAGATGAGGTTGAATTTGAAGTATTATTTAATGGAGAAAAAATAAGCTTAAGTGATAAAATGAATGAATTTATAAGAGCAGATTGTGAAAATTTAAATCAAATTGGCGGAACTGCCTATTACTCATTTCTTATGGACGGTGTTGCAAAAATAAGACTTGATAAACCAGGACAGTGGGTTATAAGTGCATCTCATGATGAGAAAGTTGAAAAAGATGGAAAGCTAAAAGAGCTATTTAGGAAAACAAAAAGCGTATTTTATATGGCTAGTTTTTCGTTTTATGTAAAAGATAGATAGGTAGTTTTTAAAAAATATCCCAAAAGTTTTTTAATTTATTTAAAAATCCTATGCTATTTCAATATATAACTAAAATTTGTTTTAGCATAGGATAATCAAATAGCTTACTCTTTTTCAGTTAAAGTATTAATGTGTATTTTCAACTTAATTTAATTGATTTTTAAAGATAAACTAGAATGTGAAAGAGAGATAGGTAGTTTTTAAAAAATATCCCAAAAGTTTTTTAATTTATTTAAAAATCCTATGCTATTTCAATATATAACTAAAATTTGTTTTAGCATAGGATAATCAAATAGCTTACTCTTTTTTAGTTAAAGTATTAATGAGTATTTTAACTTAATTTAATTGATTTTTAAAGATAAACTAGAATGTGAAGCATAAAAATTTGTTAAAAATTTTGACTAACTTTTGTTATCAAAACACAATTCAAAATAAAATTAGTTTAAACTCCAATTATAGGAGAGTTTTAAATACATGGATATCTTTGTTTATACCTATCTTTTTATCTAAATTTTATCCATCAAAATAAATACATTTGACACAAGGAAAAATATCTCAACTTTTAAATAGCGATAAATTGGGAGCTTGGTAAGGTTTGTCTGTTTTAGTTTTATCAATACTATATTAAAACAGAGCAATAGTTTTTATAATAAATGTTTTAGATGTTAGCGCGATGCTTGGTGGATATTATATCCACTTTACATTTGCATCTGCTAAAAAGTGCCTTAAAGGTATTGTAGTTTTTGATCCATCTCTTCTATATCTTTTAATCTTGGAGAAAATATTACTCTTAGCGCTAGAGCAATTAATATAAGTAACATTGCAAAATTATAGCCTTGATTTCCTAAAATCAAGTAGAATAAAATTCCACCAATTGCAGGAATTTCACATAAAGCAGTCCAAATGTAATATGAGCCTGAGTATTTCATAAAAAAGAATAACAATTTATCTTCTTTATCACTGCTTAAAGTGCTGTTTTGTGCTTTTTTTATCAGAGCTTTTTTTAGAAAAAAAATAATTAAAAATACTAAAAAAGATACTCCAAGTGATATATTTTTTAAAAACTCGAATTGTTCTTTTTCCAATGACATTATAGGAGTCATAGAGTTTGCATATTTTATAATATAAATTACAGCCCCATATATGATTATTGAAAAAATCATAGCTATATGTATCATTTTAAATGTTTTAAATTTAATCAAAATCCTATCCATATTTTTCCTTTTTATTTAGCTAGTAATTTTACACCATTTTTAAAACTTTTACAACATCGCCTTTTTTATGACCGGTTGATTCAAGAGGAGTTATAAGGAGTGCTGCATTTTGATTTAGGTTATTTACAATGGCACTTGAGCCATCTTTTTTACCCTTTAAGCTAACCTTTAAAATCCCTTTTTTATCGGCGTATAGAGTGCAAGCACTAAATTCTAAAAATTTAGATTTTTTAGTAAAATCGCTATCCATTACTGCATTTACTTCGTAATTGTCATTAATAGAAAAAAAGCTATTTATCAAAACTCTAACATATAAAATGCACATTACCATAGCCGAATATGGAAAACCTGGAAGTGAAAAGATATATTTTTCATCAATTTTTGAAATTTTAATATGGCGACCCGGCTTTATAGCTGCACCATTTATAATGACATTGCAGTTTTTAGAGAGCGCAGTTTTTACAAAATCATAATCACCCATACTAACTCCGCCTGTGGTAAGTAAAATATCACAACTTCTAAGCCCCTGTAAAATCGCATTTTCTACTAAATTGGGTTCATCTTTTACAATAGGCAGTATCATAGGTTCGCACCCCATAAGTTCCATCATAGCTTTTAGAGCAACATGGTTTGAACTTCTGATTTGAGCCTCATTTTCAAGCGGTTCCCCGATATCTTTTATTTCGCTTCCTGTTGCCAGAATTGCTACTTTTGGCTTTATATAAACACTTACAAAAATTTCTCCAAGTTCTGCTAAAAGAGCAATCTCAGAGTAGCTAAGTTTAGTCCCTTTTTTAATTAATATTTCACCTTTTTTATAGCTTTCACCAATCTCTCTAACGGCAAATCCTTTTGGAACCTCTTTTATTATTTTTATTGTATTATCAAAAACTTCAACATTTTCTACAGGCACTAAGGTGTCTGAGTTTTTAGACATCAATGAGCCCGTGAAAGTTTTAATACATTCAAATTTACCAAGTTCTACATCTTTTAAGGCACCTGCTGGAACATCGCCTAGTATTGTAAAGCTACCATTTTCAATTTCACTATGTTTTATAGCATATCCATCCATTGCTGAGGTTGGATGTGATGGGTAGTTATCTTTTGCAATTATATCTATAGCTAAATATCTATTTAGAGCATTTGTTATAGTAACTTTTTCAATTCGATCCCATTTAATAGTATTTTTGGCTAGAATTTCCAAACTTTTTTCATAGGGCATAAATTTCATAATATACTAATCCTTATTTTTTTAAAATTCCTGCATTTTTTAGCTTATGAGATCTATTTTTAGCATAAATTCTCTCACCATTTATAACATCATATTTCCAAATTGGAGCATTTGCCTTAAAGTCTTCAACAAACTCATTTATAAGCCTAAGAGCTACTTTTCTTTGCTTTGAAACTATCCCACTTACATATGAGCTTTCATGAATTCTAACATCGCCAAGTGAGTGAGCAAAAAGTAAAATAGCGCCCTCTTTTTCAGCCTTTTTTGACCACTCATCAAACCAACTTTGAAGAATAGGTTTATGTATATCAAAACTAAGTGCCTCTATTCCGCCTTCACTTCTTACAATCCCTGAAAAGACGATTAAAGCTCCTAAATTTTTAAGTTTATATTTATTATACCACGAGGCATAAATTGCAGGAACATCTAAATTACCTTCGTAAATTTCTATTTCCATTTTAACCTCCACAAACAGGCGGTAAAAGTGAAATTTTATCTCCATCTTTTAAAGTAGTATTCGTATCACTCACAATTGTATCGTTTATGGCAACTGCGCAAATTTCTAACCACTCTTTTAAAGAAGTATCTTTATTTAGTATCTCTTTTACATCGCTTAGACTAGATGCTTCTAGCTTTATACTCTCTTTTCCTATAGGTCCTAAGAATTCTATTTTAACCATATATAGTTATCCTTTATAAATTGTTTACCTAAATTGTAGCTAAAAATTTATAAATTTATATATAATATTAAAAAACAAGAAAGGTCTATTTTATGAACTTAAAAGATATAAAAACCCCAGCATATGTATGTGAAGAAGAAAAGCTCATCAAAAACTTAGAGCTTTTAAAATATGTTGGAGAAAAAAGTGGGGCTAAAGTGTTATGTGCATTAAAAGGCTTTGCATTTTCTCCTGCAATGCCCTATATTGATAAATATTTAAATGGTGCGACTTGTAGTGGATTGTATGAAGCAAAATATGCGCACGAGTTTATAAAAAATGGAGAGATTCATACCTATTCACCAGCCTTTAAAGATGAAGATATAGATGAAGTATTAAAGATTTCAAATCATATTGTTTTTAATAGTTTTAATCAATGGATTAAATTTAAAGATAAAGCTTTAACTAGCAATGTAGAGTGTGGACTAAGAGTAAATCCAGAGAGCTCTTTTTCTCCAACCGATGCATATAATCCTTGTGGCAAATTTAGTCGTCTTGGAATAACAAGGTTAAATTTCAAAGAAGAGTTTTTAGACGGTATTAGTGGTCTTCATTTTCATGCACTTTGTGAGGAAAGTAGCGAAAGTTTAGAAAAAGTATTAAATAAATTTGAAAATTTGTTTGGAGAGTTTTTGCCTAAGATGAAGTGGGTAAATTTTGGTGGTGGACACCATATAACTAGAAAAGATTATAATGTAGGACTATTAATGGAATTAATTAAAAATTTTAAAGATAAATACAGACTTGAAGTATATATTGAACCAGGAGAGGCTGTGGGGTGGCAAACTGGGTATTTGGTAGCTAGTGTGCTTGATATTGTTGAAAATGGAAAGAAGATTGCCATTTTAGATGTCTCAGCAGAAGCTCATATGCCAGATACTGTGCTAATGCCGTATCGCCCAGAAGTTAGGTATGAGAATAAAAATGGCAAATATGGTTATTTGCTAGGAGGAAATACTTGTTTAGCAGGCGATATAGTAGGGCTTGCAGCAAATGATAGCGATTATTTTTTTGATAAAGAATTAAAAATAGGAGACAGAATTATTTTTGAAGATCAGATTCACTATACAATTGTTAAAAATACTACATTTAATGGTGTAAAGCTACCCGATCTAGTTATGGTAGATAGAGATAATAATGTTATCAAAAAAGTAAATTTTGGTTATAAAGAGTATAGAGACAGGAATTAAAAACGAACCAAAATTTCATTATAAAATTATTGAGAATAATATATACTATATGCTTAAACATTCGGTATAAAGACAGTTTGTGGTTAAGCAAATTGCCTTTGTGTCTTTTTGTGCCATATGTATTTAATTAGGTAATTAAAACATAGCTAAAAGCAGTCAAGTTGATATTTAAAAACAAAAACACCCTGTATTGAAAACCCCATATAATGGAGATTAAAACTAAGTTTTAATTAAAAAATCTGGTTTATTAAGAATAAATTAAGAAAATAAGTAAATTTGATTAATTTTTTAAATTAATATAAAATTATAAAATTAATATAAAATTATAAGATAAAAAAGTTAGAATATTAAAAAGTACTAATAAATATGAATTTTAAAAAGTTAATATATGATTTTAGGAATAATATGCAAAATATACATATTTATAGAATTCTTTATTTTTTAAACTAATTAGTAATTTTATATCCTCACTAAGTGAAGTTGTAGTAAATTTACATGTGATAAAAATCTCAAGGTTGCAAATGATAGACAAAAAAAATGTAGAAAAAGCAAGATTGTTATACTACTCAGTACTCTCTAAGCTTTTTTGTTTTAGCTATGATGATGATAGATTCTATGGTCTTATTGACGGGCTAAAATTAATGCTTCAATCGCCTTTAGATAGCAATAGCGAGATTGCATTAAGAAATTTAGTTGAAAGCATCAATGAAGATTATTCCAATCTTTCAAAGGAATATGATGATATATTTCATGCACCACCAAATCCAGTTAGAACAACTATTAGTTATTATGATGAGGGTTATGAAACAGGGGTGGCATGTGTTGCAATCAAGCGAATATTAGCAAAAACTACAATAAGGCGAGATGAGTCTAAGTATGTTGAGCTGGAGGATAATTTTGGCTTTATATTTACGATAATGAGTAAATTTATAGAGCAATGCATAGATGGAAATGAGAAATACGAGGAGTATGCAGAAGAACTTTTTGTAAACTATTTAAATGTATTCATTGATGAGTTTTTAAATGCCATTTATTTACATGAGAAATCAAATTTTTATAAAGATATTGTTAATTTGATGGTTAGCTTTTTTGAGTTTGAAAGAGCTTATTACGAAGTGACTACTATAGAGTCTAATAGTGCTATTAAGGTAGCTGATGGATTATCAAGATCTGAAGCTGCCAGGAGAGCTAAAAACAAAGCAAGAAAAAACAAAGGAGTGCAAGAATGAATTCTAAAAGAAGAGAATTTTTGAAGAAAACTGCTATTGGAAGTGCTGGTGTTGTGGGATTAGCAACTATGTCATTTGCTACAACGCCAGAAAATCTTAAAAAAGATAGCGGTAAGAAAAAAGAGGTTTTATATAAAAGAACCCCAGATTGGGATCTTTATTACAGAAATGCTAAATAGTTTAAATAATTATTATAGAAAGGAAAAATATGTCACAAGTTAGCAGAAGACCTTTAAGTTCAAAGATTGGACGAAGGTCTTTTTTAAAAATGGCAGCTTTGTCTAGCGCAGTTGGTGCTGGCGGAGTTATAGCATCAGCCAATGCAACAAGAGAAGCTACGGATGCGGAAGTAAAAAACCCATATCCAAATGCAAAAAAAGTTAAAACAATCTGTACAGCATGTTCGGTAGGGTGCGGTATAATTGCTGAAGTTCAAGATGGTATCTGGGTAAGACAAGAACCAGCACAAGATCACCCTGTTAGCCTAGGAGGCCACTGCTGTAAGGGTGCCGATATGGTTGGTTTGCTTCGTTCAACAAACCGTTTAAAATACCCAATGGTAAAAGAAAACGGTGAGTGGAAAAGAATTAGCTATAAAGAGGCACTTGATAGAATTGGCGAACAATTAAATAAATATCAAAAAGAAAACCCTGATCAGGTTCAATTTATGGGCTCTGCAAAGGTTAGTAATGAGATAGCTTATTACATAAGAAAATTTGCAGCATTTTATGGAACAAATAATATAGATCACCAAGCAAGAATTTGACATAGCACAACAGTCGCCGGTGTGGCGAATACATGGGGTTATGGCGCTATGACAAACTCACTTAATGACATGCAAATGTCTAAGGCTATTATTATTTTTGGTGCAAATCCAGCAGTTTGTCATCCAGTTGGTTTCCAGCATTTCTTAAAAGCTAAAGAAAATGGAGCTAAGATAATAGTTGTAGATCCAAGATTTACACATACTGCAGCAAAAGCTCACTATTATGCACAAATTAGACCAGGTACAGATATAGCATTTATATATGGAATGCTTCATTTGATATTTAAAAATGGTTGGGAAGACAAAGAGTTTATACGCGATAGAGTTTATGATATGGAAAGCATTAAAGAAGAGGCTCTTAAATGGACTCCAGAGGTTGTAGAAAATGTAACTGGTGTAAAAAAAGAGACTCTTATAGAGATAACTGAAGTATATGCTAAAAATAGACCAGGATCACTTGTTTGGGCTATGGGTCTTACTCAGCATACTATAGGTTCATCAAATACTAGAATTGCTCCAATTTTACAATTAGCTCTTGGAAACATGGGTGTAGAAGGCGGTGGAACTAACATACTAAGAGGCCATGATAATGTTCAAGGTGCAACTGATATGGGCTGTCTAGCTGATAGTTTACCAGGTTATTACGGATTAGCTGAAGGTAGTTGGAGATGGTTTGCTAAAAACTGGAAAGTTGATTTTGAATGGCTACAAAGTAGATTTTATAGTCCTGAGTGGATGCATAAAAAAGGCTTTACACTTGCAAGATGGTGGGCAGGTGTTCTAAATGGAAAAGATGGAAACGATAAAACGCATAACTCAAATGGAGATAGTCTAAAAGCACTTGTTGTTATAGGGAATGGAATCACATCAATTGCACAACAGGTAAAAGTAAAAGAGGCACTAGATAAGCTTGAGCTTCTTGTTTTATCAGACCCATTTGTTAATGAAGCTGCTGTGATAACCGATAAAAAAGATAATGTTTTCTTACTTCCTGCTGCAACACAATATGAGAACTCAGGTAGTGTTGTTGCAACAAATAGATCTACGCAGTGGAGATATCAAGTAGTTGAACCTCTTTTTGAATGCATGAAAGATCAAGATTTATTATTTGAACTTGCGAAAAGACTTGGTTTTTATGATGAACTTACTAGATCTATGCAAGATGAAAATGGTAACTTTACTTGGCCTGAAGATGCAACTAGAGAGATAGCTAGAATTATGAAAACTATAGGATTAACAGGGGTTACTCCAGAAAGAATTAAAAAACACACAGATAATTGGGATAAATTTGATCACAAAACTCTAATGGGCTTTGGGGAGTGCGAAGGTGAATATTATGGATTGCCTTGGCCATGTTGGAGTGAAGAACATCCAGGAAGTCCAAATTTATATGATATAAGCAAGTCTTTCATGGAAGGTGGAATGGGCTTTAGAAACAGATTTGGACTAGAGCATAATGGTGTTAATCAATTAGCAGCATATGGATCAGCTCCAAAAGATGGCTCTATAAATGAGGGATATCCTGAAATTACAAAAGCCAATATTGAAGAGGTTTTAGGTATTACCTTGACAGAAGAAGAAAAAGATAAAATGGGAGCTAATTGGAAGGTTGACAATAGCGGAATTATACTTAAAAAATGTATAGAGCACGGCATAGTTCCTTATGGAAATGCAAGAGCTAGAGCTAGAGTTTGGCAATTTGTTGATCAAATTCCACTTCATAGAGAGCCACTTCATAGCCAAAGACATGATTTAGCAGAAAAATACCCAAGTTTTGATGACAAACCAAATCACTGGAGAGTTGATACAAAATATAAGAGTCTCCAGCTAGAGAAAAACTATAGTAAAGAGTTTCCTATAAATTTAGTAACTGCAAGACTTGTTAATATGAATGGTGCTGGTATGGAAAACAGAGCAAGTGCACATCTTGCAAGATTAACTCCAGAGATGTTTTGTGATATTAATCCTGAATTGGCAGCTAAGTATGCTATTAAAGATGGCGATATGATTTGGGTTCATTCTCCTGAAGGAACTAAGATAAAAGTTAAAGCAAGATTTACCCATTCAGTTTCAAAAGATATGGTATTTTTACCATTCCATTTTACAGGTATTATGCAAGGTGTTGATATGTCAGGTAATTTTCCTGATGGAACAAGGCCATATGCAATAGGTGAAAGTGCAAACACAGTAACTAATTATGGTTATGATATTGTCACTCAAATTCCTGAAACAAAAGGCGGTTTATGCCGCATAGAGAAAGCATAAGGGGGTAGGTAATGTCAACAGTTAGAATGAAATTTTTATGCGATTTGGAAAGATGTATCGATTGTGATGGTTGCTCTATAGCTTGCGATCTAGGGCATGAAATGCCTTTAGATGTTAGAAGAAGAAGAGTTATAACTTTAAATGAAGGAAAGCCAGGGGAGGAATTTTCAACTTCTCTTGCTTGTATGCATTGTACTGATGCTCCTTGTGCTCAAGTATGTCCAGTAAATTGTTTTTATATAAGAGAAGATGCGATAGTTCTTCATGATAAGGATACTTGTATTGGCTGTGGATACTGCTTGTATGCATGCCCATTTGGTGCGCCGCAATTCCCAAGAGGAAAAGCGTTTATGCCAAAAGGAGCTATGGACAAATGCACTATGTGTGCAGGTGGTCCAGAAGAAACAAACTCAGTTGAGGAGTTTCATAAATATGGACAAAATAGAATCTCAGAAGGTAGAGTTCCTTTATGTGCAGCTATGTGTTCTACTAAAGCACTGCTTGTTGGCGATAGTCAAGAGGTAGATAGAATTTATAGAGAAAGAGTAGTTGCTCGTGGATACAGTAAAACTCCTATGGAAACATTGGAAGAATATCCGGGACAAAAATGGTAGACTGAATTTATAGCATACAAATTTTTAAGCTTGTATGCTATATAATCTATACTAGAAATTTTTTAGAAGGATATTTATGAAAAAAATTTTATTATTTTTATGCTGTTTTACAGGCTTATTTGCTACAAATAGCGACTTTATAAGCCAAATTCAACACGATAGTTTAGTTTGGGCAGAAGGAAGAGCTACAAATATACCAAAATATTATGATAGTTTTTTCACTGAATTTTTTGTGACTTGGCAAGCTAATGGTTATTTTGCAATGCTAGCTGCTGTAGCAATAGCAGGCGTTATAGCTGCTTTTGCTGTTCATTATGCAATAGTAGGACCTAAAATATTTTCTCATGATCATGGAAAGGTTTATGCTTTTAATGTCATCGAAAGATTGGTTCATGCTATAGCTGCTGTGGCATGGGTCATTTTAGTTCCAACTGGTGTCATTATAATGTTTGGAGATACTTTTGGTGGTGGCGCTTTTGTAAAAATTATGCAATATTTGCACTTAATAGCAACTGTTATGTGGGCGATTGTTATAATACCAATGTTTTTATTTTGGGCAAAAAGAATGCTTCCAGCTGTTTATGACATTAGATGGGCTATAATGGTTGGAGGATATTTGTCAAAAGATAAAAAGCCAATTCCAGCAGGTAAATTTAACTTTGGTCAAAAAGCTTGGTTTTGGGTTTGTACTTTAGGCGGGTTTGCTATGATAATAACTGGTGCTATTATGTATTTTATAGATTTTCCAATACCAGGAGTTAACTCAGAAGTTTTAGGTATCTCTCAAATAGACCTTTTAAGAATATCCGCAGTAGTGCATAATCTTTTAGGCGTTGCATGTGCAGTATTTTTACTTGTTCATATTTATATGGCTGCTTTTGCTATTAAGGGTGCAATTCACTCCATGATTAATGGATATAAAGAAGAAGAAGAAGTTTATATTCTTCATCATTATTGGTATCAAGAGCTTCTTGAAAAAGGTAAAATTCAAAAATCAGTTTTTGAAAACCAATATACTAATTTAATATAAAGGCATTAAAGTGGAACCAATTTTTTCAACACAAATAACAAAAATTAAAGGACATGATAAATTTATTACTGATGACATTTTGGTAAAAGAGATTCAGCTAAATATTTTTGTAAACGGAGAAAAAATTGGTTCTATAATGTCAACACCTGTGGATCAAAAACCTCTTGCGATAGGTTATTTGATGAGCGAGGGTATAATTTTAAATATTAATGATATTAATAAAATAGAACTTTCAGACGATGAAGAGTCTGTTTATATCGATGCTAAAGCAAACGAAGATAGTATAAAAAAACTAACGACAGAAGGTGTAATTATAAGTGGATGTGGAAAAAGTATGACTGCCAATATTGATCCTAATTTAATTTCTGCAAAAATTATTGACAATCCAGTAGTTTTTAGCAGGGGATTAATTCTTTCAAGAATGGCTACTTTTTATACACAATGCGATTTATATGAGCAAACAGGTTGCGTTCATACTGCAAAACTTCATGTTAGTGATAGAGAGTTCTATATAGGGGAAGATATAGCACAACATAGCACAATTGATAAGGCTGTAGGAAAAGCTAGAATGAAAGATGTTGATCTGAGTAAGTCATTTTTAATGGTAAGTGGTAGGCTTAGCTCTGAAATGGTAGCTAAAGTTGTTATGCATCAAATTCCAGTTCTTGTTTCAAGAACTGCACCAACACATCTAGGCGTAGAAATTGCTAGAAAATTTAATCTAACACTTTGTGGATTTGCTAGAGGTAATAATATGAATATCTATAGTGCAGCTGAAAGGATAGAGTAGTTTATGCGAGAAATAATTATAGAAAACATTAAAAAATTTAGCACTAAAGAAAAAAAGATAGATTGTGGAGCTGCTTTTAAGATTGCTAACAAACTCGATGTAGATATAGAGCAAATTGGAAAAATTGCTAATGAGATCGGGATTAAGATAGCAAGTTGTGAACTAGGTCAGTTTGGAAAATATAAAAAAGAAATTGCATCAAGTAGCAAAAATGCACTAGAAAAACTAAAACCTTTTATAGATGAAAAAGATAGGGTTTTTTGTGAGGATGCTAGAAATGCTGCACAAGGAATAGGCTTTAAGACAATTAGAGCAATATTGAAAAAAAATAAGATAGATGTTAAGTATTGTAAATTAGGTTGCTTTAAAGAAAAGAAGGGTAAAACTATGGTTGTAAAAACTAAAACATGGATAGAAAATTCTAAGGGCGAGCTTCTTTTTGGAAAAGGTAAAACTGAAGTTTTAGACGTTATATCTCAAGCTGGAAGCATTAAAGCAGCTTCGGAAATTTTAGATATGAACTATAAAAAATGTTGGAACCATTTAAAAATTTTACAAAATAATCTAGATGATGATCTTTTTGAAACAAGACAAGGTGGCGGTGAACAAGCTGGAACAACTCTTAAACCAAGAGCTTACGAGCTTATTGACGCTTATAAGCAACTTGAAAAAGATATAGAAGAGTTTGCTAACAAAAGGTTCAAAGAACTATTTTTAAAAAAGGAAATATAATGTATATAAAACTAAACGATAGAGTGTATTTAAACGCAGATAGAATAACAAGAATTAAAGTTGATAATGTTCAAGATGGAATTAGAATTAGATTTTATGAAGGTGCAAATCAAGTAGCAAAAAGTGGTAAATTTCCAAGTGAAAAAGAGGCACTTAAATGGATAGAGGATAATTTTATAAACAAACAATAAAAAGATTTATATTTTTTCGCTATAATATAGCATTAAGCTTTGAGTTTCAAAGATGCTATTTATGAGGAAAAAATATGAGAATTGATTGCAGAAATTTAGAGTGTCCTGAACCTATTATAAGAACTAAGGATGCTCTTGAGAAATTAAAAATTGGAGATATGCTTGAAGTAATTGTTAACGACATAGCTCCAAAAGAAAATATTAAAAGATTTTTAAATACAAATAACATTAGTTTTGAAACCAATGAAAATGGTGGTGAATTAATATTTGTTATAACAAAAACAAACGAAATACAAAACAAAGAAACAGAACAATACAATTGTCAAATTTCACCAAATTCAAAGACTGAAAAAATTATTTATTTAAATGAAGATACAGCTGGAAGTGGCGAAGTTGGAAAAAACTTACTTTCAAAATTTTTAGGTGCTATTTTAAATGTTGAAAACAAACCAAAGGCTATAATTTGTGTTAATAATGCTGTTTTTATGACCACAGATAGATCTCACGTTAGCTACCAAGTTTTAAAAAATTTAGAGGCAAATGGCATTGAAATTTATAGTTGTGGAAGTTGCTTGGAGGCTTATAAGATAGTTGATAAACTAAGTATTGGTAAGATTACAAATGCTTATGAAGTTATGGATATGCTTACTAAATATGAGGCCATTAAACTTTGAAATATAGAAATTTTAACTTAACTAAATTTGTAAAAGCTGCTGGTTGAGCTGCAAAAATAGACCCGGAGGGTCTTAACAATAGTGTTTCAACCCTGCTAAGTAAGAGTGAAAATTTACTCTCTAGCACGACTAGCAATGAAGATGCTAGTGTATATAAAATTAGTAATGATTTGGCATTAGTGCAAACTCTTGATTTTATAACACCTGTTGTTGATGATCCATATATTTTTGGTCAAATAGCAGCTGCAAATTCATTAAGTGATGTTTTTGCAATGGGTGCTAATGTTATAAATGCTTTAAACATAATTGGCTTTGATAGTTGCAATTTTGGCAATAGTATTTTAACTGAAATTTTAGAAGGTGGTAAAAGTAAAGTAGTTGAGTGTGGTGGTAAACTTGTGGGTGGACATAGCATTGAAACGCCTGAGATGTATTATGGATTAAGTGTTACAGGAGTAGTTCACCCTAGTAAATTTTGGAGTAATAATACTGCGAAAATTGGAGATGTTTTAATTTTAACCAAACCTTTAGGAACAGGAGTTCTAAGCACAGCCATAAAAGCTAATATGCTAGATATTAAAGATACAAAAGAGGTTGCTTCTATTATGGCAACTTTGAATTTTTACGCTGTAAATGCTTTAAAAGAAGTTAATGTGAGTGCTTGCACTGATATAACTGGCTTTGGGCTTTTAGGGCATATTAGTGAGATGTTAAATGATAATATATCAATTAAATTATATCTTGATAGTGTTCCAATTTTGGAAAGTGCTAAAAAGTCAGTTGGTTTGGGCTTGGTTCCAGCCGGTGCATATAAAAATTTACAATATACTAAGAAATTTACAAATAAAAATTTTGATATAATATATTCTGACCCACAAACTAGTGGGGGACTTTTGATTGCAGTTTCGCAAAAAGATATGGTTAAAGCCTTATATAATTTAAAAAGTGAAGGCTATGAATACTCTGCCATAATAGGCGAAGTTGTAAGTAAAAATGAATTTGGAATAATACTTTAAAAATTTAATAAAAAGGATAAAAGTGAAAAAAATTGTAATTTTTTTGGCACTATTTGTTTTAGTGTATATAGGTGGTAGTTATTACTTGGGCCTTAAACACTCACAAAGATATGATGAAATATTTACACAAAAGCTTCCAAAAGATATAGTAGTTAAAAATAGCCATAAAAATGGTATTTTTAAAACAAAAAATATAAGTGATGTTGTTTTTTCAAAGGAGTATTTGGCTAATATTTTAGGATTAAATAGTAGTGATATAAAAGAGGATTTAAGAGTCGAGATATCAACTACTATCATACATCCTTTCTTTTCATTGGTTAGCGGAACTAAGGGCGAAGGGTTTATCAAAATACTCTCCTATAAAGATATTGCAGATAAATTTTTAAAAGATAAACAAATAGTTGAATATAGCTTTGAAGTAAAAGGGAAAAATAATCAAAAAGTTCATTTACAAACCACTCAGATAGAGTACAAAGATGAGATGGGAGAAATTAAGTTTAGCCCAATAGTTGCAGATATTGAGTATATAAGTGGTGGTATCTCTAAGGTTAACTCAAAACAAGAGAGTTTTAAACTAAACTTTAAAGAAAATGACTTAGAATTTGAGCTGGATGATATCATATATAATACAGTTTTTGACGAACCTTTAAAATTTGATTATGGAAATTTATATAATCTTGTAAATTCTAGTTCTGAATTCGGTTTTAAAGATTTCATTTTAAAATTAGAAGATAAAAAAAATGGTGAACTTAAGTTGAGGTTTTCAAACTACAATGACAAAAGCAGAGTTAATGTAAAAAATTCAATAGTTGATATTAAAAGTATATCTAGTGCTAATAAATTAATTATAGATGTTGATAATGAAAAAATACAGCTAAATAATATAAAATCAAATATATCTTTAAATAATTTCAATAAAGATTTTTATGATAAATTATTTAAAGAACTTCAAAACAATACTTTAGCAAATTTAAATGAAGAGGATTTGCAAGATTTTATTAAGCTTTTTATAGAAAAAAATCCTTCAATTAATTTAGAAAATTTAAGTTTTAAATATGATGATAAGTATGACTTTGAGCTAAATTTTAAAACAGGTGTTAAAAAATTTGATTTATCAAACCCAATGGAAGGTTTAAAAAATATATATTTAGATGGAAAAACTATATTCAGTAAAGACATTATTGATTTATTCTTGGCAAATGATACAGAAACTAAAGAAATGTTAGTAAATAGTCAAATCATCAAAGAAAGTGGAGATAATTACGAAGTATCATTTAAATATGATAAAAACCAAATGGATGTTATTATAAATGACAAAATTGGTATTAACCAATTTTTATCAACCCAATTTTAATCTTTAAAATTCAAGCAGGATATTTAAAATGTAGGTGATTAAATTTCACTTACATCTATTATTATAAATTTATATTTTAAGCTATTTTATTTACTATGTGCAGATACTTAGAAATTTATCTCCAAACCTTGCATACAAATCTATCTATAATATCTTGTATCTTTACACTATCTATTATCTCTCGATCTTCTCTTCTCATGCTAACTCCTTCTAAAACACTACCAAATTAATCTTTAAAAGTATATTTAAATTTATTCAATCTATCTTTTAGCTATACACTTAACTATTATTTTAAAAACCATACTTTACTTTATTAATTCTTTTTTATATCCTCTTTTTATTTTATATATCTTTTTGCTTTCTAAAACAACTTTTTGCACTTTTTAACTTTTTCTAAAAACTTTTATTTTTTATTCTATACTTTTATCTATCTTTAAGCTTAACTTGTATATAATTCTATTTCCGCTTTGAGAGATAGCTTTTTAAAGAGTTAATGTATAACTCTTATAATAAGGGCTTTTAAAGCATGTTTTTTAAATTATAAATGTTAAACTATTTTAAATTTACAAAGTCAATCTTTGAAATCTAAACTAGTGATCGATTGAGTCAGATAATTTTAAATTATATTATATAATAATAGTTTAAAACTATAACACTAAAACTATCTTTTTTTGTTTAAAGAGAAATTAGTAAGTTTTAAATATACTATTAAAAATCAATTTAAAGTTTTAGATTAAAACTTCATAACTAAACAAACTAATCTTAAATAAGAGTTTTTCTTATTTAAATTAAAAACAATTTTTTATGGAGAGTTTGATCCTGGCTCAGAGTGAACGCTGGCGGCGTGCCTAATACATGCAAGTCGAACGATGAAGCTTCTAGCTTGCTAGAAGTGGATTAGTGGCGCACGGGTGAGTAATGTATAGCTAACCTGCCCCTCAGAAGAGAACAACAGTTAGAAATGACTGCTAATACTCTATACTCCTTCTTAACATAAGTTAAGTCGGGAAATGTCTTTTCGCTGAGGGATGGGGCTATATTGTATCAGTTTGTTGGTGGGGTAATGGCCTACCAAGACTATGACGCATAACTGGTCTGAGAGGATGATCAGTCACACTGGAACTGAGACACGGTCCAGACTCCTACGGGAGGCAGCAGTAAGGAATATTGCGCAATGGGCGAAAGCCTGACGCAGCAACGCCGCGTGGAGGATGACACTTTTCGGAGCGTAAACTCCTTTTGTTAGGGAAGAATAATGACGGTACCTAACGAATAAGCACCGGCTAACTCCGTGCCAGCAGCCGCGGTAATACGGAGGGTGCAAGCGTTACTCGGAATCACTGGGCGTAAAGGGCGCGTAGGCGGATTATCAAGTCTCTTGTGAAATCTGGTGGCTTAACCATCAAACTGCTTGGGAAACTGATAGTCTAGAGTGAGGGAGAGGTAGATGGAATTCTTGGTGTAGGGGTAAAATCCGTAGAGATCAAGAGGAATACCTATTGCGAAAGCGATCTACTAGAACTCAACTGACGCTGAGGCGCGAAAGCGTGGGTAGCAAACAGGATTAGATACCCTGGTAGTCCACGCCCTAAACGATGTATACTAGTTGTTGCTGTGCTAGACACGGCAGTAATGCACCTAACGGATTAAGTATACCGCCTGGGGAGTACGGTCGCAAGATTAAAACTCAAAGGAATAGACGGGGACCCGCACAAGCGGTGGAGCATGTGGTTTAATTCGAAGATACGCGAAGAACCTTACCTGGGCTTGACTTCCAACAAATCTTTTAGAGATAGAAGAGTGCTTGTTTACAAGAATGTTGTGACAGGTGCTGCACGGCTGTCGTCAGCTCGTGTCGTGAGATGTTGGGTTAAGTCCCGCAACGAGCGCAACCCACGTGTTTAGTTGCTAACAGTTAGGCTGAGCACTCTAAACAGACTGCCTTCGTAAGGAGGAGGAAGGTGTGGACGACGTCAAGTCATCATGGCCCTTATGCCCAGGGCGACACACGTGCTACAATGACATATACAATGAGAAGCAATATCGCGAGGTGGAGCAAATCTATAAAATATGTCCCAGTTCGGATTGGAGTCTGCAACTCGACTCCATGAAGCCGGAATCGCTAGTAATCGTAGATCAGCCATGCTACGGTGAATACGTTCCCGGGTCTTGTACTCACCGCCCGTCACACCATGGGAGTTGATTTCACTCGAAGCCGGAATGCAAAACTTGCTACCGTCCACAGTGGAATTAGCGACTGGGGTGAAGTCGTAACAAGGTAACCGTAGGTGAACCTGCGGTTGGATCACCTCCTTTCTAGAGTACAATAGATATTTCTCACAAAATATCTATCATTAGAAAATACGATTAAAATTAAAAATCTCAATCATCACGGTTTAGATTTCATAGATTGACTTAGATAAATAAAAATAAGACTAATAGAGTAATTAATCAGTTATTAGTTTTAGTTTCCCGAATGGGCCTATAGCTCAGCTGGTTAGAGTGCACCCCTGATAAGGGTGAGGTCATAAGTTCAAGTCTTATTAGGCCCACCATTATGACTTTAAACAATTAAGTTTATAAGTTGTATCTTATCATTAGAAGGAAAATTCTTAATTATTATATAAATAATAAAAAGATGGGGAATTAGCTCAGCTGGGAGAGCGCCTGCCTTGCACGCAGGAGGTCAGCGGTTCGATCCCGCTATTCTCCACCATTTATATTTAAGTTGATTTAAAAACAAAAATAGAAGTAAATAATAAATAGTTTAACAAAGTACATATAAGTATATTAAGTTTATAATAAAATACTATATCTTTTAAATAAGATTTAAAAGTATCTTATTATAATTACTATCTTAAAATAATATATATTATAATTTAGTCTAAAATATAGATAATAATAGTCTAAATAAAGAGTTATTAATATATCTAACTAATGAGTTTATCTCTTTTTAGTTTATAGATATAAGAAATAAATAACTTTTTATTTAGATTACTAAGAGTTAATTTTAGAATCTAATGTTATTTAAGTTATCATTGTTAAAAGTCACAAAAAAGTTTTAATAAATTAAAACAATTTTACAGGACTTGTTAAGGCTTTAAATAAAAGACTACAAAAGCAAATCTTTAATACCAAACTGTTATCTGGTTTTAAATGATCAAAGATTAATATCACGACTTATATAGGTTTTTAAAACTTATCTATATATAGTTTTTAATCTCTTTCCGTCTTAAGTCTAATATTTAAATACTATAAGGTTATATACATATAATTTTATCTTTAACAAGGAAGTGATGCGTAATTAGAATATAAACATAATCTAAAAATATAAAAACTTCTTTTACCGATTAAGACTTAACTATTAGCTAATAATTTGTTTAATTGCAAATTTACGACACTTCTTTAGAAGTGTTGTGCTTTAGGTGGGTCAAGGGAGCATAGCTCCTTGTCGGAAGACTAGCTTTGCTAGTCTGAGAAGTAAAAAAAAGGTAAGCTACTAAGAGCGAATGGTGGATGCCTAGGTTAGTAGAGGCGATGAAGGACGTGCTAGACTGCGATAAGTCTCGGGGAGTTGTCAAGAAACTTTGATCCGGGAATTTCCGAATGGGGCAACCCAGTATATAGTAATATATACTACCTATATGGGGCGAACGTTGGGAATTGAAACATCTTAGTACCAACAGGAAGAGAAATCAAAAGAGATTTCGAAAGTAGCGGTGAGCGAAATCGAAAGAGGGCAAACCACTAGTTTACTAGTGGGGTTGTAGGACTGTAACATAGAATTAACAAGCTTAGCAGAATAATCTGGAAAGATTAATCATAGAGGGTGATAGTCCCGTATGCGAAAAGTAAGTTATACTTAGCAGTATCCTGAGTAGGGCGAGACACGTGTAATCTTGCTTGAAGCTGGGTAGACCACTATCCAACCCTAAATACTACTACTAAACCGATAGTGCACAAGTACCGTGAGGGAAAGGTGAAAAGAACTGAGGTGATCAGAGTGAAATAGAACCTGAAACCATTTGCTTACAATCATTCAGAGCCCTATGATTTATCAGGGTGATGGACTGCCTTTTGCATAATGAGCCTGCGAGTTGTGATGTCTGGCAAGGTTAAGGAAACCCGGAGCCGTAGCGAAAGCGAGTCTTAATAGGGCGTTTAGTCAGATGTTGCAGACCCGAAACGAAGTGATCTATCCATGAGCAGGTTGAAACCGGTGTAAGAGCCGGCGGAGGACCGAACCCATTGACGTTGAAAAGTCCTGGGATGACTTGTGGATAGGGGTGAAAGGCCAATCAAACTTCGTGATAGCTGGTTCTCTCCGAAATATATTTAGGTATAGCGTTATGTAGTAACTAAAGGGGGTAGAGCACTGAATGGGCTAGGGCATATACCAATGTACCAAACCCTATCAAACTCCGAATACCTTTAGTGTAATCATAGCAGTCAGGCGGCGAGTGATAAAATCCGTCGTCGAGAGGGAAACAACCCAGACTACCGACTAAGGTCCCAAAATCTTATTTAAGTGGAAAACGATGTGAAGTTACTGAAACAACCAGGAGGTTGGCTTAGAAGCAGCCATCCTTTAAAGATAGCGTAATAGCTCACTGGTCTAGTGATTTTGCGCGGAAAATATAACGGGGCTAAAATAAGTACCGAAGTCGTAGACTTGCACACTACTTAGCTCTTTTAATTATAGTTATATTTAAAACTAGCGATAGCGATTTTTGCTTTAGCAAAAAAGTTTTAAAATATCTTATGATAAAAAAAGAGAGTTAAGTTGTGTGCAAGTGGTAGGAGAGCGTTCTATTCAGCGTTGAAGGTGTACCGATAAGGAGCGCTGGAGCGGATAGAAGTGAGCATGCAGGCATGAGTAGCGATAATTAATGTGAGAATCATTAACGCCGAAAACCCAAGGTTTCCTACGCGATGCTCGTCATCGTAGGGTTAGTCGGGTCCTAAGCAAAGTCCGAAAGGGGTATGCGATGGAAAATTGGTTAATATTCCAATACCAATTATTATGCGCGATGGAAGGACGCTTAAAGTTAATGGAGCTAGCTGATGGAATAGCTAGTCGAAGGATGTAGATTGAGTTATAGGCAAATCCGTAACTCTTTATTCGAGATCTAACAGGCTTATGAAGCTCTTCGGAGCGGATTAAGAATCCATGATACTATCGAGCCAAGAAAAGTTTCTAAGTATAATAATAATTGCCCGTACCGTAAACCAACACAGGTGGGTGGGATGAGTATTCTAAGGCGCGTGGAAGAACCCTCTTTAAGGAACTCTGCAAAATAGCACCGTATCTTCGGTATAAGGTGTGCCTACTAAGGTATTAGGATTTACTCCGAAAGCTTTAGAGGTTACAATAAAGAGTCCCTTCCGACTGTTTACCAAAAACACAGCACTCTGCTAACACGTAAGTGGATGTATAGGGTGTGACGCCTGCCCGGTGCTCGAAGGTTAATTGATGGAGTTAGCATTAGCGAAGCTCTTGATCGAAGCCCGAGTAAACGGCGGCCGTAACTATAACGGTCCTAAGGTAGCGAAATTCCTTGTCGGTTAAATACCGACCTGCATGAATGGCGTAACGAGTTGGGAGCTGTCTCAAAGAGGGATCCAGTGAAATTGTAGTGGAGGTGAAAATTCCTCCTACCCGCGGCAAGACGGAAAGACCCCGTGGACCTTTACTATAGCTTGACACTGCTACTTGGATAAAGATGTGCAGGATAGGTGGGAGGCTTTGAGTATATGACGCCAGTTGTATATGAGCCATTGTTGAGATACCACTCTTCTTTATTCGGGTAGCTAACTAGCATGAGTTATCCTCATGTAGGACAATGTCTGGTGGGTAGTTTGACTGGGGCGGTCGCCTCCCAAATAATAACGGAGGCTTACAAAGGTTGGCTCAAAACGGTTGGAAATCGTTTGTAGAGTATAAAGGCATAAGCCAGCTTAACTGCAAGACCTACAAGTCGAGCAGAGACGAAAGTCGGTCTTAGTGATCCGGTGGTTCTGTGTGGAAGGGCCATCGCTCAAAGGATAAAAGGTACCCCGGGGATAACAGGCTGATCTCCCCCAAGAGCTCACATCGACGGGGAGGTTTGGCACCTCGATGTCGGCTCATCGCATCCTGGGGCTGGAGCAGGTCCCAAGGGTATGGCTGTTCGCCATTTAAAGCGGTACGCGAGCTGGGTTCAGAACGTCGTGAGACAGTTCGGTCCCTATCTGCCGTGGGCGTAAGAAGATTGAGGAGAGTTGACCCTAGTACGAGAGGACCGGGTTGAACCAACCACTGGTGTATAGGTTGTTCTGCCAAGAGCATCGCCTAGTAGCTAAGTTGGGATGTGATAAGAGCTGAAAGCATCTAAGCTCGAAGCCAACTCCAAGATGAATCTTCTTTTAAGAGCTCTAGTAGACTACTAGTTTGATAGGCTGGATGTGTAAGTGATGAAAGTCATTTAGCTGACCAGTACTAATAGCTCGTTTGCTTACTTTTTAATTTACTTTTATCAGTCGAACAAAGTCCGACTTAAAGTAACAAACACTAAAGTTACGCATTTACTATGTAAATGTTAGATAAAGGTATAATAAGCATCACTTCCTTGTTAAGGATAAAGAAGTTTAGCTTTGTAGTATCTTTGCACAAAAGCTCAAACTATTTCTTCACTCACTACCAACAAGGTAGCTTGTTTGAAATAGTCCAACCTTTTGCACAAATGTATTATCAAATCCAAAACTTAATTAATGGCAAATAATAAATATTTGTTGATTAAGTTTGTAATAAAACTTATATTAATAACAAGAATAAATGTTTTACATTAAAACTTTTGACTTTTAACGATTAACACTTAACAGTGTTTAATAAGAGAACTAAATTTAATAAAGTAGTTAATTAGACTATCTTTTATTAATCAATTAAAATAGTTTTTTTATTTAACACTGTTCGTGGCTATACAGACGAGGAAACGCCTTGTTCCATCTCGAACCAAGAAGCTAAGCTCGTCGTGGCTGATGATACTCTCTCTTACTGGGATGTGGGAAAGTAGGTCGCTGCGGACTTTGTTAATTTATAACTAATATACTAATCAACAATTATTCAACAATATATATTCTAGCTAACTTAATAATTAAAATTATAACTATCATAACAAAATATAGAAAGTTAATTATGTTAATAATTAAAATTATAAACATAGAGTATAAAATCTATTAGTTTATTAAAATCAAATTATGTAATATATTCTAATTAGTTGTATTTATTTTTCATCTTTATAACTACACAAAAGATAAAAAGTTAATTAATATAAATATTTTTTGCAATACTCTAAATTCTATTATCTTTTAGGTTTATAAATAGTATAGATTATTGTAGCTTTAATTAAAAAATCATCAAGTATTCTTAAAAACTACTATCTTCTTTATACTTATTATAAGCCTTTATAAAACATAGATTTACTTTTATTCTACCTTTTTGCAAAAAAGATATAGCCACTACTACTGTTATTTCTAGCTAAGACTTTTTTCTTAGCCTTTATTATGTATGGCTTAGTTTTTTCATGAACAAACATAGTGTAATAATTTAAATAAAAAGGATTTGGATATTATCTAAATTTACATATAGGTGGATAAAATAACTTAAATAAAGTTATTTAAACATTAAAGTATTTTAATAATTTCAAAAGTATCTGGTTTTATTGATAATATAAATAGTTTAACTTAACAATAATACTCGATTATGATACATTAATTTAATAGCAATTACTATTTGTATTAATTTAGTATTTTATTGACATTACACAAATTGTTTTAGTAATAATTCAATTTTTTTATCTATTATATATTAACATCTATTGTATCTATCTTTTAAAAATACTTACTTATTAAATTATATATTTAGTTTAATTATTTCAGCAAGATAAGATAAAATTTCAGCTATATTTAGTCCATAATCAAACAAAGGAAACAATCATGAAAAAACTACTTTTAACACTACTACTTAGCTTTACATTCTTATTTAGTGCAATAAACATTAATACTGCTTCAAAAGAGGAACTTATGAGCATTAAAGGTGTTGGTGAAAAGACAGCAGAGTATATAATAGATTATAGAAAAGATAAGAAATTTGAAAAGATAGAGGATATTAAAAATATAAAGGGAATAGGTGATAAGAAATTTGAAGTTATTAAAGATGATATAACTATATCAGGTAAAACAATAACAAAAAACAAAGATAACAATAAAGATAGTAGTAATAAAAGATAGATTATTATAG
The DNA here is from genome assembly GCF_013201895.1 of Campylobacter blaseri. NCBI lineage: Bacteria > Pseudomonadati > Campylobacterota > Epsilonproteobacteria > Campylobacterales > Campylobacteraceae > Campylobacter > Campylobacter blaseri. The sequence continues at coordinate 1,625,554 of NZ_CP053841.1, read as the reverse complement.
ATACTAGGTTTTTAAATTAAGATTTTAAATAAAATAAAGCTAATAATATAAAATCTTAAATACTGTTTTTAAAAATAGTATTGCGTATTATATTTATTAGCCTAACTAAAATGATATGTTGGTTATCTTATAAAATAAATTAGTTATTAAACTTTATTTTAATGCTTATATGTTTTTAGTATTTAAGAATTTAGCACTTAAACCTATGCTAATTTATGATTTTTAATATGTTTGACTATATATTAATTTTTAAGAGTCTATACTCTTTATCAAACCTAAATGCTAATAAATTCTGGAGTATTCCAAAAAAACACATAAAGGTGATAAAGCTACTACCACCATAACTAAAAAAGGGTAGAGGTATACCAACCACAGGCGCAAAACCTATGGTCATGGAGATGTTGACGGATATATATATAAACATCATAATGGCAATTCCATTTGTGATAACTCTTGCTAAAAAGTCATCTTTTAATTTGTGGTTTGTTATTTTAGATGAATAATCTTGAAGCTGCTAATAAATTAATGATAATTTAATTAAAATTTATTTAATTTTTGCTTGGACATAATTAATCAAAATAATATGTTTAATTAGCATAAAAAGAGTGTATTATAAATTCAGTAAATTTATAAAATCTTGAAATCTTTTATGATGTTTAATAAATTATAACAATTACAAAAACAATAAAAACTATCTTAATGTTATGAGTATCTTCTAAGATTATTTATATGTAGATAATAAACTATTCATATAAAAAACTATATAAGCAATAAAATGTAAAGAACTTTTATTATATTAAATAGAGTAATATTATTTTATATAAATTTATAATATAAATTTAGTTATTTTATTACTTGAGTTTGCATAATAAATCCAAATAAATACAGAGCCTAACAAATTAATAATACTAATATGTAAAATATTTTTAGGTAAATAGATTATTGTATATTAAAAATAGAATTATTTTTTATCAAAAATTAAGCGGGGGGGGGGGGGTAAAATATAGGGTAATTTTTATTATTAGGAAATGGATAATGAGTGAAAAATTAAACAGCAAAGAAAAAGATAATCTTGATATAAAAATCGCTACTGATGTTATAAATTCTAATATAATTAATCTTCATGCCTCTGCAAACAAAGAACATTTGGTTATTTATAGTGGAGTTGATAACGAAACTGGCGAGCATTTAAAAAGAAGTTTAAAAGGTATAAGTAAATACAAAATATTCCCTAATCAAGAACAAATTGATAAACGCATTAAAAAGGAAATTGAAGAAAGTTCTAAAACATTAAGTCAAAATGAAATAAAAAAATTAAAAGATAAATATATAAAAGATCAAACTACTAAAAACATAAAAGCCCAAGCTGGTTACTCTAACGAGCTAAAAGAACAAGCTAGGAAAAATGCAGACAATATCTTAAAAGGCGACAAAACTAGAGTTAAACAATATGACAATCTTTCAAAGCAAGAACAAGTAAAGGTAGCCAAAGAACATCCAAATTATAATGTAAACTCAGCAAATCACCAATTAATAGATTTAGTTGAAGTAGATTCAAATGGTAATTATATAAAAGGCTCTGGTGTTCAGTTAAAGATGGTTGGCAAGGATGCTGAATCTTGTTTTGAGCAACTCTCATCTAAAGATTTTACAAAATACTATGACAATGGTGTTGATGTTTATGTTCCAAAAGAGTATTTTAATGAAATTCAAAAAGAATGCAAAGAAAAGATTCAAGGCTTAGAACAACAGCTTAAATTTATGAAAGAAAACAATAAAAGCCAAATTGATATAGACAAAAAGCAAAAAGAGCTTGAAAAATATCAAAAAATATCAAAACAAACAAAACCAAGCAAGGTTTCAACACAAGAAGCCATAGAAGCAAGAACAGATCCTATAAAATCAACAGCAAAAGATATATGTAAAAATGCTCATAATGCTGGAATACAGGCTGCTAAAATGGGTGCTATGATAGCTGGTGGAGTATCTGTTGTGCAAAATATTTATGAGTGCATAGCAAGTGGTAAAGATATGAAAGAGGCTATTAAAGATGTTGGAAAAACTACTGCTTTTGGGGCTGGTGGTGCATATGCGGGTGCATTTGCTGGTTCAGCAATCGGGGCTTTTATGAAAAATGCAAGTAGTGTGACTTTAAGAAATGCTTCAAAAACAAATCTTCCTTCTCTCATAGTTACAAGCTCTATAGAAATCACTAAAAGTTTTTGTAAATTTTATAGGGGTGAAATTGATGGGGCTTCATTATTAGAAGAGCTTGGACAAAAAGGTAGCGGTATAAGTGCATCTGCATTTATGGCTAGTGTTGGACAGATTGTAATCCCTGTGCCTGTTGTTGGTGCTATGATAGGAGGAATGGTCGGATATAGTTTAAATTCTATGTTTTATCAAGAGCTTAAAGGTTCGTTAGAAAATGCAAAATTAGCTAAAGAAAGGAGAATACAAGTAGAGAAAGAGTGCAAAATAGCACTAAATCAAATTTTAAAACAAAGAGATGAGATAAACTTTTTAATCAATAGTTATTTTAACGAGCATATAGGCTTTTTAAATTCCAATATAAGGGAGTTAGAAAATGCTTTAAATATGCAAGATGTAGATGAGACTATTAGGATAAGTAATCTTTTAACACATAAATTAGGAGGCGAAACTCAGTTTGAAAATTTTTCTGAGTTTGAAAATTTTATGAAAGGTGAAGAGTCTTTTAAGCTTTAAAGGAGAAAATATGCATATATATTTTGAAAAAGAATATCATTATATATTATCTATAATAATAAATTTTTTACAATTAGATGATAAGGTGTTGATACAAAAAGAAAAAGATAGATTTATGGAATTTGCTAAGCCAATGATGGCTGATATGTTTAAAGAAAAAATTTATTTTGATTATGACTTTGAAAAATTAGAGTTTTTAACTCAAATGCTAATTTCACAAGAGAAAAAAGATGACTCCATATTTAAAAAATCTAAAAAAGAGATTATCAAAGAGCTTGTTTGTGATATTTCTAGTTGTATTTATGGTAGATCTAAAACAAATTTTTTATGGGTACTTATAAATTTGGCTTATTCTGATGATGATTTTTCAGAATCTGAAAAAGAAGTTCTAGAGCTAATTGTTAAAGAATTTAATATAGACCAAGAAATTTTTGAAGAGCTTATGGAGTATGCAGAAACTTTAAATGCCACTATAAAGCAGATTAAATTTTTTAACGACTCAGAACTTCCATATAAGGAAATAGCTCCAAAAATCAAAGAGCTAGAAGAAACAAAAGAAGAGATTATAAAATCTTTACAAAATACACTAGATGAGAGTTATCTAGTTTAGAAAGGAAAAATATGTTACCATTAATACCACTTGTAGCAATTGGGACTACTGCACTTTTTGGAGCTGGAAAAAGCGTTAAGGCTGTTTTAGATAGCAATGAAGCAGATGATTTGGTTTCATCTGCAAATTATGATTTATCAGAAGCTAAAAATAAACTAGAAAAAGCAAGAAAATATTGTTCTGAAAATTTAAAACAATTAGGACAAAAGAAAATTTATATACTAGATACTTCTATAAAAGATTTTATCACTTCATTTGAAAAATTAAAAAATGTAGATTTTCAAAACACTGTTGGCATTGATGAGCTTAATAATTTTAAAATTGATCAAAGTATGTTTAAAGAGCTAAAAGAACAATCCATACTAGCAGAGTCTATGTTAAAAGGCACTCTTAGTGGTGCAGGAGCTGGAGGGTTAGTTGCTTTTGGTGCATATAGTGCTACTATGACCTTTGCTGCTGCAAGCACTGGAACTGCTATTAGCACTCTTAGTGGAGCAGCTGCTACAAATGCAACATTAGCTTGGCTTGGTGGTGGGACTTTGGCTGCTGGGGGAGCTGGCGTGGCTGGTGGTATGATGATGCTTGGAGGACTTGTTGCTGCACCAGCTTTGGTAGTTTTGGGAGTAATTGCTGGAGCAAAAGCTAGCAAAAAGCTAGATGATGCAAAGACTGATTATGCTAAGGCACAGCTACAAGTACAGGAGCTAAAAAATATGGAATTACAAACCAAAGCCATAGGAAAAAGAGCTAATAAATTTAAGATGATGCTAATTAGATTAGATTCTAATTTTACCCCTTTAGTTTATGAAATGCAAAAAATTATAAAAAATAATGGTGTTGATTTCTCACAATTTCATCAAGAACAAAAAGAGAGCATAGCTAAAGCAGCTTCGCTAGTTAAGGTCATAAAAAGTATTCTTGATACTCCTATTTTGGATAAAGATGGCAATACAACAAAAGAATCAGAAAGGCTTTTAGAAACTATAAAGATATAAATTTATTTAAGAGTTTGATTTTTTCAAACTCTTGTTTGGTTTGTTGTTTTAGATAAATAATCTTGAAGTTATTAACAAATTAATGATAATTTAATTAAAATTTATTTAATGTTTGCTTGGATATAATTAATCAAAATAATATGTTTAATTAGCATAAAAAGAGTATATTATAAATTCAGTAAATTTATACAATTTTGAAATCTTTTATGATGTTTAAATCATAACAATTATAAAAATAATAAAAACTAGTCTTAATTCTATTATAATTTCCAAGTAAAGACTACAACGCAAATTTAGGAATAAAACAATATAAATTTTTAATTAAATTTTAGTTATTTAAGATTTAGAGTTAAGATTATATAGATTTATTTGGAAAAGTTAAATTTGATTTAAAATTTAAAAGGATAGAAAGTGTTAAATTTCATACAAAATATAAAAGAAAAAAATCCTATGATTCATTGCATTACAAATTATGTTACTATAAATGATGTTGCTAATATTTTAATTGCTTGTGGAGCTAGCCCTATAATGTCTGATTATTCTAAGGAGTGTGAAGAGTTAACTTCAATATCAGATGGACTAGTTATAAATTTAGGAAACATATATCCTGATGTAGTTGAAGCTATGAAAATTTCTTTAAAATCAGCAAATACAAATAATATAGTTAGCGTTTTTGATCCTGTTGCAATAGGAGCTACAAAGCCTAGAAAAAAAATAGCTTTTGAACTTTTAAAAGAAGGTAAATTTAGTGTTATTAGAGGTAATATTTCTGAGATAAAAAATTTAGTTGGCTTAAATACTAAAAGCAAAGGTGTTGACGCTAGTAAGAGTGATGCAAAAGATAGCTTAGAAGACAAAGTAGAAATTGCCAAAACACTTAGTAGAAATACTGGCTCAGTAGTAGTGATAAGTGGGGCTAAAGATATAATAACGAATGGAGATATTAGCTATATTTGTGAAAATGGTGATGAAATGATGAAAAATATCACTGGAAGTGGATGTATACTAACTGCCTTAATAGCGGCTTTTATTGCCTCAAACAATAATATACTTGAAGCAACTTTGATGGCTGTTATTACTTCTGGAGTAGCAGGTGAATTTGCTAAAAATATGTTGAATAATAGAGGAAATTTAACTTTTAGAGAAAATTTCATTGATGAAATATTTTTAATGAACGATGACAAAATATCTAAATTTGCTAAATTTTATGAAATTTAAAAGAGAATATTATAGAACTTTAAGATTTCTTTAATTGAAATAATTAATTTAAAATAGTATAATTTGTTTAAGTTTTTGTGTATATAAAAATAAACTAATTCAGGAGGTCTTAATGCGTTCTTTATTTAAAGCAATTATAACAATACTATTAGGAGTTACGGTGGGATTTGCAAAACCTACAATCTATATTTTAGCAACAGGCGGAACTATCGCAGGTTCAGGAAGTGGTGAGCTTGATACAGCATATACTTCAGGAACTGTAACAGTTGATAAACTTATAGCAGCAGTTCCAGAAATCAACAAAATTGCCACAATTAAAGGTGAGCAAATTTCAAATATTGGTTCACAAGAGATGAATAATGAAGTTTGGCTAAAGCTTGCTAAAAGAGTAAATGAGCTACTTGCTAAAGATGCTGACGGTGTTGTTATTACTCACGGCACTGACACGATGGAAGAAACTGCGTATTTTTTAAACCTAACAGTTAAAAGTGATAAGCCAATTGTAATGGTTGGAGCCATGAGAAATTCAAGCTCTTTAAGTGCAGATGGGCCATTAAATTTATTCAATGCTGTAAATGTCGCTATAGATAAACAAAGTAAAGGTAAAGGTGTTGTGGTTGTAATGAATGACGAAATCCATGCAGCTCGTGAAGTTACTAAAACTCATACAAGTGGAGTAGATACTTTTAAATCTCCAAATTCTGGAAAAATAGGAACTGTTTTTTATGGGAAAGTTAAATACTATATGACTCCAACAAGAAAACATACAAAAACAAGTGATTTTAACATAGCAAATATCAAAGAACTTCCAAAAGTAGATATCATCTATAATCATTCAAATGATAATCCTATTTTTGTTAATGCAGCTGTAAAAGATGGTACTAAAGGCATAATAAATGCAGGTATGGGTAATGGAAATCCATATCCAAGTGTTTTGGAAGCTCTTGGCGATGCTGTTAAAGGTGGAGTTGTAGTTGTTAGAGACTCTCGTGTGGGAAGTGGTGAAACAACTATGGATGGAGAAGTTGATGATAAAAAATATGGCTTTTTAACAAGTGATAATTTAAATGTTCAAAAAGCTAGAGTTTTATTAATGGTAGCACTTGCTACTACAGATGATAAAGAAAAAATTCAAGAATATTTTTTAACTCATTAAAGAAATAAAGTGGCTAAAAAGCCACTTTATAATCTATTAAAAAATTTAAATTTGCCATATTTAAAAAATTACAATAGAATTATAAACTTTATTTTAATAAAATACATAAAAAGATTACTAGAAAAGGAAGTTTTATGAAATTTTGGTTATCAATATTATTAACCATTACAATTGCTTTTTCAGATTCTAGTTTTGATAATTTTTCTGAATTTGAAGATGAATTTAATAAAAAAACAGTTTTTGATCCTCTTGGTGGATATAATAGAGTTATGACAAATATAAACGATGCTTTTTATGATTATTTGATGTACCCGATTGCTGTAGGCTATGATTATGTTATGCCTGATCCTATTCAAGGAGCTTTTAAAGACTTTTTTTACAATCTTTTATATCCTATGAGGCTTATAAATAATATTCTTCAAGGTAAATTTCAAAACTCCTTAGATGAAACAAAAAGATTTTTAATCAACTCAACTATAGGTTTTGCAGGTTTTAGTGATACGGCTACAAATCACTTCAATATATCAAGGCATGATGAGGATTTTGGCCAAACTTTAGGGCATTGGGGTGTTGGAAGTGGCTTTCATATAGTATGGCCTATTTTAGGACCTAGCAATATTAGAGATAGTTTTGGGCTTGTTGGAGATTATTTTACTCATCCAGTATCTTATATAGATGATAAGTGGACATCAATGGGCGTAAAAGCAGTTGAAAAAGTTAATAACGAATCGATTGATTTTCAATATAAAAAAATTAAGAAAAATGCTGTTGATTTATATCCTTTATTACGTGATGGATATGAACAAAGAAGAAATTATTTAATCAAGGAATAAAAATGAAGTTTATGAAATTACTAGTTTTATTAGTATTTAGTTTTAATTTAGCATTTAGCTTAACTAAAGATGAGATAAAACCTGCTATAGAAGTAAAAGTTAAAAAAGCAGTAGAAATTTTGAAAGATCACAATATTGATGATAATAAAAAAGCTGGAGAAATTTTTGAAATTTTTGATCAATATTTTGATTATCCTTTAATGGCTAGAATCTCTCTTTCTAGACACTACTCAAAATTAAGCAAAGAAGAAGCTAGGAAATTTAGTAAAGCTTACGAGGAGGCGCTAAAAAATTCTTTTATATCAAATTTAAAAGAATATAATGATCAAAACATGGAAGTTATTGGCATGGAAAGCCCTAACCCAAATAGAGTTTATTTAAAAACTAAGCTAATATCTAGTGATAAAGATTATCCGGTTGATTTTAAATTCTACCCAAAAGCTAAAGATAATTGGCTTATATATGATATAGATATTTTAGGAGTTAGTCTAATTCAGACATATCGCTCTCAGTTTGAAGATATGATTAAAAACGATAACTTTGATGGCATTTTAGAAAAACTAAATCAAATACAGATAAACAATAGCATTAATGAATAAAATTTTTCGTTTTATAGTAGCTTGTCCAAAAACTGTATTGTCAGCTATTTTAATACTTTTTTTGTTTTTTGGATTTTATAGTACAAAATTTCAAATAGATGCATCCACCGAGACTTTATTGCTTGAAAATGATAAAGACTTGGAGATTGCAAAAAGTGTTTATGAAAGATATAAAACTCCAAATTTTTTAGTTATAGCCTATACTCCAAATTCTGATTTATTAAGTGAAAAAACATTAAAAACCATTAGAGATTTGAGTCAAGATTTAACTAATTTGAAATTTGTTGATAGTGTTTTAAATCTTACAAATGTGCCACTTTTAGAAAATAAAGAGGGCTCTATATCTGAAAAAGCTAAAGATATTCAAAGCCTAAATAGTCTAGAGTCAAACAAAGAGCTTGCTAAAAAAGAGTTTTTAACAAGTCCTTTATATAAAGAAAGCTTGGTTAGTAAGGATTTTAAAACTACATCTATAGTTGTAAATTTAAAACCAAATACAGAATACAACGAGCTTATAAAACAAAAAGATAAACTTTTTGCAAAAAAAGACTATAAAAAATCAGAACTTAAAGAGATAAATAAAAAAATAGACTCTTTTAATGAAGGATATAGAAAACAAGAGCATGAAAACATAATTAGTCTTAGAAATGTTTTATCAGAGTATAAAAGTAAGACAGGCGAGGAATTTTTCCTTGGCGGGATAAATATGATAGCAGATGATATGGTTACATTTGTAAAAAATGATATCTATACATATGGGATTGCTTCTTTAATAATGTTAATTTTTTGTTTGTGGATATTTTTTAGGCAAGCTAGATTTGTAATCATTCCTATTATCATTTGTATTGTTAGTGCTATAATTGCAAGTGGTCTTTTTGCACTGTTAGGATATAAAGTTACAGTTATTAGTTCAAATTATGCAGCATTGCAAATTATAATTACAGTTTCAGTTGCTATACACCTTGTGGTTAGCTATAGAGAAAAAAGTAGCTTATATCCAAGTAGAACACAAAAACAACTCGTGTATACGACCTTAAAAGATAGATTTTTACCATGTTTTTTTGCAATCTTTACTACTGCTATAGGGTTTTTCTCGTTAATACTTAGCGATATAAAGCCTATAATTTCACTTGGAACTATGATGAGTATTGGAATTTCAATCTCGCTAGTTTTAGCATTTGCTATCTTTGGCTCTATAATGAGTCTACTGGATAAGATAGAAATTAAAACTAATTTTGAAAAAAGCTTTAAACTGACTACTTGGTGTGCAAATTTAGCTATAAAAAGAAAAAAAGAAATTCTTATATTTTTTGGTATTGTTTTTGTTGCTGGTTTGTATGGCATAACATTTTTAAAGGTAGAAAATAGCTTTATAGGATACTTTAAAGACCATACTGAAATTCATAAAGGAATGGTGGTTATTGATAAAAAACTTGGAGGAACAGTTCCTTTTGATGTTGTTATAAAATTTAAAAAAGATGAAGCTTCTTTCAAAAAGAGTGGTGATGATATTTTAGACTCTTTTGAGCTTGAATTTATGGAGGCTCAAAATCAAGATCAGTATTGGTTTTCAAGTGAAAAAATGCGTATTATTACTAAAGTTCATGATTTTTTAGCTAGTAGAGAGTTTGTTGGAAATGTGGCATCCTTAGGAACTCTTTTAGAGGTTGGAAAGCGCATGAACAATGGAGTTGCATTAAATGACTTTATGTTATCAGTTATCTATAATGAACTTCCTAGTGAGTATAAAAGTCTTATACTATCACCATATATTGATATAGACGCGAATGAGGCTAGGTTTGCTGTTAGAACAATAGATAGTGATGATAGGCTTAGAAGAAATGAGTTTTTAACAAGCCTTAAAAAAGATCTAAATACTCTTTTAAAAGATGATAATGTTGAAGTTCAAATTAGTGGTGTAATGGTTTTATATAACAATATGCTCCAAAGCCTTGTAGGCTCACAAATTAATACACTTGGCTTTGTTGTTATAGCGATACTGCTAGTATTTATAGCTATATTTAGAAGTTTAAAATTTGCTATTATTGCCATTGTAGTAAATATAATACCGCTTACTTTTGTATTTGGGGTTATGGGACTTGTTGGAATTCCACTTGATATCATGAGTATTACAATAGCAGCTATAAGTATAGGGATTGGGGTAGATGATGTTATACACTACATCCATAGATATAGAATTGAGAAGAAGTATAAAAACCCAGAACAAGCTGTATATGATAGCCATAAAAGCATAGGCTATGCAATGCAATACACATCAATCGCTATATTTTTAGGATTTTGTGTTATGGTAGCAAGTAATTTTTGGCCTACAATTTACTTTGGTCTTTTAGTTGATATGGTTATGGCATTTATGCTTATTTCAGCTTTGGTTTTCTTGCCGGTACTAATAATAATTTTTTCTAAGAAAAATATTCAAAATAGGTAAATATTTAAGTTTTTATGATATTATAAGACTTAAATATGGAGAGTAAAACGACCTGGTGGCGTTCACGGACTTCAAATCCGATGACGGGGCGGTTGACCGTTTCGTGGGAGGTTCAATTCCTTCACTCTCTCGCCAAATAACTGCAAATATACTCAAAAAATATTAAATAATATATTCCATAACAGATATACATAAGGAAATTTTAGGTATTCTAATATTTTAGATTTATAGTATAAAAACACTATAAAAAAAGGAGTGTTATGAGAGCTGACTTAGAACATGAAATTCCAAATGGTTCAAGGCTGTATTTTAGTGATACAGCAGATTTAAAAAGAGAGCTTGAGTCTTTTATGGCAAATCTTTTTAAAAGTTATAAATTTGAAGAGATATTAACTCCATATTTTTCTTACCATCAAAATTTGAGTGTTAAAGATGAAGAACTTCTAACTTTTTTTGACTCAACTAACCATAAAATTTTTCTAAGAGCAGATAGTACTGTGGATGTTGTTAGAATTATTTTGCGAAGAATTAAAAGCAAAGAATATAAAAGGATATTTTATATACAACCTGTTTTCAAATACCCAAATTATGAATTTTATCAAATGGGTGCAGAATTGATTGATGAGCGTAATTTGTATCTAGGCATAGAGATTGCGGCTAAGTTTTTTAATGAATTTAATATTAAAAGTGATTTGCAAATTAGTAATATTGAAATCCCAAAATTAATATGCAAAATTTTAGATATTCCTATCTCTATTTTTGAAAAAGGTGATATATATGCTATTTTAAAGCTAAATATTAATTGGCTAAATGAACTTGCCAAACTTACAGACATTAAGGATTTAAATAAGGTTAAAGATGTTGTTCCAGATGAATTAAAAGAGCCATTAAATTTGATAGAGGAGTTAGCAAATAAAAGCAGTTTTAAAAATATTAAATTAGCACCACTTTATTATTCTAAAATGCGCTATTATGATAAGTTATTTTTTAGATTTTTAAGTGGAAATTCAATACTGTGTAGTGGTGGGGATTATGAGATAGATGGTCTTGAATCTAGTGGTTTTGCTATAATGACAGACTCAGTTTTGGAAAATATATTAGAAAATAAGGATATGCAATGAGTAGAGTAGATATGATTGTAGGTGCACAATGGGGTGATGAGGGTAAAGGCAAGATTGTTGATATGCTTTCATGTGAATACGACTATGTTTGTAGAAGTGCAGGTGGACATAATGCTGGACATACTATAGTTATAGATGGAAAAAAATATGCACTTCATTTAGTACCAAGTGGTGTTTTAAATAAAAATATTATTAACATAATAGGAAATGGGGTTGTTGTAAATCCAAGTGTTGTAATAGAAGAGTTAAAACAGTTCGAAAATTTAGAAGGAAGATTTTATATAAGCGATAAGGCTCATTTAAATTTAGAATATCACGCTTTAATAGACTGTGCAAATGAGAAACGCAAAGGTGATGAGGCTATAGGCACAACAGGAAAAGGTATAGGTCCAAGTTATGCTGAGAAAGTTAGCAGGGTAGGACATAGAGTCATTGAGCTTTTAGATCCAGAAAAACTTTGCGAAAGCCTGTTTGTAAATTTTGAAAGAAATAAATATGTTTTTAAAACTTTAAATATTGAAATTCCAAAAAAAGAAGATGTTTTAAAAAATCTTAAAAAATATAAGGAAGCTTTAAGCCCATACATTACGGATACTACTAAGATGATATGGGATGCTATAGATGCTGATAAAAAAATACTTCTAGAAGGCGCTCAGGGTACATTGCTAGATTTAGATCATGGTACTTATCCATATGTTACAAGCTCAAGTACAATTGCAGCGGGAGCTTGCGTTGGAGTAGGTTTAAATCCAAAGCAAGTTGGTGAGGTTATAGGCATACTAAAAGCATATACTACAAGGGTGGGACATGGACCATTTCCTACTGAGGATTTTAGCGAATATGGCGAAAAAATGTGTGAAGTTGGAAAAGAGTATGGAACTACTACAGGGCGTAAAAGAAGATGTGGGTGGTTTGATGCAGTAGCGGCTAAGCATGCTGGAAAAATTAATGGTATAGATAAATTTGCATTAATGAAGCTTGATGTTTTAGACGGCTTTGATAAAATTAAATTTTGCGTAGCATATGAGCTTGAAAATGGAGAAAAAATAGACTATTTTCCTACAATAATTGACAAGGTTAAGCCTATTTATGAAGAAATAGATGGCTGGGATAGCGTTGTTGGTATAAATAAGTATGAAGATTTGCCAAAAAATGCAAAACTATACATAGAAAAAATAGAAAAATTAACAGGTGTCAAGGTTGGATATGTCTCAACAAGCCCAGAAAGAAATGACACTATTATAAGATAGAAAAACAAAAAAAGAAAGGAATTTAAATGCGTATAAAAATACCACATATTCCATATATATCTAGAAAAATAGGCATAGATATGTTTAATTCAGGATTTATGGTCTTTAATGCAGGTATTGAACCTGTTGTTAAAGTCGCTGAAGAAATTTTAATGGCCGATGCTAAAGCCGAAAGAGCGTTAGATGAAAAAGCAAATGACATTCTTGATGAAAATATTGAAGATATGAACATAATGCAAGTTGATAAAAGAAGTATGTTTTGGATGATTAAAAGACGTCTTGCAGAAGATAGTAATTTTATACTAGATAAGGAGGAGAGGTATAATAGCCTCTCTCACGAGATATTAGAAACATCTTGGAAAAAAGACCTTATAGATTATAAGGTTTCTGAAAACAAGGCAAAAAATGTTATCTACTCATCAATAATAAGCTATTTAAAAAGCTATGAAGACATAGAGGATATCGTTGTAGAAAAACTAGATAAATTGGCAAAGAAACTAATTCCTGGAAGCGAGGATTACGATATGACATTTGAAAAATACTACGAGGAAGAGCTTAAAAAAAGAGGTATGTTTTAAATGGACGCCACAAAGGTTTATATCTATCTTGAAAATGATGTTTTTCTTACAGCAAAAGTTTATGAAAAAAAGGGAACATACTTATCTCCACTTGTTGTAAATAGATCGATGGTTGGCTATGAAAGCGCTATAATAGATCCTTTAAATGCCAATAAAATTATAGTTTTTTCTATGCTTGAAATTGGTATAGTTGGAATAAATGAAAGTGATCGCAAAAGTGATAAGATTTAAGTAGATGGAATTATAGTTAGAAGTATAAACAACAAACCTTCTAATTTTATATCAAAACAGAGCTTAAAAGAGTGGTTTGAAAAAGATGATAAACATAATTGTTTATGACATAGATACAGGGTATTTATCTGAGCTTTTAATAGGTAAAAGTAGTTTAAAGGCTGTTATTCAACAGAAATTAAAGACAAAGATAGCTTAAAAAGCACTTAAAGCGATAAGATAAGATTTGGCTGTTTTTAAATGTCATTTTTAGAAGCTGAAAATTCAAATAGGTTTATGTATGGATAACAAAACAAGGCTAGAACAATATCAAAATGCGATAGATAAAAGTAATATTGTTTCTAAAACAGATGTTGAAGGCAATATAACTTTTGTAAATGATGAGTTTTGTAAAATTAGCAAGTATTCAAAAGAAGAGCTTTTAGGGGCTAATCACAATATAGTAAGACATCCAGATGTAAGCCGAAAAATATTTGAAAAACTATGGAAAACTATATTGTCTAAAAAAGTATATAAAGGAATTATAAAAAACCTTGCAAAAGATGGAAGTGTTTTTTATCTAAATGCAACTGTAATTCCTATCTTGGATAAAAATGGAGATATTGAAGAGTTCGTAGCTATTAGACACGATGTTACTGAGGTCATACTTTTAAATGAAAGGCTTATTGAAACTAAAAATGAGTTAAAAAATTTGAACTTATCATTAGAACAAAAGGTATTGGAACAGACCAAAGAACTTGTTAAGCTAAATAAAGATTTAGAAAAAAAAGTGGCAATAGAAGTAGCTAAAAACGAAGAGAAAAATAAAATACTATCTCAACAATCAAAGCTTGCAGCAATGGGAGAGATGATAGCAAACATTGCACATCAGTGGAGACAACCTTTAAACGAGCTTAGTATTAATCTGTTTCAAATGAAGCAAAATATTAATGATATAGAAAATTTCAATGATGCTTATGAACATTCAAAAGCAGTTATTAAAAATATGTCAAAAACCATACAGGATTTTAGTGATTTTTTTAAATCAAATAAAGAAAAAGAGCTTTTTTTTGTTAAAGAGGCTTTTGATGATGCTCTGTCTATGTTAAAATGCTCGCTGATTGATGGGCAGGTGGATGTAGAAAAAAACTTTAAAGATGATGCTAAGATATTGGGATTTAAAAGCGAGCTTTCGCAAGCATTTATGAATTTACTATCAAATGCTATGGATGCAATGAAGGATTTAAAGCAAGCTGATAAAAAAATCAAAGTTTTTTTAAATAAAGATTTAGAATTTGTAGAAATTTTATTTTTCAATAATGGAAAAAATATAAAAAAAGAACATATTGATAAAATTTTTGAACCATACTTTACAACTAAACACCCATCAAGTGGAACTGGTCTTGGATTGTATATAAGTAAGACAATCATAGAAAATATGAATGGTGAGATATCGTTTTATAACACAAAAAACGGAGTCTGTTTTAAAATAAAAATGCCAATAAATAAAAAGGAAGATGATGAAAAACACTAAAAATTTAAACATTTTAATTATTGAAGATGAAAAAGATATTAGAGAATCTATGGCTAAAGCTATGGAGGGTTTTTTTAACAGTATTATAACTGCTCAACATGGAGACGAGGGTGTGAAAAAGTTTAAAAAATTTAACCCTGATATTGTAATTACAGACATTGCTATGCCTATAATGGATGGGCTTGAAATGACCAAGATAATAAAAGAGCTCTCGCCTCAAACTCCAATAATAGCACTAAGTGCGTTTAGTGATAGAGACAGACTTTTAAAAGCTATAGATGTTGGTATCGATAAGTATGTTTTAAAGCCGATAGATATGGAGGAGCTTTTATCTACTATAGAAAATATAGCCAAAAGTAAAATCAATACTTTAAATGTAGTGGATTTAGTCAATGGGTATAAATTTGATCAATCCAAAAAAGTATTGATTAAAGATGGGTTAGAAATTTCACTTACAAAAAAAGAGCTATCTTTTTTAATGCTTTTAATTAACAACGAGGGTAATCTTGTGCTTCATAATAATATAAAAGAGAGTGTTTGGGGTAGTGAATCGGTAAGCGATGCTGCTGTGCGAACTTTTATAAAAAGGATTAGGGGGAAAGTTGGTCAAGACACTATAAAAAATATCCCAGGGTTAGGCTATAAGGTTGAAATAGCCACTAAAAAATAATTAAAAACAAGGAGAGCATAAGATGGATAATAAAAATATTTTTATAGAAATAGCCTTAACTATATTATTTTTAGCTGTTTTATCTCCAGCTATTTTACAGGCCACAGATGAAAATTTGAAAGACAATAGTTTTTTAAAAGGTAAAGATATATTTTTAAAAGAATGCTCTGCCTGTCATGGCATTGATGGTAAAGGGCTAGAGGGCGTAGCTAGAAATCTTACTATATGGGGTTCTGAGGATGGTGTTATAGACACTATTGCAAATGGAAGCAAAGGGCTTAAGTATACTATAAAAGAGATGCCTTCTAATATGGCTAGTGATAAAAATTTACAAGCAGTTGCAGCATATATGGCTAAGGATATATCATCTATAAAAACTACAAGCAACGAAAACCTAATCGCTCAAGGTAAAGAAAGTTGGGGAATTTGTGCTTCTTGTCATGGTGATGATGGAAAAGGGATGGGTGAAATAGCTCCGGACTTAACCCTTTATGGAAATTTTGAGTTTGTTGTCGATGTCTTAAATAGAGGCAAAGAGGGTCACATAGGAGATATGCCATCATTCAAAGAAACTTTAAGTGATGAAGAGAAGATAGTGGTTGGAAAATATGTAATATCTCTATCAAAAGATGATTAGGGTGGCAAAAGTATATTAAAATAAAAATATAAAATTATCTATGAAAAACTATGAGTATTAAAATGATTAAAAAAGAACTTTTTGTATTTACTACTACAAGAAAACTAAAAGAATATTTAAATGAGCAAAGCAATGCTGTTTTGCCAAAAACTATGATAATATCGGAGTTTTTTAGTAGAGCCATATATTCACCAAAATTTGATGAGGTGTCAAAAATTGATAAACTCATTATCATGCAAAAAGCCATTTCAAAAACTAAAAATTTAGAGCAACAGCTAAAAATTTCATCAAATTTCTTTGAATTTTTAAAAAACCACGAGTATATTTTTTCTTTCTTTAAAGAGCTTGCTGTAACTAAAAAAAAGATAGAAGATCTTAAATACAGCGATATCTATGCTAGTTATGATGAGCATTTGGAAATTTTAGAAGAGCTTTTAAAGAACTATAAACTAGAGCTTAAAGATAGAAAACTTTATGATGATATAACTATAGTTGATGATTATTTAATAAATGAAGAGTTTATTAAAAGCTATGATGAGATAAATATATTTATAGATGGTGTTTTAACAAATTTTGAGATTGAGATATTAAATTTATGTAAGAATTTTGCAGATATTAATCTTGTTTTAAATGCCAACTATCTAACAAAAAAAATGCTTAGTAGTTTTGTGGATATAGAAAATAGTTTAGAAATTGCAAATGAGTATATTTTTAATCTAACAAATAACTCTTTAAGTAAGGTTAATAACGCAGAGAAAAACCATAATGTACCAATTTTAGTTAGAGGACTTAGTGGTAATTCCATGCAGTGTTTTTACATATTTGAGAAAATTTCAACATTTATAAAAGATGGAATTAACCCTAAAGATATTGTTGTAATTTTACCTGATGAGAGCTTTAGTGAAATTTTAATGGATTATGATAAAAACAATATGCTTAACTTTGCTATGGGTAAAAAGGCTGAAAATTTACTATTTTATAAACTCTTTAACACAATTATAAAATCAATCCTAGAAGAGGAAGAGATAGAATTAAAAGATGATTATATTAAAAATGAAGATCAGCTAACATCGGTAAATATATTTTTAAACGAGTGTGGCGTTAAAAGTGATTTTTATCGAAACTTTGAAAACAACTTCTACCAAAAAGCAAATTTTGATCAATTTAAAAAGATAGTTTTTGAAATTTTAGAGTATTCAAAAGAGCATGAGATAAGTGGTGCAATTAATGAAATACTATTTAATATAGAGATTTATTTAGAAAATGAGAGTCTAAATTTACGTGAAATTTCAGAGATTTTCCTTTTAGAGTTAAAAAATAGCCATATTGATTATGTAGGCGGTGGCGAAGTAAGTGTTATGGGGCTTTTAGAAAGCAGAGGTCTTAGCTTTAGGGGAGTAATCATGCCTTGTTTTAATGATGAGCTAGTTCCAAAACGCTCAATCAATGAGATGTTTTTAAACACAACACTTAGGAAAAGAGCTGGTTTAATTAGCTATGAAGATAGGCAAAATTTACAAAGATTTTATTATAAAGATATTATAAATAAAGCAAAAAAAGTTGCAATTTGCTACGATGACAATGAAGATAAAGTTCCATCAAGATTTTTAAAAGAGTTTAAAATAATTGAAGATAAAGAGTATAGCGATAAGAGTTATCTAAATCTCTTTAGATCAAAAAGAATTTTAAAAAAAGGCGATTTAAATTTAGTTTTTAAACATGATTTTTTTGAGCAACCACTATCTTTTAGTAGATTAGACCAATTTTTAAAATGCCCAAGATGTTATGCATTAAAATATATTTTAAAAATACAACCTCCAAAAGATGTAGATAGTGATATGAGTGCAAAAGATAGAGGAAATATCTTACATAAGGCACTTGAGTTAACATATAATAATTCAAATATTTTTGATTATAAAATCTTTGAAGAGATGTTTATGAAAATTTCTACAAATTTAAGTGAGCTTGAGAAGCAAATTATGTTAAATGAGTTTAAGAAAATTGAACAAGAGTTAAAAAAGCATGAAGACAAAGGTTATAGGCTTATTAAAAAAGAGATTGAGCTAGAAAATATCTTTGAGGGAGTTAGGATAAAAGGTAAAATAGATAGAATTGATGCGCTAAATGGAGAAAAGTTTATAATTGACTATAAAAGTGGAAGCATTAGAGATAAAAAATCATTGCAACTCCCTTTTTATGAGGCACTTCTTGGAGAGGAAAATGTAAAAAGTGCATTTTTTTCTTTAAGAGATGTTAAGTTTGTAAATAGCCAATCTAGCCTAGATGATTTAAAAAATGTTATAGATGAGTTAAAGCAAATTTCAGGCAAAGATTTTGATTTTGATGTAAGTTATAATTGTAAATATAAGGACTATGATATATTATGCGATTAGATATAAAAGAGAATTACAAATCACTAAAAGCTAGTGCCGGTAGTGGAAAAACATTTGCACTATCCATAAGATATATAGCGCTTTTTCTAAGTGGCGTAAATGCAAAAAATATTTTAGCCCTAACATTTACAAAAAAAACAGCAAATGAGATGCAAGAAAGAGTTATAGATAATTTTTTAAATTTGCACACTGATAAGAAAAAAAATGAGCTTTCAGAGATAGCTAGAATTTTAAATACAGATGAGAAAGATATACTTGAAAAAAGAAATGCATTAAGGAATGAGTTTTTAAGAAGTGATATTAAAATTTCAACTTTTGACTCTTTTTTCTCAACTATACTTAGGGCTTTTGCTTTAAATTTTGGTCTAAATGCCAATTATGAAATAGAACCTGATTTGCAAGATATTATTAATAAAAAATTTGTAGAAGATATCTCAAAAGATAAAAATCTTACATTAAATTTAGCCAATTTCATAACCCAGACCCATTCAAATTTAAGTAGTTTTTTAAACTCTTTATCCCAAATATCAAGTGAAGGGGTGGAATTTAACAAAGGAAGCACTTCTTTTCCAGATGATAGTAAGTTAGAAAATGCTAAGGCTAAGATCATTAATTTTTGTAAAAATATTATAAAAGAAGAAGATAAAAAGCTTTTAACAGA
Source organism: Campylobacter blaseri (assembly GCF_013201895.1). Lineage (NCBI taxonomy): Bacteria > Pseudomonadati > Campylobacterota > Epsilonproteobacteria > Campylobacterales > Campylobacteraceae > Campylobacter > Campylobacter blaseri. Next base: position 1,605,916 of record NZ_CP053841.1, on the reverse strand, counting down.
AACTAGAAAAACACAGATAAGCAATATAGAAAAAACAAAAAATCAAGCAGAAAATTTGATATCAAAAATAGATAAAAATAACTTTTCAATACTTCAAGAAAGTTTTATGGAAAGAGATAGTTTAAGCTATAGAACTTTTGGTAGATTGTTTGAGCAAAGTAGCGATTTAGATGTGCATTATCTAAATTTTAAAAATGAACTTAAAGAGTATTTAGTAGCTTTTGAAAAGTATAAGATTAACGAGTTTGCAAAGATAGTAGGTTTATTTAATAGTGTAAAAAACAGGACCATCAAAGACTTAAACACAATAACTTTCAATGATCTTTCTACTATAATATATAGCCTTTTAAGCGATAGGGCGATGATAGATATGGTTTATTTTAGGCTTGATAGCAAGATAGAACATATTTTAATAGATGAATTTCAAGATACAAATGTTATACAATATAAAATTATGCTTCCTTTAATTGAAGAGGTTATATCAGGGGTTGGACAAAAAGATAACATTGGAAGTTTTTTTTATGTTGGAGATATTAAGCAAAGTATTTATAGATTTAGAGGTGGAAAAAAAGAGCTTTTTGATCACCTTGCAAATAGCTATAAACAGATAAATGTTGATAGTTTGGAATATAATTTTAGAAGCAAGAAGTTGCTAGTTAATTTTATAAACGACACCTTTAGAGATAAGGTTTTTGGGTATGTGGATCAAAAAGTTAGCAAAAAAGAAAATCTAACTGGCGGATATATAAAAGCTATAGACGTAGAAGACAGCGACAAAGATAGTGATGAGTATGACAACGAAGCCGTTTTAGCTCAAGCACTAAAAGAGACAAAAGAGTTACTAAACAAAGGTGCAACTGCTGAAAATATAGCCATCTTATGTTGGAAAAATGACAATATAGATAGGCTAAAAGATATGCTTTTAGATGAGGGTATAAACTCTAGTGGCGAAGGTAGCAGGAAGCTTTTTGAAGTTGATAAAATCAAGCTAATTTTGGAATATACAAAATTTTGTATAACAAAAGAGCAGATATATGGTAAAAATGTAGAAAAGCTAAGTGGAGCTACTTTTAAGACATTAAATCTTAATTATAAAAAAACCACAACACAAACTTTAAACTATTTAATAGAACAATTAGGACTTGGCTTTGATGATAAAAACATACTACTTCTTGTAGAAATTTCTAAAAAATATGAAAATATAGTTGAGTTTGCTTTTTCCAAAGATGAAACACTAGCTATAAATGAAGGCGGAGCGGGCGTTAACTTGCTTACTATTCATAAGTCAAAAGGACTTGAGTTTAACCATGTAATATTATGTGATAATTTCTCTAGAGGTGCTAATGATACAGATAGCTTTTTATTAAATTACGATGTAAATAGCAATGAGTGGGAGGTTAAATACAGGATAAGTGGTAGAGAAAAAGTAGATAAAGACTATGAGGCATTTAGAAAAAAGATTGCAGATTTAGATAGAGATGAGAATTTAAATAAACTATATGTTGCCTTTACCAGGGCTAGAAATTCTTTAATAATTATAAAATCAAACACCTCTTATAGTTATTTTGTAAATAGCAAAAATAGTTCTAATGGTATTTTAGATATTGCTAATTTTGAAATAGGAGAGATTTTAAAAGATGAGAAAAAAACAATTCAAAAGACAAAACCTGAAAAAAAGATAGAGTTAAGAGAGGTTCCAGCTCAGAAAATAGATAGTGTAACAACTACAAAAGAGTTGAATCTAAAATCTATAAATTTTGGACTAGCTATGCACTATGCTTTAGAGATGTGTGAACAATTTTCTAAAGAAGAGATAGATAAAGCTATAAAAAAATCAAAAAACAGATTTAATAAATTCTTAAAAGAAGAGGAATTTATAGATTTAAAATTACGATTGGAAATTCTTTTTAGCGATGAGTTTTTTAAATCTTTGACTAAAAATAAAAGAGTATTTAAAGAACAACCCTTTAAATTTGAAGGAAAAACTGGACAAATAGATCTTCTTACTATGAGTGATGAGGCGATTAACATTATAGATTATAAAAGCTCTTTGGGGTTTAGCGATGAAAATATCTCACAAGTGTCAGAATATAAAAAAGTCTTTTCTAAATTTTATCCAAGTGCAATAGTAAATGGCTTTATAGTGTACATTTTAAAAGATAAAATCCAAATAGATGAAATTTAATAATTACTTAAATTAAGTATAGATTAAATTTTTAAAATTCACTTAAATTAAGTTAATATTAAGTTATTTTTCTATACAATCATACTTCACTAAATAAAAAAGGCTAAAAAATGACAAAAATTACAAAACCAAGCGATGTTAAACGCGACTGGGTTGTGATAGATGCAACAGGTAAGAGATTTGGTAGAATGCTTACAGAAGTTGCAACTCTTTTAAGAGGAAAACATAAACCAAGCTATACACCAAATGTTGATTGCGGGGATTATGTTATTATCATAAACGCAGGCAAAGCAACATATACAGGGCTAAACAAAGGTTCAGACAAATTATATCACAGACACTCGGGATATTTTGGAAGTGTAAAAAGTGAAAAATTTGAAGATTTGCTTGAAAAAAATCCTGTAAAATTATATAAATTAGCAGTAAGAGGAATGCTTCCAAAAACAAAACTAGGAAGAGAGATGCTTAAAAAATTAAAAGTATATGAAGGTAACGAGCACCCTCATACAGCACAAATAAGTAAAAAAGGAAATTAATATGGCTACAGTTTATGCAACAGGAAAAAGAAAAAGAGCAGTAGCAAAAGTATGGCTTAAACCAGGCAGTGGTAAAATTTCTGTAAACGGAATGGATTTAAACTCTTGGTTAGGCGGACATGAGATTGCAAAACTAAAGGTTGTTCAGCCACTACTTGCTACAAAACAAGAGACATCTATGGATATTAAAGCTTCAACTCAAGGTGGCGGATATAATGCACAAGCAGAAGCTTTAAGACATGGTATCTCAAAAGCCTTAGCAGATATGGATGCTGATTTTAGAGCTTTACTTAAACCAAAAGGACTTTTAACTAGAGATAGTAGAGTTGTTGAAAGAAAGAAATTTGGTAGAAGAAAAGCTAGAAGAAGTCCTCAATTCTCTAAGAGATAATTATTTTTATTATTTATTTTATATGTTTAAATTTTATAAGTGAAAACAGAACAAATATAATAAATATTGGATAATAATTTATTATATATTTAATGTATAGATATATACTGAACTGTGTTATAATAAGATGATATTTAATTTGAAAGGAATATTATGAAAAAAATTTTACTTGCACTTAGTTTATGTGCATCAACAGCAGTTTTAGCAAATGATGCTAATTATCATTGGGAGTTTACTCCAACAGTTGGTGGTGTTCTTCCTGAAGGAAACACTAATCTAGACAACTCTTTTACTTTTGGTTTAAGAATTGCTAAAAACCTTAAAGAGGGTTTATGGTTTGACCAAATTGAACTTGGTTATGACAGAGTTAGCAAAATGAGACTTGATAAGGTTGAAGGAAAAAAACCTGATCTTGATGTTTATCATTTAAATTTAGTTAAAGATTTTTATCAAATTACTGACAATTTAAAACTATACGGTTTAGTTGGCGGTGGTTATATGGACTTTGATGGTAAAGTTATGAAAAACGATAAAATGAAAGATTTTAGTAGTGGATTTGGTCAATATGGTCTTGGTCTAAAATACTACTGGGCAGATAACTTTGCTACAAAACTAGAAGTTAGAGATGCTATTACATTTGATGATGGATATCACTTTATGTTCTATACATTAGGATTTGGTGTTGATTTTGGCGCTAGATCAACAGCTATGGCTCCTGCGGTTGAGAATGTTATAGGTGATGAAGATGGTGATGGTGTTTTAGATAATGTCGATAAATGTCCAGGAACTCCAGCTGGTGTTGTAGTTGATGAGTTTGGTTGTGAAAAAGTTATCAGACTTAACCTAGGTGTAAACTTTGGGTTTGATAGTGCTAAAATCAAACCAGAATATATGAACGAAATTAAAAAAGTTTCAAATTTCTTAGTTGAAAGACCAGACTATAAAGTAATTCTTGAAGGACACACTGATAGTACAGGCAACGCAAACTATAATAAAAAACTATCAGAAAAAAGAGCTGCTAGTGTTAAAAAAGCATTAATTGACCTTGGTGTTAGTAGTGAAAAAATAAGCACAATTGGTTACGGTGAAGAACAACCAATTGCTGATAACTCTACAAGAGCTGGTAGAGCTGAAAACAGAAGAGTTGATGCTAAATTTAGAAATCAATAATCTTTAACTACACAAAGATACCTCTTTTTGAGGTATCTTTTAAGTACATACATAAAATTTATGAAAAAACCTACTATACTTTTTGACCTTGATGGAACCCTCATTGATTCAACCCAGTCCATACTAGATGGCTTTAAATTTGCATTCTTAGAAAATAACATTAAATATCCCTGTGATGAATTCGTAAAAAACCTTATAGGCTATCCATTAGAAATTATGTTTAAAAATCTTGGCGTAAAAGCAGATCAAATTGATGAGTTAGTTAAAAGTTATAAAAAAAGATATCGAACAACCTATTTAGAAAAAACTACACTATTGCCTGAAGCAGAAAAATCAATTCTTATGGCTTATGAATTTGCTGACATAGGTGTTGTTACTACAAAAACTTCAAAATACTCTAGAGTGTTACTAGAAAATTTAGGCATTGCCTATTATTTTAAAGTGATTATTGGCAGAGATGATGTGGTAAACCCAAAGCCCGATGCTGAGCCAATTTTAAAAGCATTAAAAAATATGCAAAAAGACAGATTACAAGCATATATGATAGGCGATACAAAACTTGATGCTTTGGCTGCATTATCTGCAAAAATACAGCCTATTTGTGTTACATGTGGTTATGGCAAAAAAGAAGATCTCCTCAAACATACAAATCAAGTTTTTGATAAAACTATAGATGCTGTACAATTTATTAAAAAAGAATTAAATTAATTTTTTAAAATTTCAATATTATTACCCTATTAAAACAAATTCGATAAAATTATATATAAAACTACAATAAAGCATTTTGAAAATGCTTTTAAAGGATAACTAATGAGTAAAAATATGAAAACAATGGATGGGAATGAAGCAGCAGCTTATGTCTCATATGCTTTTACAGAGGTTGCGGGAATTTATCCTATAACCCCATCATCTCCGATGGCTGACTACACTGATGTTTGGGCTGCGCAAGGGAAGAAAAATCTTTTTGGGATGCCTGTAAAGGTTGTAGAAATGCAAAGCGAAGCAGGTGCGGCAGGAACCGTTCATGGCTCGCTTCAAGCAGGAGCTTTAACTACTACATACACAGCTTCACAAGGGCTTTTACTTAAAATTCCAAATATGTATAAAATTGCAGGGCAATTGCTTCCTGGGGTTATACATGTTGCAGCAAGGTCAATTGCAGCACAAGCATTATCTATATTTGGTGATCATCAAGATATTTATGCTGCTAGACAAACTGGTTTTGCAATTTTAGCAAGCGATAGTGTTCAAGAGGTTATGGATATAGGCGGAGTGGCACATCTTGCTGCTATAAAAGGCAGAGTTCCTTTTATGCATTTTTTTGATGGATTTAGAACTAGTCATGAAATCCAAAAAGTTGAAGTTATGGATTATAGCCATTTTGATAGGTTAGTTGATTATGATGCTATTCAAAAATTTAGAGATGATTCTTTAAATCCTGAAAATCCAAAAACTAGAGGAACTGCTCAAAACGATGATATATATTTTCAAACAAGAGAACTTTCTAATAGGTATTATAATGCCTTACCTGATATAGTTGCCAATTATTTAAAAGAAATTTCAAAAATAACAGGTAGAGATTATAAGCCATTTGATTATTATGGAGATAAAGATGCAACTAGAATTATAGTTGCTATGGGTTCTGTAAACCAAACAATAGAAGAGGTTGTGGACTATCTAAATAGCAAAGGAGAAAAAGTGGGTCTTATAAAAGTTCGTCTTTATAGGCCATTTAGTTTGAAATACCTTTTTGATGTTATGCCAAAAACAGTTGAAAAAATTGCAGTTTTAGATAGAACAAAAGAGCCTGGAAGTTTAGGTGAGCCTCTTTATCTTGATATAAAAGCGGCATTTTATGGTAAAGAAAAAGCACCTAAAATAGTAGGCGGAAGATATGGACTTAGCTCAAAAGATGTTGATCCTGCACAAATGATAGCTGTTTATGACAATCTTAAAAAAGAAGAGCCTGAAAATGGGTTTACTGTTGGGATTGTTGATGATGTTACATTTACATCTTTGGATGTTAAAGAAAAAATTTCTTTAAGTGGTGATGATACAATTGAATGTTTATTTTACGGTCTTGGTGCAGATGGAACAGTTGGGGCAAATAAAAACTCAATTAAAATTATAGGAGATAAAACAGATCTATATGTGCAAGCATATTTCGCATACGATTCTAAAAAATCAGGAGGATATACAAGGAGCCATTTAAGATTTGGTAAAGAGCCAATTCGCTCTACATACCTTGTTTCAAATCCACATTTTGTCGCGTGTTCTGTTGCTGGATATTTAGATATATACGATGTGATTGATGGAATTAGAGAAAATGGTATTTTCTTACTAAACTCTATATGGGATGCTAAAGAGACAGTTAGTAGAATTCCAAACAAAGTTAAAAAGATATTAGCTAAGAGAAATGTTGAGTTTTATATTATAAATGCTACAAAGCTTGCAAATGAGATAGGTCTTGGGAATAGAACAAATACCATTATGCAATCAGCATTTTTTAAATTAGCTAAAATCATACCTTTTGATGACGCTAAAGAGTATATGAAAGAATATGCAGCTAAAACTTACGCAAAAAAAGGTGAAAAAATAATTCAAATGAATTATAGGGCAATTGACGAGGGTTCTGATAAGTTAGTAAGAGTTGAAATAGATCCTTCTTGGGCAGAGCTTGATGAAGAGATAAAGATTGAAGATAAATATATTGGAAATGATTTTATAGAAAATGTGGTAAAACCTATAAATGCTGCGCGTGGAGATAGTTTACCAGTATCTGCTTTTTTAGGTTATGAAGATGGTAGTTTTGAGTCAGGAACAACCCAATATGAAAAAAGAGGTATAGGTGTAACTGTTCCAAAATGGATAGAGACAAATTGTATCCAATGTAATCAATGTGCTTTTGTCTGTCCTCATGCTGTGATAAGACCATTTTTAATCAATGAGGAAGAAGAGAAAAATGCACCAAAAGGTATGGTTGATAAACTATTAGAAGCCAAAGGAAAAGAAGTTAAAGGGTTGAAATATAAAATTCAAGTTAGCCCGCTTGATTGTACAGGCTGTAATCTTTGTGCTGAAGTTTGTCCTAGTAAAGAAAAATCACTTGTTATGGTTCCGCTTGGAGAAGAGCTTGAGAAAAATGAACAAGAATATGCCGATTATCTATTCAAAAATGTTACATATAAAGATGATTTGATGAATAAAGATAGCGTTAAAGGTATAGGATTTGCTGAGCCATATTTTGAGTTTCATGCTGCTTGTCCTGGGTGTGGTGAAACTCCATATTTAACACTTGTTACAAGAATGTTTGGTGATCATATGATAGTTGCAAATGCAACTGGATGCAGCTCTATTTATGGCGCTTCAGCACCATCTATGCCATATAAGAAAAACAAAGATGGAAAAGGCGTTGCATGGGGGAACTCTTTATTTGAGGATAATGCTGAATTTGGTATGGGAATGAAGGTAGCAAGTGATACAATAAGACATAGAATAGAAGATATTATGCTAAGAACAAAAGATAAAGTTCCAAATGCATTATCAGCACTATATAATGACTGGATAGAGTATAAAGATGATAGTGAAAAATCACCAGCACTTAGTAGAAAATTGGTAGAAATTTTAGAGCAAAATAGAGATAGCGAGGGAGCTAAAGAGCTTTTATCATTAAAAAACTATTTTTCTAAAAAATCACAATGGATTATTGGTGGAGATGGCTGGGCTTATGATATAGGTTATGGTGGATTAGATCATGTTTTAGCAAGTGGTGAAGACATAAATATTTTAGTTTTAGACACTGAGGTTTATTCAAATACAGGAGGACAAAGCTCTAAAGCTTCAAGAACTGGCTCAGTTGCAGAGTTTACAGCTTCTGGAAAACCTGTTAAAAGAAAAGACCTAGGTCAACTTGCCATGACTTATGGAAATATCTTTGTAGCGCAAATTAACTCAAATGCTTCGCAAGCTAATACTATAAAAGCAATAAAGGCTGCAGAGGCTTATAAGGGACCAAGTCTTATAATTGCCTATTCTCCATGTATAGCACATGGGATGAAAGGTGGGTTATCTTCTTCTGGAAACCAAGGTGCTCTTGCTACAAAATGTGGGTATTGGCCAACATATGTGTATGATCCAACTTTGATAAAAGAGGGAAAAAATCCAATTAAAATAACATCAAAAGAGCCTGATTTTGATTTATATGATGAGTTTTTAATGAATGAGACAAGATATAGCTCTCTTAAAAAATCAAATCCAGATAAGGCAGACAAGTTATTTCAAAAAAATAAAAAAGATGCACAGCAAAACTATAGGCAGTTAAAAAGATTAGCAAGTGCTGATTATAGCGATGAGTTTGAAAGTTAAAAATTTATGCACTAGATTTCTAGTGCATACAATGATATAGCATATTTCAATAATCATTATCAGAATAATTTAAGAACTAATTTTGTATAATTAATAAAATTAAACAAAAAGGAAACATTATGTCAGTTCTTGTAGTAGGCGCAGATGAAATAACGCCAATAAAAGCGGTTTTATCGGATTTAGGAGCTAGCAAAATAGAGCATTGGGATGCTAGAAATGAAAATAGAGTAAATAGAAAATCAATACCTTTAGATACAGACTGTATTGTTATGCTAACATCTTTTTTAAATCACAATACTATGAAAAAGATTAAAAATGATGCTAAAAAAAGAAAAATACCAATAGTTTGTGCTAAAAGAAGTGTAAGTTGTGTATTTTGCGAATTTTGTAAAATTTTTGATTTAGATAGAGAATTTGGTTGTTCTAAGTAATATGAATTTCGGTTTTTTAATAGGCAGAGGCGAATTAATACCAGAAATATTTTCTTGTTTGGATAAAAAAGATATATTTTTGTATTTTTTGACACAATTTAATGCATATGTTCAAAAGGAGTTAACAGTCCCTTTGCAATATGTATTAAATTTAAATAGCCTAGAAGAGATTTTTGAAGCTAAAATTCAAATTTTATTAAACAATCTTGATATAAACCATATTAAAAAAATATGTCCTCTTTCTGCCGAGATTATACATAATTATAAAAATAAAAGTTTTAAAGATAAGATTATTTTAGATATTCCTTATTTTAGCGTTGCAAAGCTTATTAAAATGATTTATTTTAAAGAAACGCCGGGATTAGTTTTTAATTCGAAAGACTTTTTTATAAATTATGTATTTTCAAAAATACAAAAAATGCATAAAGATAAAGAGGTTATTGTTGAAGAAAATGTTCTGTATTTAACTAAAAATGATGGAAAAGTTCTATGCGTTATGCCATCATTTAGTGAGTTTAATAGAGAAAAAGAGGGAACTTTTGATAGAGATTTGCGAAAAGCATTCAATATGTGTAAAGAAAATATGGATATTTATTTAGTATTGCCTAGGCAAAAAAAATTGTGTAGGCATATTGAAATTAAAGGTTGCAATAGTTCTGGAAAAGAAAAATCCATAAAAGTTGTGCCTTATTCTATAAATAATAAAATAATAAAAAAAGGATAAAAATGAAAATTGCGATTGTGTTTGGAAGCTCTATGGGAAATACAGAAAATGCTGCAAATTTAGTAAAAGAAAAACTAGGAATTGAACTAGATGTTTTAAATGTTGCTGATATTGATGCAAAAACATTGAATGAGTATGATAAGTTAATATGTGGAACCTCTACTTGGAATGCAGGAGATATGCAAGATGATTGGGATGAATTTAATTTTGAAGCACTTGATTTAAGCGGAAAAACCATCGCTGTATTTGGAGTTGGTGATAGTGATGCCTATGCAGATGAGTTTTGTGATGGAATGGCTAAGCTGTATCATAAGCTAAAAGAAGCAGGTGGCAATATGGTTGGTGCTGTAAGTGCTGATGGGTACAGTTTTGAAGAGAGTGAGGCTATAGATGAAAATGGTGATTTTGTTGGCTTGCCGCTTGATTATGATAATGAAGAAGAAAAAAATGACGAGAGAATTTCATTATGGATTGAGCAGATAAAAGAGTATTTTGTTTAAAACTTTAGATCTAGTAAAAACTAGATCTATTAAATAGTTTTATTTTTACATATTTCTAAAAATTCTTGAAATTTATCCTCATGTTCTAACATCTCATTGTATGATTTTTCTGGAAGTTCATTGTCTTTTGTTAAAAAGCTTATGTAAATTTTACCATCTTTTTCTATTAAAAGAAGTTCTCTGTCATTTGTGATTTTATTATTATATATTACATTTGGTCTTAAATTTACATCTAAGTTTTCTTTATCTAACTCTTCACTATGCTTTTCTTCAACAATAACCTCTTCGTTTTTTTCTTGAATATTATCATCTAAATTTTTAAAGGCACTGTCTTCAAAATCATCAAATCCTTTAAAGTCTAAATTTTCCGAAGGTAATTTTTTAAATTTAAAATACAAAAAAACAAGAGTAACTATTAAAATAAAAGGAATTATAATATATGTAATTTTGAAGTTTGAGCTATTTTTCGTAGTTTCTTTTTGAGTAACTATCTCTTTTTTAGAAATTTCATTAATGGAGTTAGCCAAATTTTTGTCAATAAATTTAATATTTAGTGTTTTATTATCTTTTGATAGTTCTGCATCAAGCTCCAAGTTTTTATCTCCTACAACTACCAACTCAACGCCATCTTTTACATTTTCTATAGTAAAGCTAGATATAATTTTTGAGTTTACATTAGATAAAAACTTTTCTTTTGATTTAACATTTCTAAGAAAAATATTAAAGTTATCCTCATTTTTAGTAAGGAAAATTTCACCATCAAACTCATTATCAAAAACAAGAGCAACTTCAATTCTATCTTGAAATTTATAAGTATTTTGCGATATAAGTGTTGTTGCTCCTAAATTTATAGCAAGCATTAAAAATGTTAAAATTAAATTTCTTTTTACCATATATAGCCTTAATAGTTTAATATAAACAAGCTAATTTAATGAATTTATATAATCATATATCTTACTTGTTTGAAATTTGGGATTTATTATAACATTTAAAACTTCAAATACAACAATTAAAATATAATATTGTTTAATAAAAACATTAAAATTTAAAAATATTTATACTCTTTGGGTAAAATAAAAGATTATAGAAATGAGATAAGATGGAAATTTTACATATTATAGAGTTTTTGGGGCTTGGAGTAGTTGTTGGTGCTATTTCTGGTTTTTTTGGCATTGGCGGTGGAACTGTTGTTGTTCCAACAATGCTTTTTTTAGGATATGATATTAAAACTGCTGTTGGAATTTCAATTACGCAGATGCTTTTTAGCTCTATTTTTGGCTCGTATGTAAATTACAAAAACAATAAATTAAAAATCAACGAAGGTATTTTTGTCGGATTAGGTGGGCTTTTTGGTGCAAGTTTAAGCGGATACATAGTTTCAGGTGTTAAAGAAATTTATCTTGAAATAGGTCTTGCTATTGCTTTGGCTTTAACTATTATAAAGTTTTTTAAAGCTCCACAAATTGCCGAAAAAGAGATCAATTCTATATATATTTTGTTTATAGTTGGATTTTTAATAGGTGTTTTTGCTATAAGTATGGGAATTGGTGGTGCATTGTTTTTAACTCCTATTTTAGTTGGATTTTTAGGATTTGATATTAAAAAGGCACTTTCAATGGGGCTATTTTTTGTAGTATTTTCATCTTTTAGCGGGTTTATAAGCCTTTCTTTTGCTGGACTTGTTGATTATAAAAATGGTTTTATGCTTGGGATTGGCTCACTTTTAGGTGTTTATTATGGTGTAAAATTTAGCCACAAAATTGATAAGTCTTTACAAAAAAAACTGCTTTTAATTTTATACACCATGATGCTTTTAATGACATTAAAAAAGATATTTTTAGGATAGATGATGAATGATTTTATAGATATAATTGGGGCAAGAGAGAATAATTTAAAAAATATAAGTTTAAAAATTCCAAAAAATAAACTTGTTGTTTTAACAGGACTTAGCGGAAGTGGGAAAAGCACACTTGCATTTGATACTTTGTATGCTGAGGGTCAAAGGCGATATATGGAGAGTTTAAGCTCATACGCAAGGCAGTTTTTAGATAGGGCTAGTAAGCCTGATATTGATAAGATTGAAGGACTAACGCCAGCCATTGCAATTGATCAAAAAACAACTTCAAAAAACCCTAGATCAACTGTTGGGACTATAACTGAAATTTATGATTATTTGAGGCTTTTGTATGCAAGGGTTGGCATTCAACATTGTCATAGTTGTGGAAAGCCTATATCAAAAATGAGTGCAAGTGATATCATAGCTGAAATTTTAAAACTACCACAAGATTCAAGAATTATTATTTTTTCACCATTAGCAAGAGAGAAAAAGGGAACCTTTGTTGATATGATAGAAAGCCTTAGAGCAAAGGGCTATATAAGGGCTCAAATAGATGGTGTGATGGTTAGGCTTGATGAGGATATCGAACTTAGTAAAACTAAAAAACATACTATTAAGGCAGTTATTGATAGGGTTGTTATAAATGATGACAACAAAGAAAGAATAGCACAAGATGTTGAAAAAGCATTGGCACTAAGCTATGGAGAGCTTGAGATTGATATATTAAATGCTGATGAGGTAGGGCTAGAAAACGATCACATTCATTATAGTGAGCACATGGCTTGCTTTGATTGTAAAATTTCTTTTACCCCCCTTGAGCCACTTAGCTTTAGCTTTAACTCAGTTAAGGGTGCTTGTCCTGATTGTGATGGGCTTGGGATTAGGTTTAGTTTAGACTTAGATAAGATTATAAATGAGAGTATAAGCATAGAAAATGGAGCGATAAAAATAATGTATGGCTTTAATAAGAGTTATTATTATAAATTTTTATGTGCTTTTTGTGAACAAAATGGAATTAAGATAAAAAAACCTTATGGAGAGCTTAGTGATGATGAAAAAAGACTAGTTTTGTATGGAAATGCAAAGGATGTAGAATTTTTATGGAAAAGACATAAGCTTAAACGGAAATTTGAAGGTGTTGTGAAAATTGCTTATGATATTTTAAAAGGTGAAAATGATTTAGATGAATATATGAGTGAGAGAATTTGTGAAACTTGTGGCGGACATAGGCTTAAAAAAGAGAGTTTAGCGGTAAAAGTAGCAAATGCTACAATAGCTGATATTATAGATATGAGCATAGAAAATTGTGTTAAGTTTTTTAAAAATGAAGAGAATTTTGAGTATTTTAGTGAGCAACAAAAAGCAATAGCAAAACCTATTTTAAAAGAGATAAGAGAGAGGCTTTATTTTTTAAATAATGTTGGTCTTGATTATCTAAGTTTAGGGCGAGATGCTAGAACTATAAGTGGTGGTGAGGCTCAAAGGATAAGAATTGCTTCTCAAATAGGAAGCGGGCTAAGTGGGGTTATGTATGTTTTAGATGAGCCTAGCATCGGACTTCACGAAAGAGATACACTAAAGCTTATAAACACTTTAAAAGAACTTCGTGATAAAGGAAATACTCTAATAGTTGTTGAACATGATAAAAAGACAATTGAGAATGCTGATTTTATAGTTGATATAGGCGAGGGTGCAGGTAAAAATGGTGGAAGTGTAATTTATAGTGGAAGCTATAAAGGTATATTAGAAAGCAACACACAAACAGCAAAATATCTAAATGGCGAAAAAAATATAAATTATCAAAAAAATAGAAAGCAAAAAAAATGGCTAAGCATTAAAAATGTTAATATCAACAACATCTCAAATTTAAGTGCTAAATTTCCACTTAGCAATCTTGTTTGCATAACAGGTGTTAGTGGGAGCGGGAAAAGTTCACTTGTGCTTCAAACTCTTTTACCAGAAGCGCAAGAACAGTTAAATAATGCTAGAAAAGTTAAAAAGATAAAAGGAACTACTATTGATGGACTAGAATATTTAGATAAAGTGATTTATCTAGATCAAAGCCCAATAGGAAGAACACCTAGATCAAACCCAGCTACTTATACAGGGGCTATGGATGAGATAAGAGCTCTTTTTGCACAGACAAAAGAGGCTAAACTTAGAGGTTATAAAATAGGAAGATTTAGTTTCAATGTCAAAGGTGGAAGATGTGAAAAATGCTCAGGTGATGGTGAGATAAAGATAGAAATGCACTTTTTACCAGATATTAAAGTGGTTTGTGATGCTTGTAATGGAGCAAGATACAATGAGCAAACTTTAGAGGTTTTATACAAAGGCAAAAACATAGCTGAGGTTTTGGCTATGAGTGTTGATGAGGCACTTGTGTTTTTCAAAGCAGTTCCTAAAATTTACTCAAAGCTTAAAACTATGCAAGATGTGGGTCTTGGCTATGTAACCTTAGGGCAAAATGCAACTACTTTAAGTGGTGGTGAAGCTCAAAGGGTGAAACTTGCAAAAGAGCTTAGTAAAAGTGATACAGGTAAAACTCTTTATATACTTGATGAGCCAACTACAGGACTTCATTTTGCTGATGTTGATAAGCTAACACAAGTTTTGCAACATTTAGTTGATTTGGGAAATTCTGTTTTTGTTATTGAACATAATATGGATATGATAAAAAATGCTGATTATATAGTAGATATGGGGCCTGAGGGCGGTAGCAAAGGTGGAAAAATAATAGCTTGTGGGACACCAAAACAACTAGCAAAAAATTACAAAAAAACTCTCTCTTACACTGGTCAGTTTTTAGTAGATGAGTTAAAGGGCATGAAATGAAAGCTTTTTTAATAGATGCAGAAAATATCAACTTAAAGCTTTTTAGTGAGATTACTAGATTTGGTAAAAAGGATAAATTTTATATAGTTGGGAATGAAAATTTGAAATTAACTTGTAAAATTCCAAATTTCATAGGTAAAAAAAGATGTAAATTTTATACTTTTAATAAAAGTAGCAAGGATTATGCCGATAAGATTATTTTAACACTTGTTGGTTATCTTTGCTCTAAAAAGAAAATAGATAAAATTTACATAGCTAGCAATGATAAAATTTTCTCTAAAATAGACTATATTCAAGAGATATTTAATAAAAAAGTTCAAATTTTAAGATTTTCAAATGTTGAATGCAAGGAAGATAAAAAAGATATACCTAAAATCACACATATTTCTAAGCCGTTAATTGAAGATAAAACACAATTAAAATTAAAAGAATTTTTTGAGAAAAATCTAAATGAGATAAAAGAAATTCAAAAAAACTCAACCAACAAAGCAGATTTTCATAACAATTTAAGTAAAAAATTTGGACAAAATGGGATAAAGTTGTATAAATATATTAAAGAAAACGCTAGTGAAATTTTAGGCGATATATAGATATAAAATAAAATAAATTAGATTATTATGCAGTAATAGTATAATTTTTATAAGAAGGATAAATATAATGAAAACATTAACGATAATTGATACTTTTGGCTTTTTTTTCAGACTTTACTATGCTATGAGCAGTCTTAGAAATAAAGAAGGAAAACCAAGTGGAATGGTTTATGGATTTGCAAATTTTATAGCAAACTTAGAAAGTGAGTTTAAGAGTGATTATATAATTTTTGCGCTTGATAGCAAGGGTAAAACTTTTAGAAGCGAGATTGATCCAAATTATAAAATAAACCGCCAAACTCCACCTGAAGCGCTTTTGGAACAACTTCCTGTATGTATAGAGATGATAGAAAAAATGGAACTTTGTTCTATCGCATATGAGGGTTATGAGGCTGATGATGTGATAGGAAGCGTTGTTGAAGCTTATAAAAATGATGATATGCTTATAAATATTGTAACTCACGATAAAGATTTATATCAATTAATTAGCGATAAAGTTAGAATTTATAGCCCTGCTAAAAAAGAGATATATGATGAAGCAGGTTGCATTGAAAAATATGGTGTAAAACCATCTCAAATTCGTGATTTTCTAGCTATAGTTGGAGATAGTAGTGATAATATCCCAGGCGTTAAAGGCATAGGAGAAAAGGGTGCGAAAAAATTGCTAGATCAATTTAAAGATATTGAAGATATATATGAAAATTTAGATAAAGTTGCAAATGTAAGAAGTAGGAATTTATTGATTGAGAGTAAAGAAAATGCCTTTTTAAGTAAAAAACTAGCAACAATTTACAAAAAACTAGAAATTCCAAATTTAGAACTTGCTAAATTTCCAACACAAAATCCTCTGCTAAAAATAAAAGATATTTTGGCTAAATACTCTTTAAATAGAATTTTATCAAGCCTAGAAGCTCCAAAGATTAAAAAAGATGGCTCTTTTGAAGATATACTCATCGATAGCGAAGAAGAGCTTGAAAGACTGCTTGTGGATATTAATGAAGATACATTAGTATCTTTTGACACTGAAACAACAGGAGTTGATAGTAAGATTGCAAAAATAGTGGGATTTTCTTTTTGTTTTAATGAAGAAAAATCTTACTATGTTCCATTGACGCATAGCTATTTAGGAGTTCCAAAGCAAATTTCACTAGAATTTGCAAAATGGGCGATAGCTCAAATTTACAAAGGCCATGTTATAGGGCATAATCTAAAATATGATTTTGCGATAGTTAAAAACAACTTTGATTTAAATCCACCTAAAAACTACATAGATACTATGATAATGGCATGGCTAAATGATCCAGGAACTAGCGTTGGCATGGATAATTTAGCTAAAAGATTGTATGACTACAATACAGTTAAATTTGAAAAAATTGTTAAAAAAGGTGAAACTTTTGCAGATATTGATGTTAAAGAGGCTACAAAATATGCAAGCGAAGATGCATGGATAACTTTCAAATTTTATCAAACTTTAAAAAGCTTGCTAGATGATAATTTGTTAAATTTGGCAAAAAGTTTAGAGTTTCCTTTTATAGAAGTATTACTTTTTATGGAAGAGACAGGAATATCTATAGATAGGGATTTACTAAGAGATATGATAGCTAAACTTGATGTGAAATTAAAAGCTTTAACAAATGAGATTTATGAGTTAAGTGGTGAGAGATTTAATATAAACTCAACAAAACAATTAGGAGTTGTGCTGTTTGAAAATTTAGGCTTAAAGGCTAAAAAGAAAACAAAAACAGGATATAGCACTGATGAGAGTGTTTTAAGTGCTCTTGTTGATGAGCATCCAGTTATAGAAAAACTTCTTTCATATAGAGAACTTTATAAACTTCAAAGTACCTACACTCAGCCACTTTTAAATTTAGCCCTAAAAGATGAAAACTCTAGAATTTACACTAGTTTTTTACAAACAGGAACAAGTACAGGAAGACTCTCTTCTAAAAATCCAAATTTGCAAAATATACCAGCGCATGGAAGTTTAGCTAAACAGATGAGGCAGTGTTTTGTGTCAAAAAAAGGTTATAGTTTTATATCGCTTGATTATTCTCAAATTGAACTTAGGCTTTTAGCTCATTTTAGCGAAGATAAAGCCTTGGTGGAAGCTTTTAAAAACGCAGAAGATATCCATGCTAGGACAGCTATAAGTATATTTGGGCAAAGCGATAGCGAAAAAAGAGCGATTGCAAAAAGTATAAATTTCGGACTTATTTATGGAATGGGAGCAAATAAATTATCAAACGAGCTTGGTATCTCAAGAAATGACGCAAGAGATTATATACAAAGATATTTTAAGGCATTTTCAACCATAAAAGACTTTTTGGAAAATATAAAAACAACATCAAAAGAGCTTGGCTATATAACTACTTTGCTTGGTAGAAAAAGATATTTTGATTTTTCATCAGCAACCCCTATGCAACTTGCTATGTATGAAAGAGAAGCCGTTAATACCCGTTTTCAAGGAAGTGCAGCAGATATCATAAAACTAGCTATGGTTAAATTTCAACCACTTTTAAATGATGAAATAAAAATGCTACTTCAAATTCACGATGAGCTTATTTTTGAAGTAAAAGATGAACTTGTAGATGAGTTTAGCAAAAAAGCACAAAATTTAATGCAAAATATCTATGCATTAAAAGTTCCGCTTGTTTGTAGCTTGGATGCAGCAAAAAACTGGGGCGATTTGAAATAAACAAATTCAGCACGCACTCAAGCCTTGATAATCTTGAAATAGTATTAAAATATGCAAATGAATGGGGGTTTAAATTTGTAAATTAATAATAAAAATAAAACTATAAATAAAATATATTTTTACATTAAATACCATTATTTTATGCTAAATTAAAATTAATTTCTTGTATCTAAATTTTATAATAGTCTATATATTTTAATTTAGTATAAAAATAAACTATCTAGAGAATTCCATTAAATAAAAACTAATAGTATATAAAAATCTTAAATTAATAAATCTACATATAATCCAATACAAGCTCAATATATTTTTATTTTATAATAATTATCAATATTTAAGAATAAAATAGTAGAATTAGATTTTATTTTATTAAGTTAATATTTAAATCTTATTAATAAAAGGTTACGTATGAGATATTTATTATTGATTTCTATAGTTATATCTTTATCTTATGCTGCATTTTCTCCTGAAAAAATTATCAATCAAAAACAGAAAGATTTTATTGAAAAGCAAATTTATAAAGAGAAAAAATCTAACGAAAACATTAAAAACAATACCTTTTATGATGTAGAGCTACTTGATACAAATAGTATTACTAAAGATAATAAAAATTGTATACAAATCAATAACATAAACATTTTAGATATGACAGTTTTTAAAAAGAGTGAATTTAATAAAATATTAGATAGATATCTAAACAAATGTAACACTATAAATGAACTAACAAATTTAACAAATGAAATTACAAATAGATATATACAAAAAGGCTATATCACAAGTAAAGCGTATATAAAACCTCAAGATTTAAGCGATGGAGTTTTAGATATAAATATCCTTGAGGGAAAGGTTGAAAAAGTTATAGAAGATAATATAAATATGGTAAATTTATATAATGGCTATGATGGTAGAATGCTTAATTTAAGAGATTTAGAGGTTGCTTTACAACAAGGTGAAAGATTACAATCTCAAAATTTAAACTTAGAACTAATTCCCTCCTCTAAACCAAGCTATACAGTAGTTAAAGTATCAAATACTAGTGATAAAAATAGATTTTATGGCAATGTAGGAATAAATAACTACGGCACTAAAAAAACTGGAAAATACCAAATTTACAATAATTTTAATCTTGAAAATCTACTTAATTAAATGATGTTTTAACTTTAAATTTTAACTTTACAAATAAAGTATTTAAAAGCAGTGATAAAACAATTGGAACATCTATAAATTATAGTATTCCTTATGAAAGATTTTCATTTGATATATTTTATGACTATTCAAATTATGAACAGATAAATGGCGATGGATTTGGAACTACATTTAAAACAGATGGTAGCAATAACTCTAAAGGCATAGAGATATCTTACAAGACATACCACTCTTTAAGACATAGTTTAGAGTTTATTTTAAAATACAATCACAAAAAATCAAACAACCACTTAAATGATGTGAAATTAGATTTACAAAGTTACTCTAGTTCATCTTTTGGTATAGGGTTTAAACATAGTTATAGAGGTATAAACTTTGATTATTATAGTAAATTTTTAGCATATAAAGGTGTTGGTGGAAGTAAAGACAAAGAGGCTCTACCAAAATTATATTATGATAAGTATGTAGTTGATTTAGGATTTAATAGATATTTTAATACATCTAACCATTTGCAATATAATTTTTATTTAAGAGGACAATACAGCAATGATGAGCTTTTTGGAAGTGATGAGATATCTATGGGGGGAATATATAGCATAAGAGGCTTTAAGGATACAGGACTTAGTGGTAGTAGTGGATTTTATACTAGAAATGAGCTATCTATGCGATATAAGATAGGTAGTGCTATAGTGATGCCATATTTGGCAGTTGATTATGGATATGTAAAAAAAGATAAAAATAGTATATTTGGAAAAATTATAGGTTCTAGTATAGGCTCAAGGATATATTTAGATAAATTGAACTTAGAGTTATTTTATAATATACCTTTAAAAGATACAGATTATACAAAAGATGACAGTTCAAAGTTTTTTGGATTTAATGTAGTTTATAACTATTAGCTATGGAGAAACAACAATGAAACAAATATTTAAAAAAGTAGTATCTGTAATTGTAAGCTCACTACTTATAGCACAACAAAGTTTAGTTGCAAACAGCATTGTTATAGATAAAAATGCTCCTATTAAAAACCAACCATCGCTAGATAAAGCAAGAAATGGTGTGCCTATAGTAAATATAGTAAAGCCAAATAATAATGGTCTTTCTCATAATAAATTTTCTAACTATAATGTAGAAAAAGAGGGTCTTATACTAAATAACTCAAACAGAAGAGATACAAGCACTAATCTTGGCGGTTATATATATGGAAACAAAAACTTAGCAAACACTAAAACTGCAAAAATAATCTTAAACGAAGTAACAAGTAAAAACAGATCAAAACTTGAAGGTTTTACTGAAGTAGCAGGAGATAGGGCATCTGTAGTTATAGCAAACCCAAATGGTATCTATATAAATGGTGCTGGATTTATAAATACAGACAAAGCTACAATCACAACAGCAAATCCAAATATAAAAAATGGAGATATAAGTAGTTATGATGTAAATGATGGACTAATTGAAATTCAAAAAGATGGGTTAAATACTAAAAATGTTAATAAAGCAGAACTATATGCAAAAACAATAAAAATAAATGCAAAGATAAATGCTAATAATTTAGATATTATAACTGGTGAAAATAAAATACTTAGTGATGGAACTATAGTGCCAAAAGATAGTTCTAACCATGCTACAGTTTCACTTGATTCATCTGCTCTTGGTGGAATTTATGCTAATAAAATTAAATTAATTGGAACAAACAAAGGTGTTGGAGTAAATTTAGATGGTGAAATTTCAGCACAAGATAGTTTGGAAATAAGCACTAATGGTAAAATAGTTTTAAACAAAGCACTATCTAGTTCAAATGTTAAAATCACTTCAAACGATGAACTAGAGTCAAATACAATATATGGTTCAAATGTTAATATTAATGTTAAAAAGAGTGTTAAAAACAGAGATATCATTGCCTCAAAAACAGATATAAATATAAATACAAGTTCATTAACAAATGACAATTTAATTGCCTCAGGGGTAAATACTAAGCTAGAAGATACAAAAAAAGGTAGTTTAAACATAGATGCAGATACCATTAAAAATAAAAATCTTCTTTATGCAAAAGATGATATAAACTTAAATGCTAAAACTCTTAAAAGCTCTAAAGACTCACAGATAAACTCAAAAAAGAGTATAAATATCAAAAGCCAAAATATAGACAATGAAGAAAGTGTAAAAATCACTGCAAAAGATAATTTAAAAATCAATAATAAAAATGATATAAACTCAGACATATTTAACTCTGAAAATTCCAACATAGTTGCAACAAATGGAAATTTAGATATAACATCAAATAGTATAAATCTTAATAATTCAAACCAAATAGCAGCTTTAAATGATATAAATTTTAAATCAAATAATGCAAATATAAATGGAGTAAATCTCTTTTCTCAAAACGCAAATATAAATATAAACTCATCAAATTTAAATGCAATAAAAGCAAATATTGGTGCAAATAAAATAACTTTAAATATAAAAGATAAAATTGATTTAAGTAGTTCAAAAGTGTTAGCTATGAAAGATTTAGGTATAAAAACTAAAGATTTTAATAATCAAAAAGCTAACATTAATGCTAATGAACAAATAGATATAATAGCTACAAATTTAAATAATAGTGAAGCTAAAATAGCCACAAATAGTAATTTAAATATAAATAACATAAAAGAGTTTACAAATAATAATGGTTCTTTGCTATCTAATAAAGATCTAAATTTAAACTCTATAAATTTTAATGGTAAAAGCTCAAACATTCAAGCAAAAAATATATCTATAAACTCAGACATATTTAACTCTGAAAATTCCAACATAGTTGCAACAAATGGAAATTTAGATATAACATCAAATAGTATAAATCTTAATAATTCAAACCAAATAGCAGCTTTAAATGATATAAATTTTAAATCAAATAATGCAAATATAAATGGAGTAAATCTCTTTTCTCAAAACGCAAATATAAATATAAACTCATCAAATTTAAATGCAATAAAAGCAAATATCTATTCAAAGCTATCAACAAATATAAACACCAAAGAAAACATCTATGCTAAAAATATAAATCTTCAAGCAGATAAGATAGATATCAAAGCCAAAGATTTAATACTTTCGCAAGAAAAGATAAACAAAGATGATTATGATTCAAAACTAATCTCTAATACAACAATAAATATAGATGTAAATAGTATTAAAAATATAAATGGCTATATAGCAGCCTTAAAAGATATAACAATCTCATCAAATAATCTAGACAATAGTTATGGCTTAATAACTGCAAATAAAGACTTAACTATATCAACAGACATTTTTAAAAACAAATTTGGCTCAATTATAAGTGGTAAGAACTTAATGCTAAACTTAGCTAATTACAATGATACAAACTCAACTATCCAATCTAACAAAATAGAGTTAAACTCACAAAATTTAGCCTTAAATCATTCAAATATAATATCAACAACTAAAGATATAAATTTAAATATAAAAGACAGTATAAACTTAGATAGTAGTTTACTATATTCAAAACATAGTATAGATATAAACTCTAAAGAGTTAAATGCTAATAGATTAAAAGCTCAAGCAAATAGTGATATAAATTTTAATATCTCAGATATAAATTTAAATAATAGTAATATTTATAGTGTAGCAGATATTAACTCTAAATATAAAAATGGCTATAGACAAGGAGATATTAATTTTAAAACAGAAAATCTTCTTTTACAAAACTCAAATTTAGCTTCAAAAGATATATCTATAAAAACAGAAGATAATAAAAAAATTGATTTATTAAGTTTAAATAACTCAAACTTAGAGGCAAATCAAGATATAAACATCTTCACAAAACGAGTTAACTCTCTAAGCTCGACTTTAACATCATTAAATAACTTATCACTATATATAGATGATGTAAAAATAGATGATTTTAAAAGCTCAAATTTTAGTAGTAAAAATATAGCTTTAAATGTAAACAAAGATTTATCGCTTAATAATACAAATAGCTTTAGAGCAGCCAAAGATATAGATATAAATGCAAATTCCATTACAAATAGCTCAACTTTTATATCTAATGATAAAATAGATATAAAAGCAAATGATTATATAGAAAATAGTGGTTTACTCTCTTCACTAAACTATATAAATTTAAAAGCTAAAAACTATATAACAAATAATGACTTAGCAACCAATCAATCTGCTATAAAAAGTGCTAGTATTGAAATTAATACAGAAAAATTAACAAATCATGCACTTATCTTATCACTTAAAGATATGAATATAAAAGCAAATAACATACAAAACTATGGAGCAATAGCACTATCAAGTAAAAATAGTGATAGTTTAAATATCATCTCTAGCAATCTTAAAAACTACAACACCATATATTCAAACAATATCTTAAATTTATACATTAAAGACACTCTTATAAATAAAACAGATAAAACAAAGGTTGACTTAGGCGATGAAAAATCAATAATCTTTGCTAAAAATGGTATTAATATTCAAGCAGATAAGGATAGAAGCTTAAGAACTAAAAAGATTATAAATGATAAAGCTACAATACAATCTTTAAATGGCAATATTAATATATTTGCTAATAGTTTGGAAAACTTAAATGATAAGGTAGAAATTGGCATAAAAGATGATGAAAAAGAAAAAATTAATCTAAAACAATGTCGAGGTAAAGGATATCTCAGTTGTAAGAAGTCTATATTTAGTAGATTGAGTAAAACTTCAATAGGCGAAGAACCAATTATAGAAGATATAAAAAAAGAAGAGATTGCTAATGGTAAATATTATAATGAAGCATATATTGGTAAGGAATGTTTTTTTAACCAAAATAATTGTTTAAATCACGACGGAAGTGCCATAGTAAATGGAGTTAAATACTCTAAAAATGAGATAACTATTATTAAATCATATTGGTCTGCAGGATACAAAATTCATTACAAAGATAGAAGTCCTAAAGCCGATACTCTACCTAAATTTCATTCAGGAAAAGTGGATTCAGATGAAATTATAAAAAGATTAAAAGAAAAGTATAAAAATTTCTCTGATGTGTTTAATGTTGAATATAATAGAAGATATTATCTTAAACTAAAATCACCATACTATGTAAGTAATGCAAAACAATACTACTTTTATTATAATTCCAAAAAAGATTATTTACTAAAAGATGTAAATATTGCCAATGGTGGGCTTATCTTATCTGGTAAAAATATTAATTTAGATATTGGTAATATTAGTAACTATTTAAGCACAATCTCTGCAAAAAATAGTTTAAATTTTAAAGATACAACTTTAAATAATCAGTCTGAAAATTTATATTTTTACAATAAAATAACTGGAAAGTATGAATATTGTTATAAAGAATGTAATAGTTTTTGGCATGATCCAAACTACACATGGGCTACTCTTCCTCCAATAGAAAATAGAGTTAAAATTGATTCAATTGATTCAGTCATAGAAGCTGGCAACCAAATTACAGGTAATTTAGTAGAGCTTAATAATGAAAACAAAGCCAAAATTAATAATATTGAGTTTACTACCTACGACCCAAATATAGATACAAATATAAATAAAGTAGATATTACAAATAATATAATCAAAAAAGAAAATGAGTTAGTAGATATAAAAGATAGTATAGAAAAAACAGACAATAACATAAACTTATTAAAAGATAGTATAGAAAAAGTTAAATCTAATAAAATTATAAATACCATAAATGATAATTTTAACTTATCTAAAAATAAATATTCATTTTTTATTCATAACCCTAATAATCCAAACTATCTAATAGAATCAAACCCATTATATACAGATTTATCACACTATCTAGGAAGTAGCTACTTTTTACAAAAAATAAACTATAGAAGTGATAGAAAGATAAAATCAATTGGAGATGCAGCCTATGAAACAAAGCTCGTAAGCGATGCATTAAAAAGACATTTAGGAAGAGCTTATATAGATGACAACTACTTTACTGATCCAAACGCTCAGTATGTTAAACTTATGAATAGTGCTGTAAATCAAAGCTCTATTTTAGGATTAACCTTAGGTAAAGAGCTAACACGGGAGCAATTAGCAAATTTAAAAGAAGATATAGTTTGGTATGTAAGTAAAACTATAAATAATGAAGAGGTATTAGTTCCTATAGTATATCTTGCAAAAGATTATAAAAAAACAGATGGTGCAACAATTATTGCAAAAAATATCAAACTAGATATAAAAGATGATTTAATTAACTCTGGAAATATAATATCAAAAGATTATTTAAATTTACAAGCAAATACTATAACAAACAACACAGGATTACTAATATCAGGCAAAAAGATAAACTTAATAGCTAATAATGACATAGTAAATAAAAATGGTGCAACTATAAAATCTAATGATATAAATATACTTTCAAAATATGGAAGTGTTAT
This sequence comes from Campylobacter blaseri, assembly GCF_013201895.1. Classification (NCBI taxonomy): domain Bacteria; kingdom Pseudomonadati; phylum Campylobacterota; class Epsilonproteobacteria; order Campylobacterales; family Campylobacteraceae; genus Campylobacter; species Campylobacter blaseri. The sequence goes on along the minus strand of NZ_CP053841.1, from coordinate 1,580,110 downwards.
AAATGAAACATTTGTAAATCAGGTAAAAAGTGGAGATAACTATAATAACACAACCTATACACAAATAAGCAAACCATCAAGCATCATTGCTAAAAATGGTAATCTAGTAGTATTAGCAAACAAAGATATAACAAACATAGCTAGTAATTTAAAAGCAAAAGAGACTATTACTTTAGCTACACAAACAGGTAGCATAGATGTAAATACAAAAGAGTTAAAAGATGAGTTTAATGCACAAAAGGGAAGAAACTTTTATAAAAGTAAAGATACTAGCTATCTTAGTTCTAATGTAGAGGCTAAAGATATAGTTATAAACTCAAACAAAGATATAAATATAGAAGCTAGCAATCTTAAAGCAGATAACCTAATAAACCTTAATGCAGATAAAAACATAAACATAACTGCTTTAAATAGTGTAAAATATAGAGATATACAAACATATTCAAAAGGCTCATTTGGTAGTTCAAAAACCAAAAGAGATATGAGTTATAAAGAGAGTGTTAACTCATCTTCATTACAAGCTAAAAACATACTCTTAAACTCTAAAAACGATATAAATTTAGAAGCTAGCAAACTAAAAGCCCAAGATAACATAGTAGCAAATGCAAAAGCTGATATAAATGTATTTGCAAAAGATTATGCAACAAAAGAGCTTCACTATAAAAAGAAAAAAGGATTTGGAGGATTTAGTAAAAGTGTAAGCCTAAACTCAAAAGATAACTTAAACTTACATAGTGCCAAACTTCAAACAGAGGCTAAAAATATCATATTAAACTCAAACAAAGATATAAATATCTTAGCAAGTGAATTATTAAGTGCTAGTGATATAGAGCTTAAAGCCTTAGATGATGTATTAATATCTTCAAGACAGGAGTTAGAAAAAACTATAAACTATAGTAAAAAAACTAAGTTTAACCCACTTGGGGTTTTAAACCTAGTTGGTATAGATGTTGCACCTTTATACTTAGATAAGCTTCATAAAGATGATAATGTAAAATCTAAAAGCAAAGAAAGTATCTTAACCTCTAAAGGTAATACAATCATAGATAGTGGTAGCACATCTATAATTGGCTCAAATATAAACTCAGACAAAAATATATACATTAAAGCAGATACTGGCAAGATAAACATCATCTCAAGTCTTGATACTTTAAATAGACAAACCCTAGATAAAAAAGTAGAAGTTAAGGTCTCAAATTTAGCCAAACAGATTAAAAATGACATAAAAGGGTTAAAGGATTTTAATACAAGAGTTAAATTACAAATAGCAGAGGCAACTTATGATAAAGAAGCCAAGATATCTAAAGATACACTAAATAGCTCTTCAAATTTATTTGCAAAAGAGGATATTATATCTAGCTCCATTAGTGATACAAACATAAAAGGTAGTAACTTAAAAGCAGGTGGAAATGTAGTTTTAAACTCAAAAATTGGTGATGTAAATATACTTAACTCATCTGATACAAAAGATGAAAATGTAAAAGAGGAGCATTTAAAAGCTGCCCTAAGCCTCACTGCTCAAAACGAGTATGTAGAGATAGCCACAGCTGTAAAACAAGCCCAAGAAGCTGCTAAACAATTAAAAAATGCAAAGAGTGATTATACTAATTACAAAAAAGAGGTTAAAAAGTTAGAAAATAAATTAAGTGAGTTAAAAAGTGATTATAAAAACAAAAAGGTTGGAGTTGATTATAGTGATATAGAAAACCTAGTAGATATAGTAAATAATCTAAAATCACAAGAAAAATACTATCTAATAGATATAAGTGCAGCAACCATAAATCTAGCTACTAAAACATCAGCCATAGCTTCTCAGGCTGCTGCTGCATCAGGTTCAAACCTTACTTATGGCTTTTCTGTAGGAGTAAGTGCAGATGTAAGTGGAGAAAAATCAAACACAACCTCTACCTCTACCACCTCCACCCCATCAAACATATATGCATCTAATATCTTAATAAATACAGATGAAAAACTAAATACTAATACAAATATTAAAGGAAGTAATCTTATAGCTAATGATGAGATAAATATAAATACTCATAATCTAAATGTAAGTGCAAGTAGTAACTTTGGCTCTACTAATAAAAATACTAAATCAATAAATGGTAGTGTAAACTTTACTATGTATGGAGGAGGTGGAGGAACTGCCTCTATTGGATATGGACAAAGTAGATATGACTCTAACTCTTTAGCATTCAACAACTCAAATTTAAAAGCTAGTAATATAAACATTAATGCAATAAATGATGCTTTATTTAAAGGTACTACTCTAAGAGCTAATGACACCTTAAACTTAAAAGCAGGTAATAACTTAGATGTAATATCTTTACAAGATAAGTATAGCTATAGTAATAAAGGCTTTAATGTAAGTGCTGGAGTAGGATTTGGAAATAGCAATAAAGCACCAAATAGAAAAGATGCAAGTATAGATATAAAAGGAATATCTTCAGCAAATGCAGGCTTTAATACAGATAACTCTATAGGATTAAACAAACAAAGTGTATTAACATCTCTAACAGCTAATAATGTAAATATAGATGTTAAAAACAATACCCACCTAAAAGGTTCACTAATAGCTAGTGGTAAATTTACAGATGAAGGTAACTTTATATATAATGAAAATCTAAACTTTAAAACAGATACCCTTACATTTGAAAACCTATCAAATACTAATTATAGTAGTTCTAAATCTACAGGTATAAATATAAATCTAAGTCTAAAAGATAAAGAGAATAACACTAATGATACTACATCAAATAGTAGTAGTAATAAAGATATTAACTTAAACAATGATAATATTAAAACATTAGCAACAAATAACAATATAAACAATAAAGATAGTAAAAAAACTACACTAACAAATAGTGTAAATAGTAATGCTAATTATAACTCAAACAATAAAGTAAATGATATATCTAATAATATCTCATCACTAGCTTATAGCTCATCAAATTCACTAAATGTAAATAGCTCTAAAACTTTAGCTACATTAGGTAAAGGAAGCATAACTATAATAAATAAAGCCAACTCTGATGATTTAGCAAGACTAAACACAGATACATCTAAACTCTCACTTGAACTATATAACTCATATACTAGCTCTAAAGTAGATGCTAGCTTGGATACAAGATTACTTAGTAAAGAGGGAAGAAAAGATATAGAAGATGACTATAATATGGCAACTGCTATTACTAAAGCTATATATCAAATAGCCTCAACAAATAAAGCAAGCATAGGAAGCTTCTTTAAAGAGAATGAAAAGTATGTAAAAGTATATAATACTTTAAAACATATAGTAGCAAATGATACAAACTTAGCTAACTATCTTAAAGATCCAAATTTAGATATAGAAAAAAAGCAAGTTATGTTAAATGTATTAACATTAAATGTAATGCAAAACTTAGGCTATATACCAAATGATACTAAAGTAATATATACAGATGCCATAGGTTCAAACAATACACCTATAAAAGGACACTATAATATAGATACTAATGTAAATTACATTAATGACAAATATAATAAAAATACAAAAGAGCTAATTACAAGTTTAGGTCATGAGATGACTCATGCTATAGATAATCAAAAAGGTATACTTATACTAAATGACCCTGACCAAAACAGATATGCTACTATATTTGGAAAAGACTTAGCAGACTTTAGTAATAAAGCTTTAAATATAATAACAGATAAAAGCTTAGCAAAGACAAAT